>CAZIDS010000053.1:0-13438 GCA_964537945.1 uncultured Gemmatimonas sp. | reverse complement strand
GCTAGAACGCGCCCGACGCGACCGCGTCGGCGAGGCGCTCGATGTCGGGGCCGAGCACGCGGTCCTCGGTGAGCGGCGCGACGAGCCCGCGCACCGTCGCGTAGGCCCGCTCGACGCCCGCGCCCGCCTTGAGCGGCCGGCGGCAGTCGATGCCCTGCGCGCCGCACATCAGCTCGATCGCGAGCACGAGCTCGAGGTTGCGCACCACCTTCCGCAGCTTCGTCGCCGCCCCCATCGCCATCGGGACGACGTCCTCCTTGCTGCCGTCGGTCGGGATCGTGTCCACGCTCGCCGGGTGGGCGAGGATCTTGCACTCGCTCGTGATCGCGGCGGCGGTCACCTGCGCCATCATGAAACCCGAGCTCACGCCGGCCGTGGCCGAGAGGAAAGGCGGGAGCCCCTCGTTGAGGTCGGGGTGCACGAGGCGGTCGATGCGCCGCTCGCTCATGACCGCGAGGTTCGTCATCGCGATCGCGAGCACGTCGAGCGCCATCGCGGCGGCCTGGCCGTGGAAGTTGCCGCCCGAGAGCATCGTGCCGTCGTCGAACACCAGCGGGTTGTCCGTCGCCGCGTTCAGTTCGCCCTGCAGCAGCCGTTCGGCGAAGCGCACCGCCTCGAGCACGGGCCCGTGCACCTGCGGCATGCAGCGGAGCGCGTAGGCGTCCTGCACGCGCGCGTCGCCGTGCCGGTGCGACTCGCGGATCTCCGAGTCGCGGAGGAGCTCGCGCAGCAGCGCCGCCGACTCCATCTGGCCCGGCTGCCCGCGCGCGGCGTGGATGCGGGGGTCGAACGCGACCGGCGTGCCGAGCAGCGCCTCGAGCGTCTGCGCGCCCGCGACGTGCGCCGTGCGCCAGCAGCGCTGCGCGCCGACGAGCGCGAGCGACCCGACCGCGGTGTGCGCCTGCGTGCCGTTGATCAGCGCGAGGCCTTCCTTCGGGCCGAGCGCGGCGGGCGACAGCCCGTGCGCCTTCAGCACCTCGGCCGCCAGCCCGGAGCCATGCGCGTGGTGCAGCGTCCCCTCGCCGATCAGCGAGAGCGCGAGGTGCGCGAGCGGCGCGAGGTCGCCGCTCGCGCCGACGCTCCCCTGCTCCGGCACGTCGGGGTGGAGCCCCGCTTCGAGCATCGCGCAGAGCAGCTCGGCGAGTTCGGGACGGGCGCCCGAGAAGCCCTTCGCGATCGCGTTCGCGCGCAGCAGCATCATCGCGCGCACCTCGCGCCGCGGCAGCCGCGGCCCGACGCCCGCCGCGTGCGACCGGACCAGGTTCACCTGCAGTTGCGCGAGCTGGCCGGGCGGGATGGCGATGTCGGAGAGCTTGCCGAAGCCCGTCGTGACCCCGTAGACCGCCTCGCCGCGCGCCGCGAGTCCCTCGACGATGGCGCGGGTGCCGCGCATCCGCTCGCGCGCAGCGGGTGCGAGCTGCACACTACGCCGCCCGTCGGCGACCTCGAGGACATCAGCGATGGTGAGGGAGGCGCCGTCGAGCTGGAGGGGAGCGGTCACGGATTCTGGAGCGTCGCGGAAGGGCGGATGGTGGCGCGGTCGTAGTCCATCTTGATCTCCGGCTGCGCCTTGAGCGAGATGAAGAATGTAAAGGCGAAGTTGCCGTTCGGCGCCTGGGTGAAGCCGAAGACGGCCCGCCAGTCGTGCAGCTCGCGCTGCAGCGTCACGACCTGCGTCGCGAACTCGCTCCGCTCCACGTCGTAGTTGGTGCTCCAGCTCGCCGCCCACTTCGGCGTGAGATTGAAGTTCGTGCGGAAGCCGACGGTCGTCGTCGGCGGCACGCGGTAGAGCGTCCCGCCCGGGACGCCGTTCCCGCTCTGGTCGCGATTGTACGCATCCGCCTCGGCGCGCCGGATGCAGGAGTCGTAGAGGATCGTGCCCGGCGTGAACGCCGTGCACTGCGTCCGGGGATCGAAGTCCACGACGCGCCCGCCGACCGGCGGCCGCTGGCGAGTCGAACTCACGTTGAACGACGCGCTGAAGCCCTGCCCGTTCGGGATCTCCGAGACCATCCCGCGGGTGCGAGTACCGGTGAGCGCACCGAGGCCCTGCTGGGCGCCCATGGTCGAGACCTGGCCGCCGAGGTCGTTGCCGCCGGGACGGCCGCCGCCCGGCGCTCCCTGCGGCTTCGCCGGCGCGACGCCGAAGAGCCGGCCGAGTCCGCGCACGATCGCCGAGTTCGCGTCGAGGCTGAACGACGCGCGCACGTCGGTGCGGTACGGCTTGAAGACCGCGGTGTCGCTCAGGTAGCTGCCCTGGAAGAGCGAGTAGTCGACGCCGAGATCGAAGCCGGGGAGGAGGTCCGAGCGGAACGTGTAGCCCCAGCGGTCGGTCGAGAACCCGCTCTTCCCGGTCACCCGCTGGCGCTCGAAGTCCCAGATGAGCGGCGTGAACTGCAGCGAGACCACCTTCAGCTTCTCGCCGTTCCCGCCCTCGCGTTCGCTCGTGGTGTCGCCGCGCGTCCGCAACTTCGCCTCGATGTTCGTCGCGAGGCCGAAGGTGACGCGGTTCTGCGCGAGCGCGCCGAGGTAGCCGCCGGGGACCTTGTTCACGGCCGCGAGGAACTCGTCGCTCACGCTGGCCGCCGGCGAGTAGCTGTACTGCAGCGTCGGCGTGATGGCGTGGCGGAAGCGCTCGACGCGCCCGACGCCGCGGAAGAGCTTGAACACCGTCGGCGTGACCGAGAGGCCGTACGAGAGGCGCTTGCTCTGCGTGACCCAGGCCCCGTTCGACAGGTGCGTGCGCACCGCGAAGCCGTTGTTGTCCACGTTCGACGCCGAGACGCTCGGCGCGAGGTTCCAGGTGCCCTGGAAGAACTGCGGCAGCCCGACCGAGAGGTCGAAGTCGAACACCGAGTTGTAGGTGGACGCGTAGACGCGGTCGATGCGGACCGACGTGTCGGCCGGGTCGCGGACCGTGATGATCTGCGGGTAGTCCTGGATCGCATTCGTGAACTTGAGCCCGCTCTGGACCTGGAAGTCCTTGATCTTGAACGGCGTGCCCAGGGTGATCGACGCCTGGCTCGAGTTGCGCTTGAGGCGCACCGAGTCGAGGACGCCGGCGCCGCGGTCGATGTAGCGGTAGGCGAAGTCGCCGGTCGCGTCGAGGTTCAGCGACTGGCTGCCGGTCACGGCGAGCGTCGGCGTCAGCACGAACCAGTCGCCGATCTCGAGCGGCTTCGACCCGATGTTCAGCGACGGGAAGGTGCGGTCGACCTGGTCGCGGCCCGGGTACTGCCGCTGCGTGCCGCCGAGGTTGATCGAGAACGGCCCCTGCGTGCGGACGAGGTTCATCGCCGACGCGATGGTCGCCGCGGCGGCCGCGGGATTGAACGCCGTCTGCCGCACCATCTGCGTGCTCGTCGCGTAGTTGATCGACGAGTTGAAGCGCGTGCGCGACGAGAACTCCTGCGCGTGCGACCAGCTGATGGTCGTGTTGCGCGTGCCCGCGCTCGTGCCCATGCGCGAGAGCGCCACCGACCCCGAGATGAAGCGGTCGAGCCAGCGATAGCGCAGCTCGCCGTTGACCCGGGTCCAGCCCGGATCCTGGACCGTCGCGCGCGCGCTGGAGCGCCAATCCATCGACACCTGCGCGTCCACGAAATCGTTGATCGCGAAGTAGTAGCCGAGGTTCTCGACGTTCCGGCGGTAGGTCGGACTGTTGCGCACGAGCTCGGCGAAGCCGACGCGGGGCGGCAGCATGCCCGAACGGCGCCCGTCGCGGATGTCCTGGAAGATGAACGGCAGCCACATCACCGGGACGTCCTGCACGTACAGGATCGCCGGCCGCGCGACGATCACGCTCCCGCTCACCCGCTTCAGCTCCTTCGCGAGGAAGTGGTAGTGCGGGACGGAGTCGAGGCAGGAGGTGATGAGCCCGTCGCGGCCGTAGACGACGTTCTCGTCGGCGCTGGAGTCGGTGACGAACGCGGCGCGGTGCGCCTGGATCCGCCAGTCGGCGCCGGAGTTCGCGACGGTGCTGAACTCGCGCGTCCGGCCCTCGCGCCGCTCGACGTCGTAGCTGAGCTCGCGGTGCCCCAGCACGTCCGAGGCCTGCGCCGGGTCGCGCATCACGATCGTGTCGCCCCTGGCGGCGATGAGCTTCAGGGAGTCGCTGTACGAGATCGTATCGGCGACGAGGAGCGTCGAGTCGCGCTGCACGGCGGCGCGCACGGAGTCGCGGCCGGTCAGCGTCATCGTGCGACCGGCGGCCGCGAACGTGACGTCCTTCGCCTGGTAGCGGACGACGGTGTAGCCCTGCCGCTCGAGCAGCGCCTTCATCACCGAGTCGTCGGGCGCCCAGTCGACCAGCTTCGGCCGCGCCGTGGTGTCGCGGCGCGCCGTGCTGAGCGTATCGTCGGCGGTCACCCGCGTGAGGCGCGACGGGTCCTGCATCCCGCCCTGCCCGGGCACCTGGCCGCGGGTGGGACGCTGGGGGACCGGGTTCGCCGGCCGCGGACGATCGGGGCGCGACTGCGCGCCGAGGGCCGGTGCGAGCGTCGGGGCGGTCGCGAGCGAACCGAGCACGCCCGCGAACAGGACGAGCGCGCGCGCCCGCGGCGCCCCGCGCATCAGGCCGCCGCCTCCCCCACCTGGCCGGCGTTCCTCGCCTTCCGCTGCTTCGCGCGGAACGTGAACCACGAGACGATGATGCTCACCTCGTAGAGGGCGTACAACGGCAGCGCCATGATCACGGTCATCGTGATCAGGTCGCCCGGCGTGATGATCGCCGAGACGACCACGCTGCCGGCCATCGCGTGGCGGCGGTACCTCGAGAGCAGCGATGGCGTGACGAAACCGAGCGCGGTCAGCGCCATCACGACGATCGGCAGCTGCATCACCGCGCCGAACGACACGCAGATCGTCACCATGAACCCGAAGTACTCGGTCGCGGTGGGCATCATCTGCAGCGAGTCGGCCTGGAACGTCATCAGGACGTTCAGCATCGCGGGGAGGGCGTAGCGCCATCCCACCCATACCCCAGTGCCGAAGAGCAGTGCGGCGCCGCCGAGCACGGGCATCACGAGCTTCTTCTCGTGCCGGTGGAGAGCCGGCGAGAGGAAGGCCCAGATCTGGTAGAGGATCACCGGCGACGCGATCACGATGCCGAACGCGAAGGCGATCTTGAGCCGGATCGTGACCGGGTCCACCGGGTTCGTCACGATCAGCTTGTGGTTCGGCAGCATCGGAAGTATCGGCGCCGCGAAGTAGCCGATGATGTCGAACGAGGGGCGGAGCATGACCGTGAAGGCGATCATCATCGCCACCAGGAGCGACCCGACCGCCCAGAGGAGCCGGTAGCGCAGCTCCTCCAGGTGTTCGAGGAAGGGCATCTCGCCCGAGGGTCCGTCCGTCATTCCGATCCGAACTGCCGGCGCGGCCGGCGGAAGGGGCTCAGGGCGTGCTTAGGGCGTGCTCAGGGCTTTCGCGCCGTCCCGAGGAAGCTCTCGGCGAGCACGGCGGCTTCGCTGCGGGGATACTTGGTGACGATCTGCTGGTACAGCGCCTTCGCGTCGTCGGCGCGGCCGGCGACGCGCATCGCCGTCGCGCGCTTGTAGAGCGCGGTCGGCGCCCGCTCCGACTGCGGGTACTGCGTCACCACGAGCTGGTAGACCGAATCCGCCGACGCGCCCTTCCCCTCGCTCTCGAACGCCTGCGCGATGCCGAAGAGCGCATCGGGGGCGAGGTCGGAGCGCGGGAATTGCGTGAGCAGCGAGCCGTACGCGCCGCGCGCCGAGCCGTAGCTGCCGCGGCGGCGCTGGTCCTCGGCCATCTGGTAGAGCTGCGCCGGGCCGGGCCCCGCGGGCGTCGTGCCGGCGGCGCCGGGACTGCCGGCGGCCGGCGGCTTCGTCGTATCGACCGCCGTCGTCGTCGGCGCGGAACGTTCCACCGCGTCGGCCTCGAGGTCCGCGCGGAGTTCCTGGATGCGCTGCGCCGACGTGCCGACGCGCGCCTCCACGGTGATCAGCTGCTGGCGGATCGCGACGAGGTCCTCACGGACGTCGCCGCGGAGCCGCATGGTGGTGGCGTGCATCGCGCGGACGGAGTCGGTCACCGTGCCGAGCAGTCGCGCGATCTCGCCGAGCGCGCTGTCGGTGCGGGCCAGCTGCGTCACGCGGTCGGCGTCGCGCCGCTCGGCCTCGGCCTTCGCGGTCGCCGCCTCCTGCCGCATCGTCTGCAGGTCGGTCTGCAGCACGCGGACATCGTTCCGCGTCGCGAAGCACGCGCCGGCCGTCAGGATGACGGCCGGCGCGAGCATCGCGCGACGGATCGCGGTCAGGCTCACTGCGGGAGGCGCAGGGTCTCACCGCCGACGATGATCTCGAACTCGTCGCGACGGTTGCGGGCCCACGCGTCCTCGGTGGAACCGGTCATCGCCGGGCGCTCCTCGCCGAAGCCGACGACGTCGATGCGGTCCGCGGCGATGCCCTGGTCGACCAGATAGCGCTTCGCCGAGGCGGCGCGCTTCTGGCTGAGCGTGACGTTGTACTCGTCCGAGCCGCGCTCGTCGGCGTGGCCGGCGATGCGGATGCGGATGTTCGGGTTCGCGCGGAGCAGCGGCAGCTTGGCGTCGAGCAGCGACCGGGCGTCGGCGGTGAGGTCCGACTTGTCGAGCTCGAAGTAGATCGCGGTGGCGAACATGCGACGCGCGGCGTCGACGGCCTCGCGCGCACGGGCCTCTGCGGCGAGGCGCTCGCGCTCGAGACGCTCACGCTCGAGACGCTCACGCTCGGCGGCCTCGCGGGCGAGACGCTCGCGCTCGAGGCGCTCGCGCTCGGCGGCCTCGGCGGCGGCGCGGGCGCGGGCGGCCGCGTCGATCGAGTCCTGGTTGACGGTCGGCGTCGGGGCGGCCTGCGGGGCCGGCGACGGGCACGCCGTGGTGCCGATGGCGGCCGCGACGATGGCGGCGATGAGGCTGGGACGGATCTTCATAAGGTGGGGGCTCCTGAAGGGGAGGGATGACGAGGCACGCCGACTCAGCGCGCCGTGGAGAATCGTGGCGACCAGGCCGCCATTCGCGATGCCGCGCCCGTCGTCAGCTGCCGCAGACGGCCGGACTCGGTGTCCAACACCCACAACTGCTTGGCGCCCGTGCGGGACGAGGTGAAGACGAGGTGCCGCGCGTCGGGCGCCCACGACGGGTCCTCGTTGATCCCCTCGACCGTGTGCTGCTTCACGCCCCGGTCCCGCAGCCCGATCGTGGCGATCTGGAAGCGCCCTTCGACCTGGGTCGAGAACGCGACGAACCGCCCATCGGGCGACCACGACGGGTCGGCGCGATAGAGCTGGTCACCGAAGCCGCTCGTCGTCAGCAGCTCGGGGTTCGCGCCATCGCTGTCCGTAATATACACCTGAGGCGGACCCAATCGGGACGTGGTGAACGCGATGCGGCGCCCGTCGGGCGCGTAGGTCGGCTGCGAGTTCGTCGTGCCGCGCCCGACGGTGACGCGGAACGGCGCCTCCGACGCGTCGAGCGGCACGCTGAAGAGGTCGGTCCCGTCGTCGCCGCTCGCGAAGACCAGCGAGCGCCCGTCCGGCGAGAAGGCCGGCGACGCGTTCGTCCCGCGGTCGCGCACGAAGCGCCGCGTCGTGCCCGACGCGAGGTCGCGCACGGCGACGCGCGTCCCGTCGTCGTTCATCTCCGTGTAGGCGATCATGAAGCCGCGCGGATGCCAGGCCGGCGTCAACGCCGAGCCGACGCCCGGGACCGCGGCGGCGTTGGCGCCGTCGGAGTCCACGCCCCAGAGCGTCCCGCCGCGGATGAACAGGACCCGCGTCGCCGCGATGCCCTGCACGCCCGTCACCCAGCGCTCGACCTCGTCGCTCGCCTCGTGCATCGCACGCCGCCATTCCGCCGACTGCGGCACGCCGCGCAGCGGGAAGTCCGCCTGGTTGAGCACGGCCTTGGTGGCGATGTCGTGCAGCACCGCGTGCAGCCCGCCGGCCGGCGTCAGCGTGAGCTGCAGCACGCCGGCGGCACCGAGGCGCGCGTAGAGCGGGTAGTTGATCGTGCCGACGACCGGCGCGCCGGTGTCGGGCGCGATGACCGAGATCCGGTCGCCGAAGTCGAGGTCGCGGGTGAGGATCGCGCGGATCGAGTCCGCGTTCGCGCCGCGGAGCGGCAGCACGTAGAGCCCGGGCCGCGTGCCGGCGGTGTAGGTGAGCCCGATGCGGACCCCGCGGCCCGGCTCCTGCGCGCGCAGCGGCGCGGCGAGGCCAAGGGCGAGCGCGGCGATGGCGAGCGTCTGCTTGGGCGCGGGAACGGTCATCGCAGGCGTGCGGGTTCGAAGAGGAAGGTCACCGGCAGGATGTCGTCGGAGAAGCCCGCGGGAAGCGGCCCGAAGGCGACCTTCGCGGCTTCGATGGCGCCCTCGGCCTCGAGGTCGAAGGCATAGTTGCCGCTGCGGCTCACGAACCGGAAGCCGGTCACGCTGCCATCGCGGCGGATCATGAAGAAGACCTCGCACTTCAGCGCCCCGGGATTCCGCGGACGGAAGTTCAGCGCGATCTGGCGGATGATGTTCTGCAGATACCCGGGGAACGGGAATTCGATCCCCTCGATGCGCACGGTCGCCACGTCGGTGCCGATGCCGCCGGTCGTGCCGCCGCCGGCGGTGGGCGCCTTGCTCACGTCGACGCGCTCCGGCGCCTTGGTGACGTTCGGCGTCGCGCGCATCGGCGCCTTCGCGGCCTTCGTGGGCGCCTTGATCGGCGCGACCTTCTCGGCAGCCTTCATGTCGGCCTTCGGTGGCGCTTTCGCCTCCGGCGGCGGCGTGACGGCGGGGGGCGTCTCGCGCACGACGCCGGCCGCCTGCTCGCCCGGGGGCGCCGCGACGAGGTCCACCTGGTACATCGGCGGGAGGTCGATCGCGCCGGCGCCCTTGTAGAGCGTGAAGCCGGCGACGAGGGAGACGTGCAGCGCGACCGACACCGCGAGCGGTCCGCCGAGCCTCGGCGCGCGGCGGAGCGCCGTCCTCACCGGTCGATCTCCTCGGGTTCCGTCACGAGACCGATGTTGCCGACGCCCGACGAGCGCATGATGGCGAGCACCTCGACCACGCGCCCGTAGTCGGCGCGGCGGTCGGCGCGGAGGTACACTCCCTCGCGCCCGGCCTCGGCGGCGAGACGGCGGAAGGCGCCGCGGAACTCGCCGAGCGAGAGCTGGTCGTCGTCGGCGAAGATGCGGCCGTCGCGCGTGATCGAGATGACGAGCGCGCTCTTCGCGTTGAGCGGGCGCGCCTCGGCGCGCGGCAGCGACACGTCCACCCCGCCCTGCATCATCGGCGCGGTGATCATGAAGATGATCATCAGGAGCATCATCACGTCGATCAGCGACACGACGTTGATCTCCGCGTTCAGCGGAGTGCGCTCTCCGCGGCCGCGGCGGCGCATGCTAGATCCGGCCCTCGCGCGCCATGAGCGCGATCACCTCGGACCCGAAGCCGTCGAGCTCGCCGTCGAAGCGGTTGAGCCGCGACGCGAACAGGTTGTAGCCGAAGTAGGCGGGGATCGCGACCGCGAGCGCGACCGCGGTGACGATGAGCGCCTCGGCCACGCCGGGGGCGCCGGCCGCGAGGTTGCCCGAGCCGCCGCGCGCGACGCCGAGGAAGGCCGTGATGACGCCGAGCACCGTCCCCATCAGGCCGAGCAGCGGGCTCACCGACCCGACCATCGCGAGGAAGGGGATGTACGTGCCGAGCTGGTCGCGCTCGGCGTTCGTCTCGCTGTCGAGGACGAGCCGGAGCGCCTGCACCTGCGACGCCGAGAGCGTCGCCGGCGCGCCCTGCGCGTCGCTGACGACGCGTGTCTCGGTGAGGAACTGCAGCGCGCGTTCGAGCACCCGCGTGTGCGCGCCGGGCTTCGAGCGCCGCGCGAGCGAGGCGACCTCCTCGAGCCGCTTCGCCTTGTGGAACTCGCCGAGGAACTGCGCCGCGGCCTTCTCGACGCGGCGGAAGGTCATCCACTTGGAGAGCATCACCGCCCACGACGTCAGCGAGAGCACCGCGAGCACCACGAGCACGGCCTTGGTGACCGGCGTCGCGTTGAGGACGAGCTCGAGCGCGGTGGACGGGACGGCGGCGGCGAGTTGGAGGAACATCAGCGGTTCACGAACCAGTCGTAGGTGCGGCGCAGCCCTTCCTGGAGCGGGACCTGCGGCGTCCAGCCGAGTCCCGCCTTCGCCTTCCCGATACTCACCGAGCTGCGGCGCTGTTCCCCCGCGCGCGCCGGCTGGTGGTCGAGCGGGACCTCCTTGCCGGCAGCCTTCATGAGGGTGCGGGCGAGGTCCACCACCGACGTCTCGACGCCGGTGCCGAGGTTGAACGCGCGCGCGTCCACCTTGCCGGCCGGGATGCCCGCGTGGTTCGCCGCGAGCACGTGCGCGCGCGCGACGTCGCCGACGAAGACGTAATCGCGCGTCTGGCCGCCGTCGCCGAAGACCGTGAGCGCCTTGCCGTCGCGGATGCGGCCGCAGAAGATCGCGACGACGCCCGCCTCGCCGTGCGGATCCTGACGCGGGCCGTACACGTTCGCGAAGCGGAGCGCGACGTAGTCGAGCTGGTGGATGCGGGCGTAGTACGCGAGGTAGAGCTCGGTCGCGAACTTCGCGATGCCGTACGGGGACTCGGGGTCCTTCGGGTAGTCCTCGATGTTCGGCGGCTGGACGAAGTCGCCGTACACGGCGCCGCCGGTCGATGCGAAGATCATGCGGGTCTTCCGGCCGCTCTCCTTCACCGCCTGCATCAGCTTCACCGAGCCGCCGATGTTGACGTCGACGTCGTAGGCGGGGTCGGCGACGCTCTTGCGGACGTCGATCTGCGCCGCGAGGTGGCAGACGAGGTCGAATCCGCCGTCGCGGATCGCGTCGCCGGCCTCGGCGGAGCGGATGTCGGCCTGGACGAGCCGGGCCTTGGCGGGGACCTGCTCGCGCTTGCCACTCGAGAGGTTGTCGAGGACCGTGACGGCCCAGCCGTCGGCGAGCAATGCATCGGCGACGGTGGAGCCGATGAATCCGGCCCCACCGGTGATCAACGCGCGTCGTTCAGTCATCTCGGGAAGTTAGAAGGTCCTCCCCGACGGGCGGAACCGTCAGGGCATCTTCGCGGACACCCGGCCGGCCATGCCGACCGAGATGATGCCGTCCGTCTGGCCGATCAGGATCGCGCTGGCGCCCCAGGTCGTGACGCGCGTGACCTGCAGCACGGCGACCTCCTGCGGCGGCCGCGGCGCACCCTGCGCGTCGGTCCCGCCATCCACGACGATCGTGACCTGGTCGCCCGGGACGAGCCCGTCGCTCGCGCCTGCGGCGAGGATCATCGTCTGACCGGTGGACGAGACCACCGGGTCGGAGTGGATGTAGACGACGGTCGTGCGGAGCCCGAACTCGACGCGCGCCGGACTCACCCGCGACGGCATCTGCAGCGGGTCGGCGGTCAGCAGCCCCTGGCCCTCGAAGACGTCCTCGTACTTCGAGAGCAGGATCGCCTCGGCCTGGCCGTTCTGCGGCGCCGAGACGAGGCGGAAGACGCCCGTCGGCACCACGACCTGCCCCTCGCCGGCGACGACCGGCCCAAGCCGGTACGCGACGTACTCCTCACGGGCGGCACCGGTCGCGTTCGACGGCACCGTGATGAATGTGCGCTCGAAGAGCTGGATCGGGCGCGCGAATCGCGACGCCACGACCGGGTCCGGGGCGGCGGGCTTGCCGATGCGTCCGGCGCCGGTGATGCCAGCCGGATCCCACAGGAAGGGCGCGCGCGAGAAATCGCCGGCGCGCACCGCGGTCGGCCGGACCATCATCTCGATGGACTGCCGCGCGCTGACGCGCGAGGCGCGGTAGCGCTCGGGGTTGAAGATCGTCATCGCCGGCGGCGGCCCGGCCTGCTGCATCGGCGCGGCGTCCGGGTTCATCGGCGCCTCGGGCGTCGGCGTCGGGGTCGCGGCGCCCGGCGCGGCGGCTGGCGGGGTCACGACCGCCTGGGCGCTGTCCGCGGGCGTGCCCGGCGTCGCGGCGACGTCACCGGTGATGACGAGCACCTGGTCGGGGTAGATGAGGTTTGGATCGGCCACGATCGCCGTGTTCCGGCGATAGATCTCCGGCCACTTGAACGGGTCGCCGAGATACTGCTTGGCGATGTCCCAAAGGGTATCGCCCTTCTTGACCGTATGGGTCTGCTGGGGGGTACCCTGCGCCAGCGAAGGGAGCGGCGCCAGCGCGAGGCCGGCGAGCGCGAGCGTCGAGACGAGGCGGGAGCGCGACATAGGACCGTGGGCGAAGAGGGACGACGGCGGCGAACAGCCCCTACCCCAGCCTGGCCGGGGTAGGGTCTCGGAAAGTGACGAACGAGGTCCGGCCGGGGAAACGGGCCCACGGCCAGCATATCGCGGGGGGCGTCCGGGCGCCATAATCCCGGCAGGCACCCCCCAACCGGTCCCGCTGGAGGAAGCACACGATGCGTCCGTGGATCGCTCCCACCCTTCTCGGCATCGCCCTCGGGGCGGCGCAGCCGATGGACGCCCACGGCCAGCGGCCGGGGACGGCCCTGCTGCTGGGCACCGTCGTATCGGACTCGGCCAAGACGCCGGTGCCAGGGGCCGAGGTCCTCATCCCGTCCATCAGCGCCCGCGTGGTGACCGACTCGCTCGGCCGCTTCCGGATCGCCGACGTCGCGCCGGGCCGACGCGGGCTGCGCGTGAACCGGCTCGGCTACGCGCCGCTGCGCACCGCGGTCGAGTTCAGCGCCGGCGATACCGTCGAGATGGAGATCGGTCTCTCGGTCTCGACCGAGGAGATGACGGCGATCGAGATCGTCGAGGCGCAGAACCGTTCGCGCCGGCTGTTCGATTTCGAGCGGCGCCGCGCGACCGGCACGGGCGAGTACCTCACGGCCGACGAGATCGCGCGCCGCAGCCGCGGCGGCCGGATCTCGGAGGCCCTGCGGACGCTCAGCGGCTCGAGCCTCACGACCGGCAACAGCGGCGGCACCTACCTGCTCGGCGCGCGCACCGGCCGCACCGCCTGCTTCACCGCGGTGATGCTCGACAACGTCTGGGTGTACGACGGGCAGCCGACGCAGACGCCGTTCAACGTGAACAGCCTGCTGCCTGACGACATCGCGGCAGTGGAGTACTACCGCGGGCTCTCGAACACGCCGGTGGAGCTGCAGGGCCGCCGCCAGTCGTGCGGAGTGCTGGTGATCTGGACGAAGTAGCAGCAGCGTGAACGGCCGAGGCGGCGTGCGCGGTCACCGCGCACGCCGCCCCTTCGCATCCAGGGCCCGATCAGAACGGCAGGTCGTCGTCGCCGTCCATCGCCGCCGGGAACTCCTCGAACCCGTCGCCGCCGCCGGCCGCCGCCGCGGCCTTCGAGCCCGCCGTGGCCCGCGCCGGCCGCGAGCCGCCGTCGAAGCCGCCGTCGCCGCCCCGCCCGCCGATCAGG
>CAZIDS010000052.1:0-13505 GCA_964537945.1 uncultured Gemmatimonas sp. | reverse complement strand
GAGCACCTCGGGCTTCTCGCCACGCGCGACCATCTCGGCCATGGTGGGGATGTCCATCCCGTCGGCCCACTTGCCGCGGTCGCCCGGGTCGAGCGCCCACGGCGAGCCGCTGGCCTCCATGGACTCGAAGGCCGGCATCATCTCCTCGGGGAAGCGCGACTCGGCGAGGACGAGGTTGCGGCGCAGCTCGTTGATCACCGAGAGCTGGTCGATCGAGACCGGGCACTCGTAGACGCAGGCCCGGCACGAGGTGCAGGCCCAGAGCTCCTCGTCGGTGATGTAGCCGCCGAGCAGGGTCCGCTCGGCCAGGCCCGCCGGTGCGTCGGCGCTCAGCGTCGCCTTGCCGTCGGCGCCGACGACCATCCACGGCGCCTTCGCCTCGAGCCGCTCGCGCACGTTGATCATGATCTTGCGCGGGCTCAGCAGCTTGCCGGTGGTGTTGGCCGGGCAGACGCTCGTGCAGCGGCCGCACTCGGTGCAGGCGAAGCCGTCGAGCAGCGACTTCCAGCTCAGGTGCTCGATGTCGCTCGCGCCGAACTGCTCGGCCTCGGCGCCCTCGAAGTCCATCGCGCGCATCGCGCCGATGGTGCCGGGCCCGCTCGTGTTCGAGAGCCAGGTGTTGGGCAGCGACGCGACGACGTGGAGGTGCTTCGAGAACGGCAGGTAGTTCAGGAAGCCGAGCACGAGCAGCGCGTGCGCCCACCAGAAGAGCGCGTGCAGCCAGGGCGTCGCATCGAGCAGCGGACGGAACCCGAGCGCGACCATCCCGCGCGCGAGCGGGTAGCTCACCGGATACGCCGACGCGAGCGCGACCGGGTCGCTCGCGAGGCGGAAGGCCTCGGACAGGAACATCGTGACCATCAGCGCCCCGATCCACGAGAGGATGAGGAGCGGGTCGTTCGGGTGCGTCTCCGCGCCCTGCAGCCGCTTCACGCGCCTGGTGAGGCGGCGCCAGAGCGCGAAGCCCACCATCGCGAGCACGATCAGCGCGAATCCTTCCTGGCTCGCGCGGTAGCCGCGGAAGGCGAACTCGGGGAGGAACCGCTCGTACCCGAACCCGGGGAGGACGCCGGCGATGAGCATCTCGGTCGTCGAGGCACCGAGGACGCAGAAGCCCCAGAAGATCAGGGCGTGCATCGGACCCGCGATCGAATCGCGGAAGATCTTCGACTGGAGGATGCCGACCGAGAGGAAGTTGCCGGTGCGGCGGGGGATCTCGTTCCAGCGGATGTCGTCGAGCCGGCCGAGCCGCAGGTAGCCGACGAGCCGCTGCACGTTGTATGAGAAGGCGGCGACGGCGAGGACGACGATCGCGAGGAAGAGGCCGTTGATCTCCATGGCAAGAAGCTAGCCCGCGTGGTCGGGCGACACCACGGCGGCTATGCGGCCGACGGCCCCGATGGGAGCGCGAACTCGGCCGTGTCCCAGTCGCGCCACCCCGCCGCGTGCAGCAGGGTCCGGAAGCGCGGATGCCCGCGGAACGCCCGGAACATCGGGAAGCTCTTCAGCATCATCATCGACGGATCGTGCTCGGCGACCGCGCGCTCGAGCAGGACCATGCCTGCCTCCAGGTCCCCGAGCGCGGCGTGCGCGAGTCCGAGCACGCTCGGCTGGACGTAGCCCGTCGCGGCCCTCGCGCGCAGCGTCGCGAGGAGCGTCTCGGCGCGGCGGCGCTGCCCGGCCGCCACCGCCGCCGTCAGCAGGCTCGCCAGCGCCCACGGATGACGATCCGAGAGGCTCGCCTCCGCGACCGCCGCCGCGACGGCCTCGGCGCCCCTCCCCTTCTCGAGGTACGCGACGACGAGCCAGTGGTAGGCCAGGAAGTGCGGCGCCTCCACGTCGATCGCCGCGTGCAGCTCGTCGATGGCCTCGTCGAATCGGTGCGCGGCGAGGAGCTGCTGCCCGTACATGATGCGCGCGAGGCCGCTCGCGCCGGTCGCGCGCGCGGCACGTCTCGCCTCGGCTCGCTCCGCCTCGAGCGGCCCGTCGTGGCACAGGCGCACGAACGCCAGGCGCGCCTGGGCCACCACGGATGCGGGATCGATCTCGAGCGCCCGCTCGAGCGCGCGCGTGCCTTCCGCGAAGTCGTGATGGACCCACAGCAGGCAGGTGCCGCGTGCGAGGTGCGACTCCGCGAGCGCCGGCGCGAGACGCATCGCCTCGCGCGCCGCCGCGTCCGCGAGCTCGGCCGCGCGCGGGGCGGGCAGGAATCCGTAGAACGCCAGCTGCGTGTACGCCTCCGCGAGCGCCGCGTGCGCCCGCGCGTGCGTCGGGTCGAGCGCGATGGCTTGGCGGAAGTGCTCGAGCCCCTGCCCGAGTCCCGCCCCCTGCGGCGTCCACGCGCGCGTCCCCTCGGCGTAGCAGGCATCGGCGCGCGCGCGCGCGCCCGGCTCGGGTGGCCGGCCCGTCGAGGCGCGCAGCGCGCGCTCGACGGCTTCCGCGATCGCCGCGGCGATCTCGTCCTGCTGCGCGACGTCGCCGTCTCCGCGACGATCGTACCGCTCGCTCCAGAGTGGAGTCCCGGCCCGCGCGTCGACGAGGCGCACGGTCACCCGCATCGCCTCGCCATTCCGGCGTACGCTCCCCTCCACCAGCGCGCGCACCCCGAGCCGCTCGCCGATCGCGGCGAGGTCCATCGCGTCCTGCACCGCGGCGATGGCGGGCCGCACCGGAACGCGGAGCTCCCGCACACGGCCGAGCGCCGCCACGATCTCTTCCGTCAGTCCGGCGCAGAACGCCGGATCGACGCCGTCGGACGCGCGCGCGACGAATGGCAGCACCGCGACCGAGAAGTCCGGTGCCGCGACCGCCCGCGCAGTAGTCGGTGCAGTCGCCTCTCCCGCTCCATCCGGTCGCGCAGGAGCACTGGCGCCGCCGCTGACCGTCGCGGACGTGCCGCCGGTCGGCATCGCAGGCAGGGCGGCGCTCCCGTCGCGGATCCGGCGGGCGAACGCGAGCACCGCCGCGTCGGGCGCGAGGTCGAGCTCCTGTGCGACCAGTCCCTCGTAGATGCGGGCCTGCTGCAGCGCGCCGCCCCGGTCGCCGGTCGCCACGAGCGCTTCCATGAGGTCGAGCACGCGGCGCGCGTTCACCGGTTCCAGCGCCGCGAGACGGCGACGCCAGGTCAGCGCGGACGGCCCGTCGCCGCGATCCCGCGCCTGCCCGGCGAGCTCGTCGAGCGCGCGCACGAGGACCAGTTCGATCTCCCGGCGCTCGACCTCCGCCCAATCCTCGAACTCGGGGACGGCCGCGAGCCGGAAGCCGTCGAGGAACGGCCCGGCATGGAGGGCGACCGCGCGCGCATGCTCGTCGCGTCGCGCGAACTCGGTGAACTCCGCTACGTCGGACGTGATCAGGTCGGGATCGAGCCGCAGGTCCCGTGTGCCCTCGAACAGCCCGTCGGCTCCGGCGTCCCGCCGCAAGGCGTAGAGCGCCTGCTTGAGTGCGTGGGCCCCTCGCTCCGGATCCGTGTCGGGCCAGAGCGTCGACTGGAGCCGGTCGCGGCTGATGCCACGGGCTCCCGCCCGTGCGATCATCGCGAGCAGGGCCAGCCGTCGCGGCTGCGCGGCCGCGCCGAGCACGCGCTCCCCGTCGCGCTCGAGCGCCAGCCCGCCCAGGGCGCGGATCCTCAGCATCGTCCCGCGAATGTCGCGCCCGATCGGATGCGCACGGTTCGGCCCTCCGTTCCTATTGAAACGCGGAGGCCGGACGCCAGCAACCCCCGGCCGCGCCGACGTGGCCGACCGGGGGTCCCCCGAGCGCTTCGAGTGCACGGTCAGTACGAGACGCCGACCGAGAACGCCCAGCGGCTCCGCTGCGGCATCCCGATCTCACTGTAGATGCGCGTCGACGTCAGGACGAGCTCCTTGAGCCGGACGGCGACACCGGCGGTGTAGCGACCGTCCCAACCGCGCGCCGTCGACTGCCGGATGTCGTCCACCGCGGTGCGACGGTCATAGCGCGCGACCGCCGCGGTGGCGAACGGAGACACCGTCGCGCCCTTCACGCGCACGGCGTAGCTCAGGCCCGTCGAGACCGGGAAGGAGAGATCGAGCCGCCCGGTGCGGGCCGAGTCGTCGCCCCAGGCCATCATCCCTGCGCCCAGCGACACGGCCGCCATCAGCCCGGGGACCTGCGGCACGGCGCGCTCGGTCCCGATCGACGCCGACAGGTCGAGGATGCCGGAAGTCTCGCCACTGAGCGGACGGCCGCTCGCGCGGATCACCATGACGAGGCCATCGGCGCGCGCCAGGTCGCCGAAGCGCCGGCCATACACGATGCCGGGCACGCGGATCATCTCGGGTCCGCCGTTCCGGGTGAGCTCGCCCGAGTGGTAGCTGACGGTGTTGCGCCCGATGAATGGCGTGCCGAGCGCGGACTGCGCCTGGGCGGAGCCGGCGAGCAGCAGGCCGCACAGCGAGGGGATGAGCGCTCGCAGGAGCTGCGGCGAGCGCCGGGGGGACGGGTACGACGAGGGACGGTGCGACATGGGATGGATCCTCTGGCGAGGGTGAGACCACGCGTCGCGTGGGTGCCGGAGCGGAGTGCCCTGGTCACGGTGGGCCGTACGAGGCCCCTGTCACCCGCCAGTCACCCGGCGGTCACCCGCCGCCGGCGGCGCCTACCGCGCCTGTCGCGCGGGCTCCCCGAGCCGCAGGCGCATGCGCTCCATGTCGGCCCCGATCGTGCGCGCCGCCGCGAACAGCACGAGGGCCGTGGCGATCAGCAGCACGGGGATGACGTACATCGCCGAATGGAGGCCGAGCGCCCGGAAGGCATCGGTCATCTCGGTCGCGCCCGCGGCCTGCATCGCCGCCGCGGCCGCGCGGTCGCTCAGCGCGCCCACGATCACCGGGCCGAAGGCGGCACCGAGCAGGTACATCGCGAAGAAGTAGAGCGCGATCGACGCGCCGCGCAGGCGCGGCTCCACGACATCCTGCAGCGCGCTGTACACCGTCGCGTAGTAGACGTACGTGGACGCGGTCATCACCGCGATCAGCACGGCGTACGGCACCACGTCACCGGCTGGCCGCTGCAGGGCGACAAATGCGCACGGCGCGGCGATCACGAAGCCCACCCCGGCGAGGAGCAGCCGCCCGTTGGGCCGCCAGGTGCGGGCGCGGTCGCCGAGCGTGCCGCCGATGAACAGGCCGACGAGACCGACGAGGCCGAGCGAGAAGGCCGAGACCAGGCCGGCGCGGGCGAGTCCCAGGCCGTGGAATCGCATCAGGAAGGCCGTGTTGAAGGTGTTCACGGCGTAGGCGTGGAAGTTGAAGAGCGCGCCCGACGCGACGATCCACCAGAGCGTGCCGATGCGCGCGAGCGAGCGGAACGGCGCCTGGGGTGCGCTCGCGGCCGCGCCGGCGGACTCGGTCGCGCCGCGCGGCGGCTCCTTCATCCGGAGCGCCAGGGCCGCCATCACGAGGCCAGGCACGCAGGCCGCGAAGGCCACCACGCGCCATCCGTATCGCGCGGCGACGGCGCCGGCGAAGAGGTAGGCCGCGAAGATCCCGAGCGGCAGCCCCGCCATGAACAGCGCAAGGGCGCGCGAGCGCCGCTCCGGCGGGAAGTAGTCCCCGATGATCGATTGGCTGGCGGGCGCGCAGACCGCTTCGCCGAGCCCCACGCCCACCCGCGTCGCGACGAACGACCCGAAGCTCCACGCCACGCCGCCGAGGGCCGTCAGCACGCTCCAGAACGCGACGCCGATCGCCGAGAGCCGCGTGCGGTCGCGCGTGTCACTGAGGCGCCCGAAGGGGAGCCCGACGATGGCATAGGCGACGATGAACGCGGTGGCGGCGAAGCCGAACTGCTGGTCGCTGAGCCCGAACTCGCGCCGCACCGGCTCGGCGATCCCCGAGATGAGGGTGCGGTCGAAGAAGTTCAGCAGATTGATGCCGAACAGCACCCACAGCGCGTACCGCGCCTCCTTGCCGCCTGCAGACATCGCTTGCCTCCAGGTCGGCGCGCGGGGCGCGTGCTAGTGTGCCTTGGCCTTCTTCACTTCCGCGGTGAGCACCGGCAGGATCTCGACCACGTCGCCGACGATGCCGTAGTCGGCGAGCTTGAAGATCGGCGCTTCCTTGTCCTTGTTGATCGCGACGATCGTCTTCGACGTGCGCATGCCGGCGAGGTGCTGGATCGCGCCGGAGATGCCGCAGGCGATGTAGAGGTCGGGCGAGACGAGGCGGCCGGTCTGGCCGATCTGGTCCGAGTGCGGGCGCCAGCCGTCGTCGGTGACGGCGCGCGTCGCACCGACGGCGGCGTTCCCGAAGGCCGCCGCGAGGTCCTCGACGAGCTTGAAGTTCGCCGCCTCCTTGAGGCCGCGGCCGCCGGAGACGATCACCGGCGCCTCGCCGAGGTCGAGCTTCGCGGCGTTGCCGGCCGCGGTCTCGGTCACCTTCACGCGGCTCGCCGTCGGGTCGGCTGCGGGTGCGGCGTTCTCGACGGTGCCGGCCTTCGCGTTCTCCTTCGGCAGGAAGGCGCCCGGCCGCACGCTCAGCACCGCGGGCGACGCGGTGAGCGTCAGCGTCTGCAGCACCTTCCCGGTGTAGCCGGGGTGCGTGACGGTGATCGCGGCGCCGTTCACGGTGAGTGCGACGGCGTCCGACGCGACGGGGACCTTCGCCTTCGCGGCGACGCGCGGCGCGATGTCCTTGCCGGTCGCGCTCGCGGCGCAGACGAACGCGCCATACGAGCCGAGCCGCGCGGCGATGGTCGCGACGACGGCCTCGGGGTTGTTCTGCGCGAAGCCCGCGTGCTCGACGACGATGACCGCGTCGGCGCCGTGCGCACCGAGGCGGGCCGCGTGGGCGCCGATGCCCGGCGCACCGAAGAGGATCGCGTGGACGCTGCCGCCGCGCGCATCGGCGATGGCGCGGGCCGCGGTGACGGCTTCGAGGCCGGCGCGGCGGAGCTCACCGCCGCGCGCCTCGGCGAATGCCAGGACGTTGTTGGACATCAGAGGACCTTCGCCTCTTCCTTGAGGAGACGGACGAGCTCCGGCACGACGGCCGGCCCCTCGCCGATGATCTTGCCGGCGGCGCGCTCGGGCGGCAGCGCCATCGCGTCGAGCGCGAGGCGCGGCGCGGCGAGCTGCGCCGGCTTCACGTCGAGCTGCTTCTTCTTCGCCGCCATGATGCCCTTCAGCGACGGGTAGCGCGGCCGCGCGATGCCTTCGTCGATCGTGACGACGGCCGGCAGCGCGCACTCGACGAGCTCGTACGCGCCCTCGAGCTCGCGGCGCATCTTCGCGGTGCGGCCGTCGAACTCGAGCTTCGAGATCGCGTTGACGACCGGGAGGCCGAGCAGCTCGGCCGCGATCGCGCCGGTGGCACCGTGCGCGGTATCGATGCTCATCCGGCCGAACATGATCAGGTCGTAGCCGCCGTCCTTCAGCTCGGCGGCGAGCGCCGACGCGATGGCGAAGGAGTCGGCGGGGACCGCGTCGGCCTTGAGCTGCACGCCGCGGTCGGCGCCCATCGACATCGCCTTGCGGATCGTCTCCTGCACGACGTCGGGGCCGAGCGAGATGACGACCACCTCGCCGGCGTTGAGCTTCTCCTTGATCTGCAGCGCGGCCTCGACGGCGTACCCGTCGAAGTCGGAGATGTCGAACTTGAGCCCCGTCTCGTCCACGGCCTTGCCGGAGGGGGCGATCTTGAACCGCACGTCCATGTCAGGGACGCGCTTGATGCAGACTGCGAGCTTCACTGAGGCCTCGTTCAGGGACAGACGGGCAATCTAATCGACGGCGGATGAAGGTTGAAGGATGAAGGAACCGAGTCCCGAACTTCCATCCTTCAACCTTCAGCCTTCATCACATCAAGGGCGCCAGCTCCGTCTCGGTGAGCTCCGCCCGGTACGCCCAGAGCACCCCCAGCGACACCACGCAGAACCCGAGCACCGCGAAGATCACTAGCCCGGGCGCCAGCCCTGTGTAGGCCAATCCCGCACACACGAGCGCGGTCGTGACCAGCCGCGCCGTCTCGAGCGCCCGCGCCCACTTCGCCCGCTCGAAGATCCCGCCCACTCCGGCGAGCGCGAGCGTCACGAAGAAGGCCGGCGCCACGAGCACCGCCGGCGGCAGCGACGGCGCGCGCGCGAGCAGCAGGAAGGCCGCGACGAGCGCGGTGACGAACTGCGCGAAGGCGTACCACGCGAGCGGCGCCGCGACCGGCGGGTCGTACTTCACGAACGTCTCCGCCGACACCTCGCGCGGACGCTCGATCTCGCCGAGCTCCGGCGGCCGCCAGCCGGGCCGCCCGAACACGATCCGCCACTTGTCCGCCCAGCGCCGCGCCCGCCACGCGTCCTTCGCGATCTGCACGAACACGTGCACGTTCGCCCAGAGCGGGTTCCACGAGCGCAGCGGCTTGGTGATGCCGTAGACCGGCTCGTCCTCCTCCTTCACGAAACTGCCGAACCAGCGGTCCCAGACGATGAACACGCCGGCATAGTTCTTGTCCTGGTACTTCGGGTTCACGCCGTGGTGCACCCGATGATGGCTCGGCGTGTTCATCACCGCCTCGGTGAGGCGCCCATCGTGCCGACCGCGCGCGTGTGGATCCAGAACTGGTAGACGAGGTTGATCGCGTTGCTCGCGACGAACATCCGCCACGGCACGCCGGCGAGCGCGAGCGGGATGTAGAACACCCACGAGAAGAAGCCGTGCAGCGCGCTCTGACGCAGCGCCACCGGCAGGTTGTACTCCTCGCTCGAGTGGTGCACCACGTGCCCCGCCCAGAGCAGGTTCATCTCGTGCGCCTTCCGGTGCGACCAGTAGTAGCAGAGGTCGACGAGCACGAACACGGCCACCCAGCTCGCGAGCGCGGCCACGTCGGTGGTGAAGCCGGGGAAGGCCGCGCTCGACGCGAACGGCGCGCGCTCCGGCCACTCCGGCACGAACGGCAGCCAGCGCTGCACGCGCCAGCGCTCGGCCACCCAGATGAATATCCCGACCGAGAAGAGCTTGGTGAAGATCCCCATCAGCTGCGAGATGATGCCGCAGCTCAGGTCGGACAGGCTGTCGTTCAGGCGCAGCACGCGCCGCCCGCTCCACTGCGCCCACACCAGCTCGGCGCCGATCAGCAGGAAGAACAGGGGGATGGAAGCCTGGATGATGCCCATGGCCCCGGAATAGTAGATTCTCCCGCGCCCATGACAACCTCCGACAGCACCCGCCCCCTCGCCGTCGTCACCGGCGCCTCGGCCGGCCTCGGCCGCGAGTTCAGCCGCCAGCTCGCCCAGCGCGGCTTCGACCTCCTGCTCGTGGCGCGCGACGCCGAGCGGCTCGGCGCGCTCTGCGCCGAGCTCGGCGCAGCGCACGGCATCACCGCGACCGCGTGGCCGGCCGACCTCTCGCGGGACGACGGGATGCGGACCCTGGCCGAGTACCTCTCGCGCAACGACCGCGTGCTGCTGCTGGTGAACAACGCCGGATTCGGCACGAAGGGGAAGCTCGCGACGCGGCCGGTGAGCGAGCAGGCGACGATGCTCGAACTCCACGTGATGGCGCCGATGCTGCTCACGCGCGCGGTGCTGCCCGGGATGATCGAGCGGCGCGAGGGCCGGATCATCACCGTGGCGTCGGTGGCGTCGTTCACCGCGAGCCCCGGCAACGTGAACTACTGCGCGACGAAGGCCTACCAGCGGGTGTTCATGGAGGCGCTGGCGATGGAGGTCGCGGGCACCGGCGTGCAGGTGCAGGCGCTCTGCCCGGGCTTCACGCACACCGAGTTCCACGAGCGGATGCAGATCGACAAGACGAAGGGCATCCCCAGCTGGGCCTGGCTGCAGGCGGAGCGCGTCGTGCGCGAGTCGCTCGAGGCGGCCTTCGGCGACGGGCCGGTCGTCGTGATCCCCGGGAAGCGCTACCGCGCGGTGGTGTTCGCGCTGCGGCATCTCCCGCTCTGGCTGCGCGGGATGATGCAGGAGCGCTACGGACGGGCGCGCATCTGACCGTCCGCGGCGCGCTCCTCCTCGCGCTCGCGGCCGCGCTCGGCGCGACGGTGGCGCGGGCGCAGGCGCCGCGACCCGTCGCGCGGGGACTGCGCGACACCCTGCGCATCGTGCACGTCGGCGACATAAACCTCGCCCGCACCGTCGCGCGGCGGATCCTCGCCGGCCAGGGCGACTCGGTCTTCGCCGATGTGAAGGGTGCGCTCGCCGCCGCCGACCTCGCGATCGGCAATCTCGAGAGCGTGCTCGTCGAGCGCGGCGACACGACCGACGCCGCGAACGTGATGCAGTTCTCCGGCCCGCGGCAGGGCGCGAAGCTGCTGCGCGACGCGGGCTTCGATGTCGTCGCGACGGCGAACAACCATTCGTGGGACCGCGGCGAGCGCGGGCTCCTCCAGTCGCTGGTCCATCTCGACAGCGCCGGCGTCGCGCACGCCGGCACCGGCGCCGACCTCCGCGAGGCGTGGCGGCCCGCGCTCGTCGAGCGGAAGGGCTGGCGCATCGCGGTCTTCTCGCTCACCCGCGTCTTCAACGGCCCGGGGATGAACCTGCAGGGGCTCGGCCCCGCCTGCTGCATCGCGTGGGCCGACACCACGCGCTTCGCCGAGGCCGCGCGCGACGCGCGCGATTCGCTCGGCGCCGACCTCGTGCTCGTCTCGATGCACCACGGCGTCGAGTACCAGATGTTCGCGCGCCGCGCCGACAGCGACTTCGCCAAGGCCCTGCTCCGCCTCGGCGCCGACGCGGTGATCGGCCATCACCCGCACGTGCCGCAGGGCGTCGAGTGGGTGGACGGGAAGCCGATCGTCCACTCGCTCGGCAACTTCGTCTTCCTGCAGAGCGCGCCGTGGACGCAGCGCGGGCTCGTCGCTCAGCTCGTCGTCACGCCGGAAGGACGGATCTCGGCGACCATGCGCCCCGTGCGCGCGAGCGGCCGGCCGCGGTTCGCGACCGGCCGCGATTCAACGGCGGTGATGACCCACGTGGATTCGCTCTCGCGACGCCTCGCGAGGCCGGCGGCGCGACCCGCGCCCGCGAAGCGTCCCTAGCGCGCCGCGCGGAACGGCGCGAGCACGCGCTCCGCGTTCGACCGGATCATCCGCGAGCCGATCCACATCACCGCGAGTGACGCGCCGAGGACCGCGAAGCCGAAGACCGGTCCCGGCCCGAGCGACTCGCGGAAGACCGGCAGCCGCACGATGACCTCCGACGCGAAGGCGGCGAGCAGGCCGAGGTACGAGTAGACGATCGTGCGGTAGTGCGCCTGGATCATCCGCTCGCGCCGCACGAGGTCGCGCTGCCGGCGTGCGTTGCGCGCCTTCACGGCGAACGCCGTCCCGAAGAAGACGGAGACGAGGCTGATCAGCGCGAGGAAGTGGAACGGGCCGAATCCGCCGAAGAGCCGGTAGATCATCAGGGCCGTCGCGTTCGTCAGCAGCATCGTGACGACGTACGTCCAGCCGAGCCGCTTGTGGACCCTTCCGCCCTTGGGGGCGGTGAGGATGACGGCCGCGCCGCTCGCGATCGCGAGGCAGGCGATGCCGAGATGGACCGCGCCGAGTGTGGTCATGCGGGTCCTACGGCGCGGCGGCGAAGCGGGTTGCAGGCAGCCTGCCGGCGGCCCGACGCGCCGCCGGCCCCCACGGGAGGGATCCCCCTTCAGACCTCCCGCGGTGACCGACGGCGCGGCGGTGCCGGACCGTCAGTCGATGAACGAGTCGCAGGCCACCTGGAGATCGCCGTTCGGGCGGCGCTGCTGCTTCGCCGTCGCGGCCTGCCGGCCCCACGGCCCCCAGCCTGACCGCACGATGCAGTTCACGCCGGGGTAGTTCACGTGCGTCGCGGCGGCGTAGTAGCCCGGCAGGCGCGCCCCGGCCGGCGTCACCGTGATCGTGACCGTCACGCCGGGGTTCGCGCGCCAGCCCTCGAGCTCGCTCACGTCCGACGCGTAGGCACCCGTCTTGCCGAAGCGCTGCTCCTGCAGCTTCGCGAGGTATGCGAGCACCTGCGTGGTGCGGAAGACCGCGGCGGCCGCGAGGTGCACGGCCTCGGTCTCGCCGTCGCCGTCGCAGCTGGGCTCGCCTTCGTCGTAGACCTTCTTCTCCACGGTGGTGCGCGGGCGCCGCGGGCCGGGGAGGTTCACATAGATCACGCAGCTGCCCTCGATGCCGGCCGAGCGCAGCTCGGCGCCCCAGCCGTTCGCCTCAGGGTTCACGAGGCGCACCGTGTTGCCGGTGGTCGGGATGAACTTCGCCTTCGTGAGGTCGTCGGCGTACCGGTTGTTCTCGGCGAAGTACGCCTCCTGCGCGGTGACGAGGTTGCGCAGGTCGCTCATGGCGGAGCGGAGCGCGGGCGTCGCGCCCATCTGCTGGGCGCGGGCCGGCGCGGCGAGGAGGGCTGCGGCCGCGGCGGCGGCGAGCGCGAGACGGAACGTGCGTGCGGTGGGGCTCATGCGATCCTCACTGTACTGGTGTACCCATACAGTGTATCACAGCACGGGCCCTGTCAAGCCCGGCGGGGTCCGCCGAACCCGCACACCGACCGCGTCGCTCGCCCGACGGACGCGCGGCGGGGCGCGCAGCATCGTGCAGGCGTCCTCACGGAGCGCCGAATGAGCCTCACCCGCCTCTTCCTCACCTGGCTGCTGCTCGCCGTGCTGATGCCCGTGAACGGCATCGTGCGCGAGCTCGGCTTCAAGCGCGTGATGGCCGATCGGGCGGCCGAATGGCTGAGCGCGGCGACCGGCATCGCGGTCATCCTCGGGGTGACGCGCTGGCTCTTCCGCGTCCCGGCGGACGAGACCGCATCGCGGCTCCTTGCGCAGGGGCTCCTGCTCGTCGCGCTCACGGTGGCGTACGAGTTCGGCATCGGGCTCGCGGGCGGACGCCCCCTGCGGGAGCTGGTCGCCAACTACGCGCTCTGGAACGGTCGACCCTGGCCGATCGTGCTGCTCACGGTCGGCCTGACGCCCTGGATCTGGCGAGGCCGCTGAGCCGCGGTCACGGGCGCCGGGGGGCGCCCGAACGCACCTACATCCCGAATGCGTTCAACCCGGTCACCGCCTTCCCGAGGATCAGCGCGTGCACGTCGTGCGTGCCCTCGTACGTGTAGACGCTCTCGAGGTTCGCCATGTGCCGCATCGCGCCGTACTCGGCGAGGATGCCGACGGCGCCGAGCAGGCGGCGCGCCTCGCGGGCGATGTTCGTGGCGATGTCCACGTTGTTCCGCTTCGCCATCGAGACCTGGTCGGGCGTGAACGTGCCCGCGTCCTTCATGCGGCCGAGGTGCAGTGAGAGCAGCTGCCCCTTCGTGATCTCGGTTACCATCTCGGCGAGCCGCACCTGCTGGATCTGGAAGCCGGCGATCGGCTTGCCGAACATGATGCGGTTCTTGCCGTAGCTGAGCGCCTCCTCGTAGCAGGCGATCGCGGCGCCGAGGGCGCCCCACGAGATGCCGTAGCGCGCCTGCGTGAGGCACATGAGCGGGCTCTTGAGGCCGACCGACTTCGCCAGGATCTCCTCGGCGGGGAGATGGACGTTGACGAA
>CAZIDS010000051.1:0-13521 GCA_964537945.1 uncultured Gemmatimonas sp. | reverse complement strand
CGATGCCGAAGTCGGCCACCAGCGCGTGGCCGTCCTGCAGCAGGATGTTCTCCGGCTTGATGTCGCGGTGCACGATGCCGCGGCCGTGCGCGTAGTGCAGCGCGTCGGCGACCTCGGCCGCGATGCGGAGCGCGTCCTCGAGCGGCAACTGCTTCTCGCGCGTGAGGCGGTCGCGCAGCGACTCGCCGGCGACGAACGGCATCACGTAGTACACCGTGCCCGCGGCCTCGCCCGAGTCGTGCAGCGGCAGGATGTGCGGATGCTGCAGGTTCGCGGTCGTGCGGATCTCGGCGAGGAAGCGCTGCGCGCCGAAGGCCGCCGCGAACTCGGGCTTGAGGACCTTGATCGCGACCTGACGGTCGTGCTTGAGGTCGCGCGCCAGGTAGACCGTGGCCATGCCGCCGGCCCCGACCTGCCGTTCGAGCGTGTATCGCCCCGCGAGGGCGCCTGCCAGGAGGGGCAGGAGGTCTTCCATGGGGGGGGAAGCTACCCGTTCGGACGCGACGCGCGAGCGGCGCCGGCCGGCGGTCGCGTCAGCGCGGCGTCAGGGCGCGGGCCGCCAGGAGACCGCGCCCGAGTTCCGTGCGAAACCGAGCGGCAGCCGCAGGCCCGACGTCGCGTGCACGAGCACGATGCGCCCCTCGCCGAACACCGACGAGATCACCGCCAGCCACTGCCCATCCGGTGACCAGCTCGGCGGATACGCGAACGACGAATGGCCGTTGATGAGGAACGTGGGGGGCGCGCCGTTCGCGTCGGTGACGAAGACGCTGTCACCGCGCGTGAAGGCGATCCGGTCGTCGACGGGATTCCAGCGCGGGCGGTTGCCGGCGAAGCCGCCGAGCGCCCACGTCGAATCGGTCGACACATCCGCGATGCGGAGGTAGGCGGGCGAGCCCGTGTTGCTCAGGGCGTAGACCACCCGGTCCCCCGTGGGTGAGGGCGAGGGGAACCACGCCTCGTCGAAGTAGCCGGCGGCGGGGCCGATGCGGTCGGCGTCGAGTCCGTTCGGCCGGATGCGCCAGAGTTCGCCGTTCTGGTGGTCCGTCTGGCCGACGAAGTAGATCCACGCGCCATCCGCCGACGCCTGCGGCATCCGCTCGGCGCGGAAGGGCACCGTGTCGGCGCGCACGCGCGTCAGCGTCCCCGACGTCGTGGACGCGTAGAGGCGCGGGTACAGGCAGCCGGACGAGGCGGTCGGCAAGGAGAGCGTGAGCGACGAGGTGCCCGCCCACCCAAGGCCATTGTGACAGGTGGCGGACATGATCGGCGCCGTGCCGCTGCTTCCGTCGGTGTCGAAGAAGACGGCGCCCGGCGGGGGACTGCCCGCGTTGAGATCCGCTCCCCGCGCGACGAAGAGCCGGCCGGCTGGGACGACGCTCATCCCGACGGAGTCGGTGAATCCACCCGCCGTCGCGCGCACCTGCACGCGGCTGTGGCTCAGCCCTCGCACGACTCCGGGCGTCACGACCTCCGCCCCGGCGCCCGAGAGCTGCCAGGTGAAGACGGAATCCGGTCGCGCGTTCCCGAACTCGTCGTACGTCCGCGCGCGGAACTGCGCCGTGTTGCCGACGAGAACGGCGGTGTCGCGCGGGGTGATCACCATCCGCGTCGCGGGGCCGGGGAGGACGTCGAACTCGAGCGTATCCACGATGTTCGCGGCCGCGTCGATGACGTGCAGCCACGCTGGGCCAGCCGTGTTCAGGAATCGGAGATCGAACCTCGCGCGCCCAAAACGGTCAGTGCGCACCGCCGCCCGGTGCTCGAACTCGCCCCCGTCACCGGCTGGACGTACGAAGACGACCCCGCCGCCGCCGTACTGCTCGGGAACGGTGACGACGATCTCGAAGCCGGCCGCGGGCAGCCCATCGGCGCCAAGGTGCTGGACGATGATCCCCTCCGACACTTCCGAACCCACCTCAGCGGCGGCCGCACCCTCGACGGAGATCCTCACCTGGCCGCCCGGTGCGACCGGCCCACCCTCGCAGGAGGCAGTCGCGAGCAGGAGCGCGGCGACCAAGGGAAGAGCGCGTCTCATCGTCATCGTGGCGTCGAGTGGGATCGATCGGGATCGAGGGGGATCGAGCGCGGGAAGTCTCGCGAGTCGTACACCGGCGGGTCAACTCCGACCGCGCGCGGTCAGGTATCCATGCCAGAGGATCCGCGCCGCCGTCGCCCGGTGCGGCCGCCAGCGCTCGGCGTGTGCGTCGGCGTGGGCGCGCGTCACCGGCTTCCGCCGGCCGAGCGCCTCGCCGAGCGCGATGTGGATCGCGAGGTCGCCGCTGGGCCAGACGTCGGGCCGACGCAGTGCGAACAGCAGGTAGACGTTCGCGGTCCACGGGCCGATGCCGGGCAGCGAGACGAGTTCGGCGGCCGCGTCGTGGTCGGGCCGGTGCGCGAGCGAGGAGAGCCACCGCGGCTTCGTCGCGACGCGGTCGGCGAGCGCGGCGAGATAGCGCGCCTTCTGGCGCGTGACGCCCAACCGCCGCAGCGTGGCCTCCGCGCGCGCGACGCCGTCGCGCACGAGCGGCACCGCGTTCATCCCGCCCGCGAGCGTGCGGTCGAGCCGCCGGTAGAGCGTGAGCGCCGAGTCGAGCGAGACCTGCTGTTCGAGGATCATGCGCGCGAGCGTGCGGAAGCCACCGGGTCGCGGCCAGAGCGGCGGCGGCCCGTGTCGGCGCACGATCGCGGCGAGGGCGGGGTCGGCGCGCGCGAGGCGACGGACGCTGCGCTGGTGGTCCTGTTCGCGCAGCCGCGCGGGCACCACCGATCCGGACCTCACCCGAATGACCGGTCGTCCGCCGTCGGCCCGTAGATCGACGGCAGCGGCACATCGAGCAGCCGCAGGTAGACGGTGAGCTGGCCGCGATGATGCACGAAGTGGCTGATCGTCTGGCGCACCACGGTGCGCTTCGTGGTCGAGAAGAGGACCTTGTCGCCCATCATCAACGACCACGGATCATCCACCTCGGCCTCCTTCCACTGCTCGAGCGCGGCGCGCGCCGCCGCGACGTTCCGGTCGAACTCGGCGAGCAGCGTCTCCGGCGTCTCGAACGAGTAGCCCGAACCGCCGCCGATGTCGAGCTTCGACTGCGTCACCGCGTTGGTGATCCATCCTGGCATCCAGCAGACGAGCTGCGTGAGGTGCCCGAGCGGGAAGGACTTCGGGTGCGGCTTCCATTGCATCTTGTCACCCGGCACGCGCTCGAGGAGCCGGCGGGTGACCTTCATCTCCTGGTCGATCTCGGGGAGCAGCGACTTGCCGTGTGTCATGGGAACCTCGCGGCGTGGGGAGGTCAGTCGAAGAGGAAGCTCGTCCAATGCGGCTGGGCGAGCGCCTGGCGCGTGTGATACCCGCGCGCGCCCTCCTGCTGCGCGCCGCGATGGTCGAGCAGGGCCGAGGTGTGGCTCGTCATCTGGGGCCGGTCCACGGGGCTGTAGACGACGACCTCGATCGCACTGATCGCCACCGCGTGGGTCTGGAACCAGACGATGTACGAATCCCCCTCGCGCGCGTACCAGAAGCGCTCGATGCCGGCGACGCCAGTCTTCCAGTCGGCCCAGACGGCGGGGAGCGCCTCCGGATAGTCGCCGTGGGTCGCTTTCGAGCGCTCGATGGCGGAGATGAAGTCCGCCGACCGTGCGATCGCGCGTGACCGCGCCGACTCCGCCGCTGCCGGCACCGCGAGCCGTTGCAGCCCGAACGTCAGCAGCGGCGTCGCGACGAGCAGTGCGCCGCGCGAGAGCGCCATCGAGGCGAGCGCGGGCGACTGGGACTCGTCGAGCCGCCAGCGTATCGCGAAACGGATGAAGAGCGTCACCCACGGCGCGGCGACGACGAGCGCCAGCCAGGCGCCCGAGGTGGACGCGGCGGCGGCGACCGAGAGGATCGCCGGCGGCGCCGCGCAGAGCACGGTGATCACCTCGAGCGCGCGCCGGTGGCGTGCCATCGCCGTGAACCGCGCGGCCGCGATCCAGAGGCAGCCCGGGAAGACCAGCAGGAGCCCGGTGATGCCGAGCACGCGCGCCGTCATCGCGAGCGGGGCGGCGAGCGAGTCGTAGCTGCCCGGGGCGAACGGGCGGAGCGTGAGGACGAGCAGTCCCGCGACGATGCCGAGGATCCGCAGCACGGCTACCGCATCAGGCGGAAGCGCACCCCGACGGTGACGGTGAGCGTCACCTCGGGCGCGAAGAGCGGGGACCCGCCGAAGTTCTCGCTCGGCAGCGTCGCGGGCTGGGAGAACGCCTGGCCCACGTTCGTGTTCGCGTCGACGAAGCCGACGACGCGCGCCCCGAGCGCACGCGCGATCGCCTCGGCGTCGAGCCGTGCCCCCTGGATGGCGATCGCCATCTCGGCTCGGCGGATCGAATCCGCCGCGCTCGACTCGAAGGTGAGTGCGCCGGTGGAGGCGGCCCCGGCGTCGGTGGCCGCCGCGAAGACGCGCGCGAGCATCGCGATGTCGCTCACCTGCACCTTGAACGCCGCGCGCGCGGTGAGCGTGTTCGCGGAGGGAGCGCTGGGGAAGCCGCGGTTGTTCGGCGTCGGCGAGACCGAGACGGTGGTCGGCGCGCCGGCCGTGACGCCGGCGCCGAGTCCACGGAGTGCCGCGCCGATCCCCTTGAGCTTGCTGTCGACGCGCGCGAGCGCGTCCGACGAGGACTCCGCCGTGCCTTCGACGGTGACGAAGAGCGTCGCGCGGTCGGGCGCGACGCGCACGGTGCGCGAGGCCGTCACCGAGATCACGCTGTCGCGCGTGGCCTGCTGCGCCGCCGCGAGGGTGGGGAGGAGCAGCAGGGTGAGCGTGGCGCGGCGCAGCGCGTGCATCGGGGACTCCGTCGGCAGCGAGGGTTGGGGCGTCCGGGCCTTCGACGCAAACCTACGCTCGCGCGCGCCGTCCGGTGAGCGTCAGCCGGGCGGCGATCGACGGCACAGCGTCGTGTCCGGCCGCAGCCGGAACTTCAGCACGACCGAGTCCTCCTTGGTCGCGAGCGTGGTCTCGCGCGGGATGTAGCCCGTCGCGAGCGCGATCACCGCGAGTGAGCCCTTGAGCGATGCGCGCGGCACCACGAGCCGGAATCGGCCCCCAGAGTCGGCGCGAGCCTCCAGGACGAGGCGCGGCGCACTCACCACGGCGCCCGGGATGGGCTGGCGCGTCGAGTCCGTGAGGACTTGGCCAGTGAGCACGAACACGCTGCCGCCCTTGCGGGTCGGATCGGGCGCCACGCCGGTGACGATGAGGTCATCGAGCCGCAGGTTGTCCCGTTCGAGCGTGAAGTCGGCGACGACCGAGTCGGCCGTCGTGGTGATCTCTCGCGTCGCGGGCACGTATCCGATCGCGCGCGCGCGGAGCAGGAACGTCGCGGCGCGTCGTGCGGCGGGGATCCGGAATTGGTAGCGGCCCTGTTCGTCGGTCGATCCGCCGTAGCGCAGGGTCGGCGCGCCGACATCGGCGCCCACGATCGGCGAGCCGTTGGCCTGCGACACGCGCCCGGTCACGAGCAGGTCCGCCTCGACGTGCGGCGCGGGCCAGGCGGCGTACGACAGCGCGGCGGCCGGCATCGCGAGGGCGAGCGCCGCGCGGAGCAGGGCATTGAGGGAGGTCATGGCCGGTCGGTGGGGGCGTCCGTTGACCTACCCGAACGAGAACGCGCCCGTCACCTGCGGTGACGGGCGCGTTCACGTTCGAGCGTGGCGTGAGGCGCTACTGCCGGCACGCCCCGCGCGGGTCCGGCAGCGGCTTGTCGCGCACCGGACGCTCGGCGGCGTTCGCGACGCGCAGCCCGAGCGCGCCGATGAACTTCGTCACCCGCATGTAGTGCGGGTAGTCGATGTGCTGCGGCTCGTCGGTCACCTGGTGGTAGTCGGCGTGCCCGCCGGTCGTGAAGAACACGATCGGGATGCCGTAGCGCGCGTACTCATAGTGGTCCGACCGGCAGTAGATGTTCTGCGGGTGGCCGTTCGCGTCGAGCGCGTAGTCGAACTGCAGGCGATGGCGGCCCTGCGTGTTCTCGAGCTCCGCCCAGTCGCCGAGCTGCGTCGAGATGCGGCGCGAGCCGATCACCTGGACGTAGTCGGGACCGCCGTGGATCAGCTTGCCGTCGATCGTCGCGCCGGTGACGTCGGCCGCGGCGCCGCGGCCGATCATGTCCACGTTGAGCTCGGCGACGATCGAGTCGCGCGGTACGGTCGGGTGGTCGGTGAACCACTGCGAGCCGAAGAGGCCCAGCTCCTCGCCGACGTGCCAGATGAAGAGGATCGAGCGCTTCGGCTTGCGCGGCTGGCTCGCGAGCAGCTCGGCGATCTCGAGCACGCCCATCGAGCCCGAGCCGTCGTCGTCGGCGCCGTTGTTGATCGAGTCCAGGCGGGCACTCGCGCCCTTCGTGCGCGCGCGCAGCGCCGCGAGCGCGTCGTTCATCTGCTTCACCTGCGCCTCGGTCAGCGGCGCGCCCGCATCGTCGGCGCCCTGCTCGCGGAACAGGTGGTTCTCGATGTAGATCGAGTCGTGCGCCACCGGCGGCTGCATGCCGATGTGGTCGTTGTGCGCGCCGATCGCGACGTAGGTGTTGCGCAGCGCCGGGTCGCTGCCGCGCAGGATCGCCATCACGTTCCGCGCCGGCGCCGGCGACTGCGTCATCTGCCAGTTGGCGCCGCCCCCGACCGGGCTGCCGTAGGTGCCCGCGCGCGCGCCGGCGAGCGGCGAGCCGAGCACCGCCTCCGCCATCGCCCGCGTCACATAGAAGTAGCTCGGCACCTGCGCCTCGGTCCCGCTCACCAGCCCGAAGCTCGGCTGGCGGTACGTCTGGATCGACGCCTCGGGCAGCGCCTCGCGCCCGACCACCATGATGCCGGCCGCCTCGGGATAGGCCGTCACGACCGCGCCGCGGTTCGGCACGCCCGGCGGGTTCCCCGGCACGGCGCCGGTGAAGGTGAGGATGACCACGCGGCCGCGCGCGTCCGCGGCGCGGATGCGGCCGGCCGTGTCGGCGAAGTCGCCGCCGTAGATCACCGGCACGCCGGTGATCGAGCGCTGCCCCGGGCCGTTGTCGCGCGGGATGAAGTCGGTCCACGCCGCGAAGCGCTGCGTACGCGTCGTGATCGCGCTGTTCCCGTCGAGCTCGCGCTTCATCCACGGGAGCGTCTGGAAGTACGTGCCGTTCTCCCCCGCCGGCTCGAGGCCGAGGCGGCGCAGTTCGGACGCGATGTACTCGGCGCCCTTCACGTTCCCCGGGGTGCCCATCAACCGGCCCTGCATCGAGTCGGCGGAGAACTGGTAGAGGCGCGACTGCAGGTCGTTGACCGTGATCGCCGAGGTCGTCGGCGTCGGCTTGCGCGTGTTCGGGCGCGTGATCGCGGCCCACGGGTCGCGGGCCTGCGCCGCGAGCGGCGCCGCGACCGCGAGGGCCAGCGCGAGGAGGGAGAGGTTCCGGGTCTTGGTCATGGGGTCGGGAGCGTGGAGGACGACGAACGATAATGAGACACCCGGCCGGGCGGCGGGGTTCTGCCCGTCTCCCTTCGGCCTCCCCCCCGTCCCGGTTTCGGCCGCTGGCGGATCAACAGCTCACGTTCGTGTAGTTCGGGAAGAGCCGCTGCGGCCCGAAGAGCGGCTCCGGACCGATGTTGAGCGGGTTCGGGATCGTCAGCGAGGTGTTGCCGATCGAATTCACCCGCCCGCAGAAGATCTGCATCCGGTTCGTCAGCAGCGTGACGCCCTGCTGCACGACCGGGAAGTCCTGGGCCATCGACACGAATCCGCCGATGTTGAACGACCCGGAGCTGATGCTCGTGCACGCGGTCTGGATCGGCGGCCCGATGCGCGAGCCCCAGTTCGCGCTGCAGAGCGCGCCGAGCGCCTCCTGCGCCTTCGCTTCGAGCTCCGACGACAGGGTGCCCGTCACGTCGCTGAGCTTGCCCGAGAGGTTCGCCGGGAGGGGCAGCAGGCTCACGGCGTCCTGCACGCGCAGGGAAGCGGGGGACTGGATCGCGGTGCCGATGGTGTTGATCGCGGTGTTGATCCGCGTCTCGTTGATGCCGAGCTGCGACGCCAGCGTGGTGAGCGACGTCTCGAGCCGCGGCCCGCCGTCGGCCGCCCGCAGCGAGGCGCGCAGCGCGCGCGACGGCGGATCGCCGCCGCCGATCGGGATGCAGCCGCCGAAGGAGAGCGGCACGCCCACCTTCACCTCGATGCCATACTCGCGCGCGAACTCGAGCTTCGCGCCGGCGAAGCCGCCCGTGCCCGCCCACGCGCCGAGGTGGCCCGCGCCCTCGCCCTTCGCCTCCGCCTTCGTGAGTCCGGTGCCCTCGACGCCGAACTCGATGTTGCCGCAGAACTCGAGCCCGCCCGAGGCGGCATCGTTCGCGATGAAGCTCGCGAGGGCGACGACCGAGTCGAGCTGCGCCGCCTGAAGCGTCGTGAGCGTCGGGTCGCCGGCGATCGCGGCGGTGACGACGGTCTGCAGGCTGTCGAAGCGAGTGGCGGTCCGGACAGAAGCGGAGTCGAGTTTCGCCTCGATCGCCGCGAGGCGCGCCGTCACCGCGTCCAGGCGCTGCAGGATCTCGGTGTCGGCGCCGGCCGGCCCCGTGGACTCGGCGGCGCAGCTCACGAGCAGCACGTTCAACAGCAGCGAGCCGGCGAGCAGGCTCGCCGTCATGGTGAGGGAGCGTCGGACGGACATCGTTCCTCCAGCGGACAGGATGTCCTGCCACGGTAGAAGCGAGGTCAGCCGGTTGTCAAAGAAATGCCTCGCGATGGTGTCGCGTGTCGCGCCACCGGCGTATGCAACCAAGGGGTTGCGCGAAACGCGCGGTCACAATAATGTGCAATCGTCAGGTTGCACATCAAGCATCCCCTCACGGAGTCCCGATGACCACCGTCACCAGCACCGACCGCATCACCAAGGAAGTCCGGATCAATGCCAGCGTCTCGCGCGTCTGGCGCGCGCTGACCGACGCGCGCGAGTTCGGCGCCTGGTTCGGCGTGCAGCTCGAGGGCGACTTCGTCGCCGGCCGGCCGATCCCCGGCCGCTTCCTCGAGGCGATCAACCCCGAGTCGATCCAGCGCTCGCAGGCGAAGGCCGGCCTGCCGATCACGCCCGTTCACATCCCCAGGACCGTCACCACCTTCTGCACCGTCGTCGCGGTGGAGCCGGAGCGCTACTTCGCGTACCGGTGGATCCCGTACGGTGTGGACGCCGAGTCGTATCCGAAGGACGAGCCGACGACGCTGGTCGAGTTCACGCTCGAACCGGCGGGCGCGGGGACGCAGCTCACGATCGTCGAGTCGGGCTTCGACGGCATCCCGGCGCACCGGCGCGAGCGCGCCTTCCGGATGAACACCGGCGGCTGGACGGGCCAGGGCAACAACCTGAAGAAGTATGCCGAGACGCACTGACCGCGCCGCTGCCTCGCTCTTCTTCGCGCTCGGCGACGTCACGCGGCTCGCGGTCGTGCGGCGGCTCGCGACGGCGGGTGCGCTCACCGCGACGGCGCTCGCCGACGGCGCGCCGGTCACGCGGCAGGCGATCGTGAAGCACCTCCAGGTGCTGGAGGAGGCAGGACTCGTGAGCGCCGAACGGCAGGGACGCGAGGTGCGCTACTCGCTCGAGACCGCGCAGCTCGCCGAGGCGCAGCGCTTCATCGCCGGGATCTCGGCCGGCTGGGATCGTGCGATCGAGCGGCTGAAGGACCTGGTCGAGGAGTGAGCGAAGGCGGAGCGGCGACGCCGTCCCGGACCGGGCGACCGACGGTTCAGGGCGGCGATGCCGGCCGACGCATCGGACGGCTGCCGTTGTCCATGTCCGACGCGATGAGCCACTTGCCCGACGCGTCGCGGCGGAGCGTGAGCGTGAATTTCCCCTGGTCGGGGACGTCGGCGCCTTCGCCGTATCCGTACGCCCCGATGATGTAGCCGACGGCGCCGTCGGTGGCGAACGCGAGCGCGCGCAGCCGCAGGGGGCCGCCGCCCTGGCCGGCATAAACGACCTTCATTGCCGCGCGGCCGCGTGCTGGCGCGCGGCCCGGCTGCAGCACGAACCCGTCCTCGGCGAAGAGCGCGACGAGCGCATCGGGGTCATTGGCCTTCCACGCCTTCTCGTAGTCGCGCAGTACGCGGTCGAGCGGGGCGGGGAGCGTGACCGAGGGGAGGGGGGGCGGCCCCTCCTGCGCGCGTGCCGCGCTGAGGGGCGCGAGCACGAGCGTTGCCGCGAGGGCGGCCTTCACGACGTTGCGCATCGGGACTCCGTTGACGTGAGTTTCCGTTTCGACACCGCACGACGTCGCGGTGGTTGTCCGCGCGCGTGCGGGGTAGAATATCGCCGTGACGAATCCGGACGCCTCGCCGCGCGCCTTCTCCGTCGGCCCTTCGCGGCGCGACGCCCTCGCGCGGCTTGCGGCGCTCTTCGCCCTCCCGTTCGCGCGCTGGCCCGGACAGGTCAGCGGCGCCGCCTGGATCGAGCAGGTCGAACGCGGCCTGCGGCTCGACGATCCGCTCGCGGGCACGATCGTGCAGTACCAAGCGGGCCGCCTCGACGGCCGCTGGAGCGCGGTCGAGGTCACGCGGCTCGCGCTCGAGCGCTGCGAGACGCAGGGCCGCGCGCTGCGCGCGATCGACCTGCTCGCCGCCGACGCCCTCGACGCGGCGCGCGACTCCGACGCGAACCTCGCGCGCCGCGCGCTGCGCGGCCCGCTCGACGGCGTCCCCGTGTTCGCGAAGTCGATCTACGACGTGCGCGGGCTCCCGACGACCGGCTCCAGCGCGGCATGGGCGAAGCTCTTCCCCGACGCGGTGCGCCGCGATTCGCTCGAGGTGCAGCGGCTCCGCGCGGCGCACGCCGTGGTGCTGGGCAAGACCGCGGCTGACGACTTCGCCTATCGCGGCAACGGGACGAGCTCGCTCACCGGACAGGTGCTGAATCCGCACGACCGCCGCGGCGTGAAGACCCCCGGTGGGTCGAGCGCCGGTTCCGCGGTGGCGGTGCTCACCGGCCTCGCCTTCGCCGCGCTCGGCACCGACGACGGCGGCTCGAACCGGATTCCCGCGCAGTTCTGCGGCGTGGTGGGGATGAAGCCGAGCTTCGGCGTCGTGCCGCGCACCGGCGTCATCCCGACCTGGCCCTTCCTCGACACGCACGGCCCGCTCGCGCGCACCGTCGGTGATGCGGCCCTGCTGCTGGACGCGATCGCTGGTCCGGACGACTCGGATCCGCTCGCGCTCGTCACGCCCTGGCGCCGCGGACCGGTCGGCGCGGTCGCGCGGCGCCGCGGGTCGGACGCGCTGAAGGGCGCGCGGCTCGGGCGCGTGGAGGCGCACCTGCCGCTGCCGCAGATGACCGACGACGCGCGCGCCGCGTGGACGCGCGCCGAGTCGGATCTCATCGCGGCGGGCGCGGTCGTGGAGGCCTTTACGCCATCGGTGACGCGCTGGACCGTCGGCGAGATGATGCGCGACGCGTCGAAGGCGCGCGGCGACGTGCCGCCGGACGCGAACGCGCCGGCGCCGACCGCGAACGCCCTGCTGCGCTACTTCGCGGGGCAGGGGATCGATGCGCGCGTGGCCGTCGCGCGCGGCCTCGACGCCTTCCGCGCCTTCTACGACGTGCTGCCCGCGTCGGGTGACGAGATGCTGCGGCTGTGCGACCAGCCGATGCAGCTCGACGCCGCCGGCGTCTCGTTCGCGCGCTCGCGCGCGACGCTGCTCGAGGGGCTCGCGGCCTCCTTCCGCGCCGCGAACATCGAGGCCATGGTCTATCCGACGATGCCGTTCGAGGCGCCACGCGCGGTGGATCCGTGGCCCGACGTCCGCACGCCGCTCGGCTACGGCAACCAGCTCGGGCTGCCGGAGGTCTCGGTGCCGGCCGGCCTCGCGAGGGACGGGATGCCGACGCTCAACCTCTCCTTCGTGGGACTGCCGGGGAGCGACGTGCGGCTGCTGGAGCTCGCCCACGCGTACGAATCGGCGTCGCGGCGGTTCGTGATTCCGGGCGGCCGCTAGCGGAGCGCCGGCCGCGCGCGCGGCGTCAGGTGAACCAGCAGCGGTAGTAGTTGCCGTCGATGTGCTTGCATGCGAGCAGCGCGCCGCCGAAGATCTCGATGACCTCGGCCGAGGCCGTGTAGCTGCCATTCATCCCGCGCTCCCAGCCACGCGCGGTCGCGACCTCGCGCGTCGGATCGAAGATCACGGCCTCCCAGTTGTCGAGGAACCCGCCCGGCTGCGGGAAGCCGATGCGGCGTGCGGTGCCGATCTCCGTCCGATAGCGGACGCCGCCGACCTCGCGATCCACGGGGGTGCGGTCGTAGACGGGACGTGCGAGCTCGTCGGCGACGATGCGGTCGTAGGCCGCGCGATGCTGCCGGAACGAGTACGCGAAGAGCACACGGTCGACCGCGCTCGCGACGGGCCGCTTGAACTCCCAGAGCAACAGGGCGACGGCAGGCACGAGGAGCGGGACCAGGGCCGCCCTGACACTCCAACCGAGTTGTGATGCGCGCTCGGAAGCGAGGGCGAGGACGACGAAGGCGGCGATGAGGTAGAGCGGGAGCAGGAGGATCGCGACGAACACGGCCCATCGGGCGGCGAGGCCGAGCATCAACACGCCGACGGCCGCCCAGGCGACCACGAGCTGCGGCGCCCGCCGCGCGAGGCGCTGGAACTCCGAGTCCGGCAGGGGATCGTCGGCGGTCATTGCGGTAGAGTACTTTGCGCGACAAAGTCACGCAAGACCCACCTGCTCTGATCGTCCTACGGGCCGGTCGGCTATCGGGTGAAGTGCAGCCGGACCGCGTCGATCGGCGGGCGCCGGCCGACCCGCGCGAACCGGGGCCGGATCCGCTGCCGCGCGTATGCGATGGTCGGCGGCAGGGTGTTCACGTACACCGATCACGCCTCCGGCGCCGGATCGTCTGCGGCGGGCTCGAGCACCCAAGGCAGCTCGGCGCCCCAGTCGATCTGCAGCAGCGGCCGCTCGGCGTGGAGCGGATACCAGTTGAAGCTGATCTGGCGCGTGATGCCCGCGCCGAAGTTCGTGCCGCACGGCCGGAGGTCGACGCTGAATCCGTTGCCGTCCTTCAACGGCGTGTACGCGTCGGCGCCCGACACGATCTCGCCGATGACGTGGAAGTAGCCGTTGTAGTAGCGGCCGGTGGGCGTGTCGTAGACCTCGAAGGAGTCGATCGTCTTCCGCGGGTCGATCCCGCACTGGTCGAGGAAGAGGCGGAGGGCCGGCGCGAAGGCGCGCTCGGCGTCGATCAGCGTCGCGAGGTTCCGGCAGCTCTCGCAATGCGCGGCGTCCACCTCGACCGGCATCTCCGTGTACAGCGCCCGTGTGCGCGCGGCGTCCACGCGGACGACCCAGTCGAGGAAGTGGACCAGCTCCATCGTCACGGGTGCCGCTGGCCGGCCTCGAATGCGCGCCGGCCGAGGACGCCGGCATCGGCCGCGCCCTGGCCTTCGGCGATGAGCGCGTCCATCCGTGCGCGGATGCCCGGCAGCGCCGCGAGCGGCAGCGCGCCGGCCGCCTCCATCATGA
>CAZIDS010000050.1:0-13596 GCA_964537945.1 uncultured Gemmatimonas sp. | reverse complement strand
GGCGCGCCGCGAGGCGACGCTCCTGCTCGAGATGCTCACGCCGATCGCGAAGAGCTGGCCCGCGATCTACTGCCAGGAGGGGATCTCCAACGCAGTGCAGGTGCTCGGCGGATACGGCTACGCGCGCGAGTACGACGTCGAACAGCTCTACCGCGACAACCGGCTCAACCAGATCCACGAGGGCACCAACGGCATCCAAGCCCTCGACCTGCTCGGCCGGAAGGTGACGCAGCAGCAGGGGGCGGCCTTCGCCGCGTTCGCCGCGCGCGTCGGCGCGGCGGCGAAGGAGGCTGCCGTGGTCCCGTCGCTCGCGCCGATGTCCGCCGCTCTCGGTGCGGCGCTCGAGCGGCTCGTCGCGGTCACCAAGCACCTCGGCGGCGCGATGGCACGGGACCCCGTGCGCGGGCTCGCGAACGCGAACGGCTATCTCGAGATGACGTCTCGCGTCGTCTTCGCCTGGGTCTGGCTCCGGCAGGCGACGGTAGCCGAGCGCGCGCTGGCCGCCGGCGCCGCGTCGAGCGACGCCGACTTCTATCACGGCAAGGTGCAGGCCGCACGATCCTACTTCGGCACCGAGCTGCACAAGACGGTCGCCGACGCCGACCTGCTCACGCGCAACGACGCCAGCGCCCTCGAGATGCGCGATGCGTGGTTCTGACGCCGCCGCGCGCGGCGTCACCATCGTCGGCTGGGATCCCGCGCGCGCGAAGGACTTCGACCGGCTGAACCGCTGGTGGCTCGAGAAGTGGTTCACCATCGAGCCGCTCGACGAGGAGTACCTCGGCGACCCGCAGGGGCGGATCGTCGATCCCGGTGGCTGGATCTGGTTCGCGCTCGACGAGTCCGGGTGCGCGGTCGGCACCGTCGGCGCGGCGGTGCACGACGGCGCGATCGAGCTCGTGAAGCTCGGCGTCGATCCGGCGCACCACGGCCACGGGACGGGCCGCCTGCTCTGCGAAGCAGTGATCGCGTTCGCGCGCGAGCGTGGGTTCGACACGCTCACGCTCGTGAGCAACTCCGGCCTCACCGCCGCGATCCGCCTCTACGAGCGGCTCGGCTTCGTGCACCGACCGTTCCCCTATCCGCCCCCGTTCATCGAGGCGGACGTCTACATGGAGCTCCCGCTCCGCTAGGCGCGCATGCCCGGCGGAGCGGGACCCTCGTCGGCTCAGGAGCGGTCCGGGAACTGCGGCGGCTCGATGCCCAGCGCGCGAAGATAGACGTAGCCCTGCGCCCGGTGATGGATCTCGTTGTCGATGATGTAGAGCAGGATGTCGATCGCCGGCCCCTGGAAGTAGCCGAACGCGTCCATCGTCTCCTGCCAGGCCTCGGGGCGCACCTTCGGCCACATCTCGGTGATCTGCTTCGACTGCCGGTCCCACTCGGCGAGCATCTCGGCCTTCGTCGTCCACTTCGCGTCGAAGCTGATCTCCCACTTGCCGGTCGAGATCCCGATCATCGTCGGGATCGCCATCGAAAGGAGCTCACCGGCCAGCTGGCCGAAGGGACGCATCCCGCCGACCGAGAAGTCCTTGAGCTTGTCCTCGGGGAAGGCCGCGATGACGCGGCGCGTGACGTTGCGGTGGCCCTGCCAGTGGGCGAGCAGGCCGGCGGACGTGATGATGGGGGCTGCAGCGGCGGACATCGCTACCTCAGGTCGGATGGGGTGGCGCCGGATCGAGGATTCGGCGTTTGTTCGGGGACATCCATTCTACCCCCGACCACCCGGATTCCGCCACCACCGGCCGCCCGTCCTGACCTATCCCTCACCGAACAGCTCGACCTGCGGGGCGCGGGCCGGCAGCTGGAGCGCCTCGACCACCCGCGAGATCCATCCCTCGCGGTGGCGCGGGTCGAGCCGCACGACGTCCACCGAGAAGGCCTCGATCAGCCGCTCGAGCGTCGCGTCGATCTCGAGTTGGAAGTTGCGGCTCACCGCACGCGTGCCGTCGAAGGACGGCGCATCGGTCACCGGGACCTTGAAGAGCGCGTCGTAGCCCGAGAGCCAGTCGGTGACGAGTGCGTCGAGGGCCGGCTTGCGGCCGAGGCGGGTCACCAGGTACGCGTAGTTGTCGAGCACCGAGCGGTCGCAGATGACCACTTCGTACATCGCCTGCGCCGCGATCTCCTCGGCGACCTGCGAATGCAGGATCCAGAGCTGCGCGTCGAGCGTCGTCTCCTCGTTGATCGGGAGCGGGCAGCGGCGCGCGACCTCCTTCACGATGTCGACGCCGAGGTCGAGCCGCTTGAGCTGGCTCGCGAGGTCGAAGCAGAGCGTGGTCTTCCCCACGCCGTGCGTGCCGACGAAGGCGACCTTGAGGCGACGGCGACCCTGCGCGTCGAGCGGAAGGAATTCCCGGATCCCCGTCACCCGGGGACGTTAACCGCCCGCGGCGCAGGGGGTCAACGCGCCGGCGTCGAACCACGCCCGCGCGCCGCGCTGCGCGAGGTCGACGCCACGCCAGTCGGTGCGGGGCTTGCCTGGCTCGAGGTAGATCACGGTGCGCCAGTGCGTCCGCAGCTCCTCCGCGAGCACCTGGCACTCGGCCGCGGGGAGCGTCGGCGCCGCCTGTAGCAGCGCGGGGAGCGCGTCGGCCGAGAGTCTCGCGTGATACTTCGCGTCGAATCCGTGCTCGCGCACCGCGTCGCCGCTCGAGCCGCGGCTGCTGGCGCCCTCGAACGCCTCGCCGCGCAGCGCGCGCGCGACGTTGACGCGCACGATCATCGCCTCGAGGTTGACCGTGTTCACCGCGATCACCCAGGCGACCGTCACCGCGAGCAGCGACGGCGCGAAGGCGCGCGTGCGCCCGAGGAGCGTGGTCAGCGCGAACGTCACCAGTGCGCCACCGAGCCAGACCATCACCGCCGTCGCGATCGCACGGTCCACCGAGAGCCCGAAGCCTCCGATGTAGAGCTTCATGCGCGCCGCGGCCGAGACGAGCAGCATCGCGACGAGCACGACGAGCGCGGTGCCGACGTGGCGGAACCGCTTGCGCCCGTCCGCGTCGTCGTCGGCGAGCGCCCACTCGGCCGCGACCAGCGTCGCCAGCACGATGCCGCTCGCGACGACGAGCTCGAAGAAGCCGCGGCGCGCGTAGTTCGCCGCCGTGAGGCCGACGGTGTCCATCAGGTACTCGCTGCCGCCGTAGAGCGTGCGCAGCTGCAGCCCCATGTAGAGCGCGAGGAGCGCCGTGAGTCCGTACAGCGCCACGCCGACCGTGAGGAATGGCGCGCCGATGCGCGGCTCCTCGGGGACGCGGATCTCGCGCGCGCCGCCGGTCGCGCCGCGCAGCCAGCCTGCCGCTGCCCAGGCGAGCACGGCGACGACGATCGCGTGCTGGATCGCGTCCTTGGCGAGGAACTCGCCGATGCGGTCGATGAACTGCTCGAACTGCTGGTCGGACTGCCCGAGGAGCGCCGCCACGATCAGCAGCGGCGGCCCCGCGAGCACCGCGCCGATGATGAGCGCCCGCATCTGCCTGGCGCGCGCGGCCTGCGTCGCGGCGTCCGCGTCGGTGTCGGCGCCGTCGCGCACCGCGGTCACGCCGCCGAACGCGAGGGTGAGCGGCGCGAGGGCCGCCGCGCGGACCGCCTGCACCACCGTGAGGTCCGCGATCGCCTTCCCGCTCCCGAGCCAGACGACGAGCGCCGCGCTGCAGAGCACCGAGAGCAGGTCCACCGCGAAGAGCCACTGCGAGTCGCGGATGGCGAGCCCGAGCGCGGCGAGCACCACGCCCGAGAGCATCAGCATCCGGTCGCGCTGGCCCCGCCCGCCGACGAGCGCGACGCCCGCCGCGGCGAGCAGGATGAAGAAGGTGAAGCCGAGCCGCCAATACTCGGCGCGCAGCAGGTAGTCGCCGGCGATGCCGAGCACGAGGGCGACGAGGAGGACCAGCCGGGCACGGGTCTGCATCAGGCGCTCGCCTTGTGGGGGATGCCGCCGAAGCGGCGTTCGCGCTGCGCGAAGTCGAGGAAGGCGTCGTCGAGGATCGCCGCCGTGAGGTCGGGCCAGAGCACGTCGAGGAAGAGCAGCTCGGCGTAGGCGCACTCCCAGAGCAGGAAGTCGGAGAGGCGCCGCTCGCCGCCCGTGCGGACCAGGAGGTCCACCGGCGGAAGGATCGTCGTGCCGCGCGCCGCGCCGCGCACCGCCGCCTGCACTTCGAGCGACTGCTGGATCGACGTGCGGCTGGAGTAGTCGAGCGCCACGCGCAGGTGCATGCGGCGGCCGGCCTCGGTGCGCTGCTCGGTGTCGGCGATCGCACGGCGGAGGGCGAGCGGGAGCTTCGTCCGGCGCCCGATCACCGAGAGCCGGATCCCGTTCGCCGCGAGCGCCTCGGCCTGCGACTTGAAGTGGTTCTCGAAGAGCTCGAGCAGCATGCCGACCTCGTCGACCGGCCGCTTCCAGTTGTCGCTCGAGAAGGCATAGAGGGTGAGCTGCTCGACGCCGCGCCGCGCGCAGTGCGCGACGACCTCCTTCACGGCGCGCGCGCCGGCGACGTGTCCCATCCAGCGCGGCCGTCCTTTCCTCTCCGCCCACCGTCCGTTGCCGTCCATGATCATCGCGACGTGCGACGGTGCTTGCAGAGTCCTTTGCTCCATAAAGTGCATCCTCCGAAAAAAGCCGGCGCCGTGCGCCGGCAGTCCGACCGCCCGCCGTTCAGCCGCTCACGCGGCGGATCAATGCTTCCATGTGTCCCAGATACGCCTCGAGCGCCCGCCGCCCCGCCGCCGTGATCCGGTACTCGGTCCGAGGCACGCGTCCCTCGAACCCCTTCTTGCATCCGACGTAGCCCGCTTCCTCGAGCTTCCGCGCGTGCACGCTGAGGTTGCCGTCGGTCGTCTCGAGCAGCGTCTTCAGCTCGTTGAACGTGAGCATCTCGTGCACCGCGAGCGCCGAGACGATCGCGAGCCGCACGCGCTCGTGGATGACGCGGTCGAGCGCGAGCGCCGCACCAGCCTCCGCGTCCCCCGCCACGGCCTTCAACGTCGCCCCACGCGCCATCGGCGCATTCCCCTTCGCGGCCGCAGCCGCCGAACCACGCTTAGCCACCGTGCCTCCGTGCGATCCACCAGCCGAATCCCATCTGCACCACCCCGAATCCCAGCGCGAGCATCAGGTTCGCGTTCAGCGACGGCGCCGCCAGCGCGAGCGTACCGAGCCCCATGAAGGCGAGCCCCATGAGTGGCACCGCCCGCACCGAGAACATCCCGGCCGTCGCGATGCCGACGCCGTAGAGCAGCATCCACATCCCCGCGAGGTGCGGCGCGGGCGACTGCTTCCCGAACGGCAGCAGCGCCGGCGCATAGAGCGCCCAGGTGAGCACCGCGCCGGCGGTGAGCGCCGGCAGCAGCCCGAGCAGGAACTTCCGCGCCGGCACGCTCAGGCGCGGGAATCCCGCCCCGTTCGTGCGCCGCCGCATCTTCCGCCACATCATCGCACTCGCGATCCCCACCGCGACCGCCGCCTCCGCGAGCCAGGTCGTGAGCCACGCGGCCCGCGCCTGCTGTCCCTCGGCCAGTCCCGCCGTCACCAGCGCGGTCGCCCCGATCGCGACGAGCCCGTACCCGGGCACATCGGTGAACGAGGACGCCCCTTCCATGGTGCGGCGGATGAAGGAGAGGTCCTGGATCGCCTTGTCGTGGAGCGCCGGCGGCTCACGGAGGGGGGCGGTCATGCAGGGACGCTAGCGGTGAAGGTCGAAACTGTCAAGTACTTTATTTTGTAAAGTAGTGACGCCGGAGAGAGGCGGGCCGTCACGCCCGCCCCGTCCGCCGCGCTACTGCAGGTGGAGGTAGAGCCCGTACAGCCCGACGCCCAGACCGCCGATCATGATGATCGTGCCGACGTCGTCGCCGATGATCGCGCCGCCGAGCAGCGCGGCCCCGCCGATGATCATCAGCGAGCGGCTCTTCTTCGTGTCCGCCATCGGGGGCGCGACGCGCGGCGCGCGTGCCGCCGCCACGGCGGGCGTCGCCACGCCCGCCCGCGCCGCATCGAGCCGCGGCCCCACGGGAGCCGCGGGAGCCACGGGAGCCGCGCTCGGCACCGCCTCGACGGCCGGCGCCGGCGCCGTCAGCGCGGGCTCCGCCGGCAACGAGGCCATCTCCTGCGCGCGCGCCACGGGCGCGAGCGCGACCACCGCCGCCGCAGCGAACACGAACTGCACTCTCTTCTTCATCGGTCGTTCCTCTCGTCGAGTGAGCGGGCGCGGGACCACCAGTCGTCCAAACCTGCGCCTCCGCCGGTGAGACAGGCAAGACGCCGCGCACCGTCGCTTCCGTACCCCGGAGCCGGTGGACAGGGCGCGGGCCGAGGCGGAAGTTCTCCGTATGCGACTCCTCACCGCCCTCGCCGCGTTCGCTCCGATCGCCTCCCTCGCCGCGCTCCCCGCCGCGTCCCGCGCCGCCGGCGCGCAGGTCCCCGTCGTCCAGCGTCCGGCGACGACCCCGGCGCCCGCCGCGGATCACGGCATCGACGCCGCCCGCCTCGGCCGGCTCGACGCGTACCTCCGGATGAGCGTCGACTCGCAATGGATCGCCGGCGCCGTCGCCCTCGTGCTGCGTGACGGCGATGTCGTGTACGAGCGCGCGGTCGGCTGGAGCGACCGCGAGGCCCGTCGCCCGATGCGCACCGACGCGATCTTCCGCATCGCGTCGCAGACCAAGGCGATCACGAGCGCCGCGATCATGCAGCTCGTCGAGGAGGGCCGCGTCGCGCTCGGCGACCCCGTCTCGAAATGGATCCCGTCCTTCGAGCGCACGGTGGTCGCGCTCCGCGCCGATACCGGCCGCACCCCCGTCGCCGCGCGCCGGCGCATCACGATCTTCGACCTCCTCACGCACACCGCCGGCATCTCGTATGGCGTCGAGGCGCACGTCGCCGAGCGGTACCGCGCCGCCGGCCTCGGGCCTGCCGCCGGCTGGGGCTGGTACTTCGCCGACAAGGACGAGCCGGTCTGCACGACGATCGACCGGATGGGCGCACTCCCCTTCGTGGCGCAGCCGGGCGAGGCGTTCGTCTACGGCTACAACACCGACATCCTCGGCTGCGTCGTCGAGCGCGCGAGTGGGATGTCGCTCGACCGGTACATCAAGGAGCGCATCACCACGCCGCTGGGGATGCGCGACACCGACTTCTTCGTGCCGCGCGCGAAGGCGTCGCGCCTCACCGCCGTGTATCGCAACGACTCCACCGGCCGCGTCGTGCGCGCGGACACCGGCGCGCGCGGTCAGGGGCACTACGTCGACGGCCCGCGCCGCTCCGTCTCCGGCGGGGCCGGTCTCACCTCGACCGCGCGCGACTACGCGCGCTTCCTCGAGGCGATGCGCCTCGGCGGACAGCTCGGCGGCACTCGGATCCTCTCGCCGCGCAGCGTCGGCCTGATGAGCACCAACCAGGTCGGCACGCGCTACAACGCCGACGGCCAGGGTTACGGACTCGCGTTCGCGACCACCGATCGCGTGGGCGCCAACGGCTTCACCTCGGTCGGCAGCTACAACTGGGGCGGCGCGTACGGCTCCATCTACTTCGTGGACCCCACCGAACGGCTCGTGATGGTCCTGATGATCCAGAACATCCCGAGCACCGCGGACATCCGCGCCAAGTTCGCAACGCTGGTGTACCAATCGCTCGCTGACGGGCGCCAGCGATAGCGTCGCCTCACTCCACGTCGTCGATCGACCGCGGCCAGTCCTCCTTGAGCAGTCGCGACATCGCGCGGTCGGCGAGGCGTCGCCCGCCGGTCTGGCAGCGCGCACAGTAATCGGTCTCGTTGTCCGCGTAACGGATCCGCTGCACGGGAGCACCGCAGTCGGGGCACGCCAGCCCGAACCGCCCGTGCACCTTCATCTCCGGGCGGAACGCGGTGACCTCCTCGGGGAACCCGTCACCGACCTCGGCGCGCAGGTGCGCGGTCCACCACGTGAGGGTCGCGATGGTCGCGTCGTGCAGGCGCCGCGCCTCGTCGTCGGAGAGCTTCGACGTCAGCTGCAGCGGCGACAGCCGCGCGGCGTGCAGGATCTCGTCGGAGTACGCATTGCCGATGCCGCTGAAGAGCCGCGGGTCGGTGAGCGCGCGCTTGAGCGTGTGGTTCTCGCTCCGCAGCCGCGCGACGAACTCCGGCTCGCCGGCGGCGAGCGGCTCGATCCCACCGCGGTCGATCGCCGACAGCGCCGCGCGACCGGCGACGGCCGTGAGCGACGCGCGCTTCTTCGTTCCCGCCTCCGTGAAGTGCACGGCGCCGTGCGCGAACTCGATCACCGCGACCGGCGCGCGGCCCGGCACCTTCTTGCCCGGCGGCCGCCACCGCAGCCGTCCCGCGATCATCAGGTGGATCACGAGGAAGCGGTCGCCCTCGGAGGCGAGCACGATCCGCTTGCCGATCCGCTCGACGCCCGTGATCCGCTGCCCCACGAACGCCGCCACCGGCGGCTCGACCGACCGCACCAGGAACGGCGAGTTGACCCGGATCGCCGTGGGCGCGTGCCCACGCACCCGCCGCTCGAGGGCCTCCACGTAGCTGACGATGTCCGGAAGTTCGGGCACGCGGGGTAGAGTGGTGGTCAGCCGCCGCACGCGCCATCCCACCAGCGCTCACCGCAGGACGACCCATGACGACCCTCCTCCTCTTCGGCGCCACCGGCATGGTCGGCTCCGAGGTCCTCCACCTCGCGCTGCAAGATCACCGCGTCTCGCAGGTGATCTCCGTCGGCCGCCGCGGCACCGGCGTCACCGACCGCAGGCTGCACGAGGTCATCCACCGCGACCTGACGCAGCTCGCACCCCTCGAGCCGCTCTTCGCCCGCGCGGACGCCTGCATCCATTGTCTCGGCGTGTACACCGGCGCCGTCCCTGACGACGAGTTCTGGACGATCACCTTCGGTTACATCGATGCGCTCGTCGGCACGCTCGAGCGCGTGCGTCCCGGGATCCGTTTCGTGCTGATGGGCGCGCAGGGTGCCGACCCGACCGAGCGCAGCCGCCTGATGTTCGCGAAGGCGAAGGGGCGCGCGGAGCGGCGGCTCACCGAGTCGAGGCTCGAGCACCGGCACATCCTCCGCCCGGGCTACATCAAGCCGGGCCGCACGCCAACGCGATCACGCGCGCCCGACTGGCTCGCGCGCGCCATCTATCGCGTCTGGCCCGGACTCGGCGTGGACGCACCCGACCTCGCGCGGGTGCTGCTGGAGATCGCGGTCACTGGACAGGGCGCCCCGCTCTACTCGAACGGCGAGATCCGGCGCGCCGCGGAGCAGCTCGCTCGGGGTTGACTTTCCGGTGCACGGCGACAAGTTTAGTACGTCCTAACTTTTCGCCGTGACCCCCGACCCGCGTTTCGCCCTCCTCTCGTTCGCCCTCCTGACCGTGGGCGCGCTCGTGGTCTTCTGGCCGCGGCGCGGCCTTGCCTCGCGTTTCCGACGCTTCCGGCACACGTCGGAGCGCGCGCGGGTCGAGGACGCGCTCAAGTACCTCTTCCACCGAGGAGCCGAGGGGGTCGCCGTCACCGCCGACGCGCTGGCGGGATCGCTGCAGGTCCGGCAGCACCTCGCGCGTGAGCTGCTGGAGCGCCTCGCCGAGCGCGGGCTCGCGACGGCGGTCGGCGCGAGCGGCTACGTCCTCACCGAGCTCGGCCGGCGCGACGCGCTGCGCATCGTGCGCTCGCACCGCCTCCTCGAGCAGTACCTCGCCGACCGCACGGGCCTCGGCCCCGAGGAGTGGCACGAGGTCGCGGAGGAGGAAGAGCACCTGCTCACCACCGCGGAGATCGAGGTGCTGGCCGAGCGGCTCGGCCAGCCGCGCTTCGATCCCCACGGCGACCCGATCCCGACCGCCGAGGGCGAGCTCCCGCCCGAGGACGGCGACCTGCTCACCACGTTGATGCCGGGTGAGGCGGGGATCATCGTGCATCTCGAGGACGAGCCGGCCGACTCGTACGAGCGGCTCGTCGCGATGGGCTTCGCGCTCGGCAAGACGGTCGTGATCCGCACGCGTTCCGCCTCGATGGCGACGGTCGACTTCGAGGGCCGTACGCTCCCGCTGCCGCGCGCGATGGAACTCGCGATCACGGTGCGGCGCGCCGACCTCCCGCACGCCGAGCCGCACACGCTCGCCGAGGTGAACACCGGCGAGACGGCGCGCGTGCGCCGCCTTTCGTCGAGCTGCCGCGGCGCGCAGCGTCGCCGGCTGCTCGACCTCGGCGTAGTGCCGGGCACGCTCATCACGGCCGAGTTGCGCAGCGCCGGCGGCGACCCGACCGCCTACCGGATCCGCGGCGCGATGATCGCGCTCCGGCGCCAGCAGGCCGAGTGGATCGAGGTCGAGTTCACGCACGAGTACGACGGGCTCGAGGGAGTCGCCTGATGGCCACCGGCACCATGCGCACCCGCCTTCCCGCGCGCGATGAGTCGCTCGTCCAGCTCGGGGTGCGCTCGGAGAAGTGGGACTTCCTCGTCGCGCTCGCCGGCAACCCGAACACCGGCAAGAGCACGGTCTTCAACGCGCTCACGGGGCTGCGCCAGCACACCGGCAACTGGCCGGGGAAGACCGTCACGCGCGCCGAAGGCTACTTCACCGTCGGCGGCGACCGCTTCAAGATCGTCGACCTGCCCGGGACCTATTCCCTGCAGGCGGCGAGCACCGACGAGGAGGTGGCGCGCGACGCGCTCCTCTTCGGCTCTCCCGACGTGACCGTCATCGTGCTCGACGCCACGCGGCTCGAGCGCAACCTGAACCTCGCGCTGCAGGTGCTCGAGATCACGCCGCGCGTCGTCATCTGCCTGAACCTGATGGACGAGGCGAAGCGCCTCGGGATCGGCATCGACGCGGAGGCGCTCGCGCGCCAGCTCGGCGTGCCGGTGATCCCCGCGGCGATGCGCCAGGGCGAGGGCGGCGACGCGCTGCGCACCGCGATCCGCGAAGTCGCGCGCGGCGAGCGCTCCCCCGCTCCGCCGCCCGCGGCCACGTTCGCGCCCGAGGTGGAGGCGATCCTGCGCGAGGTGGAGTCGGCGGTCCGGGCGGCGCAGCCCGAGCGCCCCAACTCGCGCTGGGTGGCGCTGCGCCTGCTCAACGCCGACGAGCGGGTGCAGACGCTCGTGCCGCGCGAGGTCGTCGCGGCGGCGAACGCCGCGCGCTGGCGGCTCTCGCCCGACTTCCACGACCGCATCGCCGAGGGCCTCTACGCCGCGGCCGAGCGGATCGCGCAGGCCGCGAGCCTCACGGGCGCCGCGAAGGCGCGCTTCGACCTCGACCGCGCGCTCGACAAGTGGCTCACCAGCCCGGCGACCGGCTTCCCGCTGATGGTGCTCATGCTGGCGGTCGTGTTCTGGCTCACGATCGCGGGCGCGAACGTGCCCTCGGGGATGATCGCCTCGCTGCTCGTGGACACCGGGCATCCGTGGCTGAAGGGGCTCGCGGGCGCGATCGGGATGCCGTGGTGGCTGAGCGGACTGCTGGTCGACGGCGTCTACCTCGCGACCGCGTGGGTGATCGCCGTGATGCTGCCGCCGATGGCGATCTTCTTCCCGCTCTTCACGCTCCTCGAGGACTTCGGCTACCTGCCGCGCGTGGCCTTCAACCTCGACGCGCTCTTCCGGCGCGTCGGCGCGCACGGCAAGCAGGCGCTGACGATGTGCATGGGCTTCGGCTGCAACGCGGCCGGCGTCGTCGCGACGCGCGTGATCGACTCGCCGCGCGAGCGCCTCGTCGCGATCATCACGAACAACTTCTCGCTCTGCAACGGCCGCTGGCCGACGCAGATCCTGATGGCGTCGCTCTTCATCGGCGCGCTCGTGCCGGCCGCGCTCGGCGGCCTCGTCTCCGCCGCCGCCGTCGTCGGCGTCACGCTGCTCGGCGTCGTCGCGATGTTCGTCTCGAGCTGGCTCCTCACGCGCACCGTGCTGCGCGGCGAGGCGACGAGCTTCTCGCTCGAGCTCCCGCCCTACCGTCCGCCGCGCATCTGGCAGACGCTGTACACGAGCCTCATCGACCGCACCCTCATCGTGCTCTGGCGCGCGGTCGTCTTCGCCGCGCCGGCCGGCGCGGTCATCTGGCTCGTCTCGAACGTGGGGTGGGGCGGGCAGAGCGTCGCGCAGCACGTCGTCGGCGGGCTCGACCCCGTCGGCATCCTGCTCGGCCTCAATGGCGTCATCCTGCTCGCCTACATCGTCGCCATCCCGGCGAATGAGATCGTCATCCCCACCGTGCTCATGCTCACGGTGCTCGTCGGCGGCACGCCCGAGGCCGGCGCCGGCGCGGGCGTGATGTTCGAGCTCGACCAGGCGCAGGTCGGCGCGCTGCTGCGCGAGCACGGGTGGACCACGCTGACGGCGGTGAACCTGATGCTGTTCAGCCTGCTCCATAACCCGTGCTCGACGACGATCTACACGATCTGGCGCGAGACACGGAGCGCGAAGTGGACGACGGTCGCGACGCTGCTGCCGCTGGGGATGGGCTTCGTCCTGACCTTCCTCGTCGCACAGATCTGGCGGATCGCCGTCGCCGGTTGACGGTGCGGACCTGATGCGCCGGCGCCTCAGGCCCGCCGCAACGCCCTTGCACCACCCGGAACGCGCCCGAAGCCGCTGTGCTGGACACCCCCCGTGTGACCCCGGCGTTGTGCCTCCGGGTCACGTCGCCCGGTGACCTGCATCCCCACCGATCCCCCCTGCGCGGCCCACCCGCCCGTAGGGGGGCAGTTCGTTGTCACTATTCGGTTTGTCCACAGGGCCATTGCTGTTCGAAAAGTTGGCACGATTCCTTCCCTGAGATGGGAATCGTGGGCGCTGGACCATCGGCGGATGACCCCATTGCCAATCAGTAGAGCGGAGCGGATATTCGCTCGGTTGATGGTCCACAACCTTAGAAGGGCCGGAGCGGAATGATCTGCGCGCACTGCAGCACGCCCGTCGCCGACGAGGCGCGCTTCTGCCACTCGTGTGGCTCGCTCGTGTCGGACGCGGAGGGCCAGGCCGCAGCGACCGCGGCGATGGACCAGTCCTCGTTCCTGCACATGGAGCGGCTGCTCCGCGAGGACACGAAGGGCGTCTACACGGTCAAGCACATGCTCGGCCGCGGCGGCATGGCGGTCGTCTACCTGGCTGAGGAGACGGGGCTCGCGCGCAAGGTCGCCCTGAAGGTGCTGCCGCCGGAACTCACGTTCGGCCATGGCGTCGAACGCTTCAAGCGCGAGGCCCGCACGGCCGCCGCGCTCGACCACCCGCACATCATCCCGATCTACCGCATCGGCGACAGCGGCAAGCTCTTCTGGTACGCGATGAAGTTCCTCGAGGGCAAGTCGCTCGAGGACCTGCTGAAGGAGCGCGGCGCGCTGACGGTCGAGGAGACCGTCGAGATCCTGGAGCAGGTCGCCGACGCGCTCGACTACGCGCACGACCACAAGGTCATCCATCGCGACATCAAGCCGGCGAACGTGATGCTCGACAACCGGAACCGGGTCATCGTGACCGACTTCGGCATCGCGAAGGCGCTCTCGGAGGGGAAGCTCACCGCCACCGACTCCGTGATCGGCACGCCCTACTTCATGAGCCCCGAGCAGGGCATGGGCAAGACCGTCTCCGGCGCCAGCGACCAGTACTCCG
>CAZIDS010000049.1:0-13968 GCA_964537945.1 uncultured Gemmatimonas sp. | reverse complement strand
GTCCAGCGTCTGCGCGGTGCGCCGCTCAGCGGCGGATCACCTCGCCCTCGTCCACGATGTGCGGCGTGACGAGGATCAGCAGGTCCTGCTTCCGTTCGACATTGCTCGTCTGGCTGAACAGGCGGCCGATCCACGGCAGGTTCATGAGGATCGGGATGCCGGTGCGGATCTTGGTGACCTGGGTCTGCGTGAGGCCGGCGATGACCGCCGTCTCGCCGTCCGCGACCAGGACGTTGTTCTCGGCGCGGCGCTCGGTGATGTTCGGGCCGGCCGCGGTGATGCCGATCAGCGTCTGCTGGATGGCGAGGATCTCCATCGAGACGTCGCGGTTCGCCGTGACGTGCGGCGTGACGTCCAGCTGGATGCCGACCTGCAGCTGCGCGATCTGCGGCGCGACCGCCTGGATCTGGCCGGCCGGGATCGGCGGCGTCAGCAGGTACGAGATCTTGTTGCCCGAGAAGAGCGTCGCCTTCCGGTTGTCGATCGTCGTCGTGCTCGGCTCCGCCTGCACGTCGGAGAGCTCGGCCGAGCTGAGCGCGTCGACGAACGAGGTGAAGTTGTAGCCGCCCGAGGCGGTGGTGAAGATCAGGTTGAGCGCCGACGAGTTGGCGAACTGGCGGTTCGCGTTCGAGACGCCGGCGAAGGCCGAGCCGGTGAGGTCGACGCGGAACTCGCCCTGCGTGCCGCGGGACATCAGGCGGTTCGAGTAGGTGCCGGTCTCGCCGATGTCGAACGAGATGCCGAGCTCCTCCGTCGCCGTGCGGTCGACCGCGATGATCTTGGCGCGGATCGCCACCTGCGGCGTGCGCCGGTCGAGGTCGCGCACGTAGCCGACGATGTCGGGGAGACGGCTCACCGACTCGGTGATGAGGAGCGTGTTGGTCTTGTCGTCGACGGCGACGGTGCCGCGGCCGCAGCCGGTCGGCGCGCCACCCGCCCCGCCCTCGGGAGCCGCGGCGGCGGCAGCCGCCGCCGGGTCCGCGCCGCCCGCATCGGCCGCACCGCCGGCGCAGGCCGCGATGAGGGCCCGGATGGTGAGCGCGAGCTCACCCGCCTTGGCGTAGTTCACGGGGACGACCTGCGTGACGAGCGGCTCGGCCGCGACGCGCCGCGCGAGGTTCGCGTAGCTGTCGACGGTGATGATGCCGGTCGAGTCCTCGACCGCCGAGAGGCCGTTCGTCTGCAGGATCTTGCTGAGCGCGACGTCCCACGGCTGCCCCGGGATGTTCGCCGTGATGTTGCCGGCGACCTGCGACCCGGTGATGATCGTGCGGCCGGAGAAGGACGAGAAGAAGTTGATGACCTCGCGGATCGGCGTGTCGACGAACTCGACGTTGATCCGCGGCTGCTGCGCCTGCTGGGGCGAGAAGGCGCGCGTGGCGGGCACCGACTCGAAGCGCGCCTCGGGGCGGGCCTCGGGCTGGACCGGCGTCACCGCGGGCGCAGCGACGGGCGCGTCCGGAGCCGGCGCCGCGGCGACCGCGCTCGCGCCGGCCGACCAGGGCGCGAAGGCGTCCGGGCCGGTGACCGAGATGCGGAGCTCACCCTCGCCGCGCACCACGCTGTACTCGCGGGCGCCGTCGAGATCGAGCACGAGCCGCACGACCGTCGGCTCGAACTGCGCGAGCCGCACGTTCATGATGCCGGCGCGGGAGACGCGGTCGTAGGCGGGCGCGCGGAGCTGCATCGTCGCGCCGCGCACGTCGACCACGATCCGGTGCGGGTTGGTCAGGGTGAAGTCCACGACTTGCACGTCGCCGTTCACCGAGAGCACGACGTCGGCGCGCCCGGCGCCGGGCACCACGCGCACCGCGGTGACCGCCGCCGCCTCATCCGCCGGCCGCGGCGTCGCGGCCGGCAGGGCGGCCGTCGTCAGGAGAGTGCCGACCGCGAGTGCGGCCAGCGTCCGATATCGCCTCATGGCGTCCTTCCTCCGTTGGGAGCGTTCATCGTCAACACGGCTTGCCTGGTGAATCCGAACTCGTCGACCGCGACGGACACCTCGCCCGCGCGGATCGCGGTGACACGGATGCGCCCGAACACCGAGCCCACACGCGCCTTGTAGATCTCCTGCGTCGAGACGTCCTTCAGCATCGCCATCGAGGTGGCCTGGGTCGGGCCGACGAAGACGCCGGTCAGCTTCAGGTCCTCGAGCAGCGGCCGGATGTCGCCGCTGGCGATGAGGGACGCGAACGGGTCGCGCCGGCCGTCCCGCGGATAGTTGAACGACTCGCGCCGGAGGATGAGCCGCCCCGCCGAGTCGGTCGGGAACTCGGGGGTCGGCACCTCCGCCTTCTGCTGCGCGCGCGCCGACGGCGCGACGAGCAGCAGGGCGAGGGCCAGGAAGGTCAGCCGGTGCTTCACTTGTCCCCCTCAGCCGCCGGCGCAGCCTTCGCGACGTACGTCTGGATCTCGAATGTCAGATGCAGCAGCGCCTCGTTGCTCGGCATCGTGCGCGCCCGGGCCGCCCCGGAGGGCGTCAGCGCGACGTTGATCGGCACGACGATGCGGCGCAGCGAACCGACGGCCGTCAGCAGCTCGCCGATCTGGTGGTAGTCGCCCTGCGCGACGAGCCGGTACTTCATCGTGTCGAAGGTCTCGCCCTCGACGGTCGCGCCGGGGGTGAAGCCCTCGATCTCGAGCCCGGTGCGCCGCGCCGCGCCGAGCATCTGCTCGAGCAGCGCCGGCACCTCGTTCCCGGTCGGGATGAGCGTGCGCATCAGGTCGAGGTTCGCCCGCATCCGCTGCGCCTCTTCCTGCAGCTGCGCGACGGTGCCGCGCTGCGAGATCGCCTTCGCGGTCGCGTTGCTCCGGTCGAGCGCCTCGAGGTGCGTGCGGATCCCCGCGATCTCCTCGGCCTTGGTCGAGTACGGATACAGGTAGTACGCGATCGCGCCGATGATCCCGATGACGCCCACGAAGGCCATCAGCTTGTCGCGATCGGTGGTCGGCATTCCAGCCATGGCTACCTCACCGAGATCGAGAGGGGGACCGTCCGGAGCGCGGAGGCCGGCGGCTTCGAATAGGACATGTCGAGCGTGAACTCCGTGACCGTCTTGCCCTCGGCCACCGTCGCCTGCGTGCTCGCGATCGCGACGTTCTCGATGAAGTCGCTCGCCTCGAGCTGCTTCATGAAGATGGTCAGCGCCTGCAGGTCGACCGTGAGGCCGGTCACGCGGAGGGTCAGCCTCGGCGCCTGACCCGACGCCACCTGCTCGGGCGACACGGTCGTCGCCGCGCTCGTCTGCTGCACGGCGCGGAGCCAGGTGTAGGTCGGCAGCGCACGCGAGATCTCGTCGAGGATGTGCGGCCAGACGAACCGCTCGCCGTCGATGGCCTGGATGATCCCCATCTGCCGCACGATCGAGTCGCGCTGCGCCTTGGCGACCTCGGTCGAGCGCACGATCTCGGCGTACTTGATGGAATCCTGCACGGCGATCTGCTGGCGCTCCGCGAGGTCGGACATCGTCCGCCCCTGGAAGAACCACATCGCGCCGACGGCGATCAGGCCGAGCCCGAGACCGCCGAGGGCGAGGCCGAGCCAGGGATCCTTGAAGCGCTCGCCCAGCTGGGCGAACATCGCGCGGAAGTCGACCGAGGAGCCGCCACCGGCGGCCTTGGTCTTCTTGCGCGAGCCTGGAAGGAGATTGATCTCGATCATCTGGGCGTCCGGGATCAGGCGGGCTGGCGAAGGGCCAGCCCGATGGGCAGCATCATGAGCGGCGCCACCTCGTCTGTGACGAGCCCCTCGAAGGCTCCGTCACGCACCACGAGGTTCGCCAGCGGGCTCGCCGGTTCCACGCGCAGCCGCAGCCGCGTCGCCAGCGCATCGAGCAGGCCGGGCGCCCGCGAGCCCCCGCCGCACACATAGACCGCACTCACCTGCGCGCCCGAGCGCGAGCTCGACGCGAGGAAGGCCGCCGCGCGCTCGATGCCGACGGCGATCTCCTCGCCGCGCGACTCGAACACCGCGTCGAGGTGCTCCGACCGGTCGAAGCCCTGCAGCAGCGCCGCCGCCTCCTCCGACCCGAGCCCGCGCTCGCGCTGGAGGTCCTCGCGGAACCGCCGCGTCCCCACCGTCAGGTCGCGCGTCAGGATCGGCACGCCTTCCTCGACGATGTTGATGTTCGTCACCTCGTGGCCGACGTTCACCAGCGCCACGATGCCGCTCATCGCGTCGGGATGGTTCAGCTCGAAGGCGTTGTGCAGCGCGAAGGCGTCCACGTCCACCGCCGCCGGGGCGAGCCCCGCGTCGGTGAGCACGCGCACCTTCGCCTCCACCAGCTCGCGCTTCGCCGCCACGAGCAGCACGCTCATCTGCTCGTCGGTGCCGTCCGGGTCGAGGATCTGGAAGTCCAGCTCCACCGACTCCATGTCGAACGGCACGTGCTGCTCCGCCTCCCAGCGCATCAGCTCCCGCGCCTGCTGCTCCTTCACGCGGTCGATCTGGATCTTCTTGATGATCACGTCGCGGCCGCCCACCGCCGTGACGACCGACTTCGATGTCACCCCGGCCGCCTGCAGCGCCGAGCTGATCGCGTCCGCGACGATGCCGGGGTCCATGATCTCACCCTCGACGATCGCGTCCGCGAGCAGCGGCGTGATCGCGACCCGGGTGAGCTCAGGGGCCGACTTGGAGTGGTCGACGACCGCGACCTTGATGAGGCCGGAGCCGATATCCAGTCCGACGGTGGTCTTCTTTCGTCCGAAAAGCGCCATGGTGTGATCCCGTGAGGCGACCAGCGAGACAATTAGAGGCGGGTCGCTAACTTGCGAGCGAGCCCGATAACGGTCAATGCACCGCGTAGATCCTGTCGCCTGCGAGACCTACACGAGCGGCTCCGGCGGGAGGTAACGCATTGCCCCTCCCGGGCTTCCCCCGCCCCCCGGCCTCAGCCCCCGGGATCGGCCGCCAGCCACCCCCCGGCCGCGGGGACGAGTCCCGACGCGTCCGGGCAGCTGAAGAGCCCGGCCGCGACCTCCCCGGAATCGGGCCGGACGAGCCCCACTGCCCCCTCCCGGGCGCCCCTCGGACCCTCCCCCCGGATCCGCAACCGGACGATTCCCCCGCCCAGATGCGCCCACGTGATCCGGTAGCGCCCGCCCCCGGCGGCGGGGGCGGTCGCGGACTGCTCCATGAGGGCGGGGAGCACGCAGAGGGCGGCCAGGTCCGGGGGCGATGCGGCGGCGTCGACCCCCTCGAGGAGAGCGGCGCGCGCGGCGACGGCGTCGTCGGAGAGCGTCGCCACGCGCCATTCCTGCACGGCATCCGAGAGCGCGAGCGCGGAGAGCAGCGCGAGCGCGACCATCGTCAGCAGCACGACGGGCAGGACAATCCCGCGCCTAGCGCCCCGCATCGGTCCGCGCGACCACCATCGAGGCCGAATCGGAGAAGGCGCCGGCGCCCGCGACCCGCACCACGATGCGATGCGCGCCGGGTCCGGCCAAGAGGATCCTGAAGCCGCCGCCCGAAGGCGTCCGCAGCGGACCGGCGACCGGTTGGTTCGTCCCACACACCCCGCGGGCACAGCGCCGGAAGCCAAGCATCCAGTCGCCCCCGCCGGCGTGATAGAGCGAGAGTCGTCCGCGCCGCGCGACCCGCACGGGCGTGCCGGGGGTCGCGCGGGGGTCCAGCGACCCGACGAGCCTCGGCCGCGGCAGCGCAGCGTCCGAGGCGGCGACGTACCGGCCGTCCGTGACGCACGCGTCGCTGCCCGTTCGCGTCGTCGCCGAATCGACGACCGCCGCAACCCATCGCGCTCCACCGAGCGTGTCGCGCACGAGCGCGCGCACTTCGTCGTCGGCCTCCGGCGGCTGCGACGCGAGCAGCCCCGAGGCCCGCGTCGACGCCGGCGCGAGCGTCACGCCCGCGAGGTCCCGCGCGCAGACGACACCGTCGGCGATCGCGAGGCTCAGCTCGACGGCGGTGTCGCCCAGAACGGTCACCGAGTCGGCATCGCGCAGCAGCGCGGCCGTGACCTGCAGCGCCTCGAGCGCGTTGCGTCGCGCCCGCGCGCGCGACTCGGCGGCGCCCATCGCGCGCCGTGCGCCGGCGAGCGAGACGCCCACCGCGGCGGCGAGCACGACGCTCAGCGCGAGCGCACAGAGCGCCTCGGCCAGGAGGAATCCGCGCCGCGCCCTCATCGGCAGCGACGCTGGTGCACGAGCGCGAGCCGCGCGCCGCCCTGCACGTGCGCCGCGGCATATCCGTCGAGCCGCGCGACCGCGCCCGCGCGGCTCACCAGCCAGTGCTGCTCCACCACGCCGGCGACGTGCTCGGCGCGCACCGTGTCGGCCCCGGTGCATGCCTCGAGCGTGAAGCGCTCGAGCCGGTCGGCCACCGTGCGCGCGACGAACTCGCGCAGCGCCGCGCGCTCGCGGAAGCGCGCCGCCGCGGTGAACGCGCCGAGCGCGGCGGAGATCCCGATCGCGAGCAGCAACGCCGCGACGAGGACCTCCACGAGCGAGATGCCGGTGCGTGGTCGCATGCGCCGAACGTCGCGCGGCGGGGCGCCCCGTTCGTCATCGGGCGCCCCGCCGCGTCACCAAAAGCATTCGGGGGCCGGATGCTCTCGCACCCGGCCCCCGAAGTCCAGCTCAGCATCAGCTTACGGATCGCAAACCGGCTCGCCGTCGCGCGTGCCCGAGCCCACCGTGATCTGGCAGGTCTTGGTCGTGCCACCCGGGTACGACACCGAGGCCGAGAAGCCACCGGTCGTCGGGGTGATCGTGCCGAGCGTCACGCCCGTCGAGTTGCGGTACTGGGTCGTCGTGAGCGTCGAGGTGTACGTCGCCCACTCGGCGAAGTAGGCCTCTTCCGCGGTGACGAGGTTGCGGAGGTCCGACTTCATGGCCGTGAGGTACGCCTTCTCCTTCGTGTTCGCGAACTTCGGGATCGCGATCGCGGCCAGGATGCCGATGATCACGACGACGATCAGAAGCTCGATGAGGGTGAAGCCCTTCTTGTTGCTCAGCATTAGCTGCTCCGGGAGGGGGAGAGAGGGTGTTGTCCTGCCACTTCCACCTGATGAGAGGGCAAGAACCCTGCCACCGGGGGGCCATCGTCCAACATGCTGCCCCGCCTTGACTTACAGATGCCCCCGGACGTCACGGACCCAGTCGGAGGCAGAACGCGGCTAGGGTTCTGGCGAATTGCGGCGCCCCCCGCTGGCCGCCGGCTTGAGCAGCAGGACCGGGACCCTGAGCCGGGCGTCGATCTTCGAGACCGGCCCGCCCGCCCGGGCCCACCGGTTCCGGGCATCGATTGTGTCGTTGGCGGCCAGTGACGATTCGGCCTTCTGCAGCAGCAGCCCGAACGAACCCCGAGAGAGACCGCGCCCGAGTCCGCGCATCGCTTCGTCCCGCGCGTCGCTGAGCCGGCGCAGTTCCAGCAGGCAGGCCGCGCGGCCGATCGCCGCGATCTCCGCGTCGGGACGCTTCCGCAGCACCTCCTCGTAGATCGGCAGGGCGTCAGGACAGCGGTCATCGAAGTGCAGCACGCGCGCGAGCGAGAGCTCGAGCAGGTCGTATCCCGGATAGAGCGAGTCGGCGATGCGGAGCTCCTTCTCCGCCCGCTTCCACGACGCCGCGGCGCCGAAGAGCTCGCCGAGCGCGTGGTGGGCCCGGTAGTTGTCGGGCGCGTCCACGACCATCGTCGAGAAGACCGTCGGATTGTCCTCCCAGTCGAGCTGCCGCAACGCCGAGCGCCAGGTCGCCGCGACGAGCACCAGCATCCCGACCGCTGGCACCGCGATGCGCACCCAGGCGGCTCGGTAGCCGGCGACGAGCGGCCAGCCCAGCTCCACGACGCGCCCGACCAGCAGTGCGATGCCGACACTCGGCAGGAAGAGCGTCCGCTCGGCGATCAGCACACCGGTCGGCAGCAGGATGTTCGAGATCGGGCCGAGGGTGAGCCCCGTCCAGAGGAGCGCGAAGGCGATCACACGGTCGCGGCGCCAGCCCCACGCGAACAGCGCGAGGATGAGCACGAGCCAGAACGCGCCCGGCAGGTGCCCGAGCGACGGCGACGTCAGGAACGGCACCGCGCGCGGCGAGTAGTCGGCGTACAGCTCGGCCGGCCAGAAGAAGAGCCGGACGAACTGGGGCAGCAGTCCGAGCATCACCCAGAGCCGTTCGCCAGTGCTGATCGCCTCGAACGCAGGATGCGGTGCGTCGCCGGCGAAGCCGCCGAGGATGGCGAGGCGGACGACGAGGTACGCTGCGACCTCGAGCACGAGCACGCGCGCCAGCAGCCACTCGCGGATGCCGCGATCATCCACCGGCGCGAAGCGGTCGCGGCGGAAGACGACCTCGGCCATCAGGAGCAGCGCGGGGAGCACGATGCCGTGCTCCTTGGTGAGCAGCGCCCAACCGAGGCAGACGGCGATGACGACGACCGTGCGCGTGCGCAGCGCGCCGTGGAGGCGGTCGCGCAGGTACGCGGCCGCGGCGAGGAGCATCGGGATCGCGGCCGTCATCTCCGACTGGCCCACGACGTTGGCCACGGCCTCGGAGTGCACCGGATGCGCGGCGAACGCGAGGCCGGCGACGAGTGCCGGCCCCTTGGGGAGGAGGAGTCGGAAGAGCGCGAGCGCGGCGAGCGCCGAGCCGGCGTAGAAGACCACGTTCGCGAGATGGAACGGGAAGGCGCTCCCGCCGCCGATCGCCCACTGCAGCGCAAAGCCGATGACGGTCAACGGACGGTAGAGCGAGTGTCCGCGCGACGGCCCCCAGTACGAGTCGGTGAGGTACTCGAGCGGCTTGTGGAGGGCCGTCACCATCGGGTTCTCGACGACGATCGGGATGTCGTCATAGGCGAAGAGGTTGCCGAGCCCCGACGCGGTCGCCGCGAGCGCGACGGCGACGACGAGGAGCGCGCTCCAGCGCGCGTCGTTCGCCTCCCAGGCCTGCCGCAGGCGCTCCCTCATCGCGAGAGGTTGTATCGGATGATGTGCCCGATCGCCGCGACGCCGTCGCGCCAGCCGATCTTCTTGCCCTCGGCGTAGGTGCGGCCGGAGTAGGAGATGGGGACCTCGTAGATGCGCGCCTTCGCCTGCGCGAGCCGCGCCGTCACCTCGGGCTCGAAGCCGAACCGGTCCGACGTGAGGTGGAGCCCGCGCGCCATCTCGCCGCGCATCGCCTTGTAGCAGGTCTCCATGTCGGTGAGGTTCAGGTTCGTGAACATGTTGCTGAACGTCGTGAGGACGGTGTTGCCCACCGAGTGCCAGAAGTAGAGCACGCGATGCGGGCCGCCAAGGAAACGCGAGCCGAAGACGGCGTCGGCGCGGCCGTCGATGATCGGCTCGAGGAGCGTCGGCCAGTCGGCCGGGTCGTACTCGAGGTCGGCGTCCTGCACGATGACGACGTTGCCCGTGCTCGCCTGCAGCGCGGTGCGGATCGCCGCGCCCTTGCCGCGGTTCACCTCGTGGAACTCGAGGATGTCGATCCGGCCCGCGGCCTTGAGCTCCTGCAGCCGCTCGCGCGTGCCGTCGCGCGAGCAGTCGTCGACGCAGATGACCTGCTTGCGCACCGGGACCGCGTGCACCTCGTCGAGGATGCGGTCGATGGTGTTCCGCTCGTTGTAGACGGGGATCAGGACCGAGAGCACGAGGTCGGCCGCGGGGAGCGGCGTGCGGCCGCGGATGCGCGGGCCGGGGATGGTCGGGATCGAAGTCGGCGTATGGATGTTCATTGGGCCTGGACCTTGAGCGTGCGCACGGGGGCGCCCGGAGGGGAAACGTCGACGAGCACGCGGCCGCTGTCGAGGCGGGCCGCCTGCAGGGCCGCATAGAACGGCCCGGCCTCCATCACCACGTACGCCGCCGGATGGAAGCGGCGGTCGATCCGTTCGAGCTCGGCCGTGTGCTCGGCCGTCGTCTTCTCCACCACGTGCTCGCGTGGCGTCAGGATCTCCACCGGGAGAACCTGCTCGCCCGAGTAGATCGCGAGCATCGGGGCGAGCTCCGCGGCGATGAGCTTGCCGTCGAGGGAGCGGTCGTCGTTCACGTGGCGCACCAGGCGGATGCCGGCGCCCGCCATCTCGCGCGACGCGCTCCGCTCCCAGCCATGCGACAGCCCGCGCACGTTGTACGCCGTGTGGCCGAGCGCGACGAGCACACCCGCGGCCAGCACCGCGCGCGCGCCGGCGATCGCGCCGCGCGTGCGCAGCCGTTCGGTGAGCGCCGCGAGGCCCGCGAGCGCGACGAGCACGAGCAGTGGCCAGACCACCCAGATGAACCGGTCGATCCAGAACGGCCAGACGACCGAGACGAAGAGGTAGCCGGCCAGCGCGAGCACGGTCACCGGCGCCCGCTGGCGCCGCGCGAGCGCGACGAGGCCGGCGCCGAACGCGGCGAATGCGAGCGTCGCCATCAGGTACCGCGGCACGCCGCCCCAGAACGGCGACGTGAACGTGCCGATCATCACGCCGATCGCCGCGAGGTTCTTCCGCACGACGGCGCCGAGGAACGCCGCGCCACCCTCGCGGTACCCGTCGGCGACCCACTCGAGATAGGGGCCATAGGAGCCCTTGAGCTCCACCGGGAAGGCCGGCGTCGCGCGCCAGACGAACAGCTGCCAGGGCAGGAGCAGCAGCACCGCCACCGACGCGAAGACGGCGAGCTCCCGCCAGCGCCGCTCGCGCGCGAGCAGCACGACGCCCGCGACGAGCACGGCGCCGCCGAGCGTGCGCACGAGCACGAGCAGCGCGACGAGCACGGCGGCGAGCGCCGCGCGGCGAACGCCGCCCTCGTGCACGAGCCGCTCGGTCCCCCACAGCGTGGGCCAGAGCAGGCAAAGGAAGAGCGGCTCCGAGAGGAGCAGGTTGGTGAGCAGCAGCACCGGCACGCTCACGGTAGCGGCGACCGCGCCGGCGAACGCGAGCCACCACGGGAGCCCGAGCATCCGCTGGCCGAGCCGCGTCGCGACGCCGGCGGCGATCGCCGTGATCACCGGGTTGATGAGCTTGAGCCAGCCGATATTCGCCGGGAATGCGGGGGCGACCTTCAGCGCGACCGCGAGCAGCGTCGGCCACGCGGGCGGGTAGTGGATCGCCGGCGGCAGTCCCGGCAGCTGCGGGTACACATATCCCTTCCCCTCGGCGAGCGCCTTCGCGGTGAGGAGGTAGATCCCGTCGTCGTTGAAGACGCCAATCGGGTCGCTCGTCATCGTCGCGAGGCCGGCGAGGAGCACGACCAGCAGCGCGACCCACGGGGCGCGGCGGTCGAACGCCGCGGAGCGCGCGGTCCAGAAGGCCGCGAGGGCGTCGGTCACGCCTCGACCCCGTAGCGCGCGAGCTTGCGGTGCAGCGTGGACGGGTCGATGCCGAGCGCCTCGGCGGCGCGCGTCTTGTTCCCCGCCTCGGCCTGCAGCACGAAGAGGATGTACGCGCGCTCGATGGTCTCGAGCGTCGGGTTCGTCGCCGCGCGCTCGGCGATCAGCGGCTCGGCGCGTCGCTCGGTCACGCGCTCGGGGAGCGCACCCACGCCGATCGTCGCGCCGGTGGCGAGGATGACCGCGCGCTCGAGCGCGTTCTCCAGCTCGCGCACGTTGCCGGGCCATCCGTAGCCGAGGAGCGCCTCGGCGGCGTCGTCACCGAGCCGCTTGGGCGTCTCGCCCCGCAGCTCCGCCGAGCGCTGCAGGAAGCTCTCGGCGAGGAGCAGGATGTCGTCGCGCCGCTCGCGCAGCGGCGGCAGGTGCACCGCGATCACGTTGAGGCGGTAGAAGAGGTCGCGACGGAAGGTGCCGCGCTCGATCTCGTCCTCGAGGTCGCGGTTCGTCGCCGCGATCAGGCGCGTGTCGATCGGCACCGGCTCCGTCGCGCCGACGGGGATCACCTCGCGGTGCTGCAGCACGCGGAGGAGCTTCACCTGCGTCGCGGGCGTGGTCTCGCCGATCTCGTCGAGGAAGAAGGTGCCGCCGGCCGCCGCCGTGAAGAGGCCCTGCTTGTCGCGCACGGCGCCGGTGAAGGAGCCCTTCACGTGGCCGAAGAGCTCGCTCTCGAGCAACCCCTCGGGGAGCGCGCCGCAGTTGATCGACTGGAACGTCGCCTCGGCGCGGGCCGAGAGGTCGTGGATGTAGCGCGCGACCACCTCCTTGCCTGTGCCGGACTCCCCGGTGACGAGCACCGTCGAGTCCGTGGGCGCGACCGCCTCGGCGAGCCGGAGCACCTCGAGCCAGGCGCGGTTGTTGCCGATCGGCGCGCCGGCGCCGCGCCGCTCGCGGCGGCGGATCTCCTTCTTGAGGACCGTGTTCTCCACGCGCAGCTGCCGGTGCTCGGCGGCGCGGCGGAGGATCGCGAGCAGCTCATCGTTGCGGAACGGCTTCTGGATGTAGTAGAACGCGCCCTCGTTCACGGCCTGCATCGCCGTCTGGAGCGTCGCCTGCGCGGTCATCAGGATCACCGGCACGTCGGCGTCCTTCGCTTTCGCGGCGGCGAGCACCTCGACGCCGGTCACGCCCGGCATCCGCACATCGCTGAGCACGATGTCGGGCGAGAACGACTGGAGCTTCTCGAGCGCCGCCTTGCCGCCCTGCGCGACGTGCGGCGCGAAGCCCTCGGCGCGGAGCAGGATCTCGAGCGTCTGGAGGATCCCCGATTCGTCGTCGACGACGAGGATGCTGGGGGGCGTGGCGCGGTCGTTCACGGCGAGACTCCGAGCGGCGGGGACTCGATGGGGAGGAGGACGGTGAAGCAGGTGCCGGTCGCGGCGCTGTCGACGAGCACGAGCCCGCGGTGCGCCTCTATCGCGCGGTGCACGAGCGCGAGCCCGAGGCCGCTGCCGCCCGGCTTGGTGGTCGCGAACGGCTCGAACAGGCGGTCCGCGATCTCGGCGGGGATCCCGGCGCCCTGGTCGCGGATCTCGATCGCGTGCACGGGCCCGGTGAGCGGGAGCCCGCTCGGCGCCTCGCCGCGCTGCATCGAGCGGAGGCGCACGCGCACCTCGCCCTGCGGCGGCGACGCCTGGAAGGCGTTCAGGATCAGGTTGAACAGCGCGCGATGGAGCAGGTCCTCGTCCCCCTGCATCGTGATCGGCGCGTCGGGGATCTCGAGCGACAGCCGCGACTGCGCGCCGCGGTCGGGATGCGTGCCGGCGAGCGCGGCCGCCCCCTGCACGAGGTGGCGGAGGTCCACCGGCTCGCGCTGCGTCACCTGCACGCGCGCGAAGTCGAGGAACTCGGAGAGGAGGCGCGAGAGGCGCTCCGATTCGCGCACGATGAGGTCCGAGAGCGTGCGCTCGTCGGCGGTCGCGGTCGGCCGCCGCGACATCTGCTCCACCGCGCTATGGATGCTCGCGAGCGGGTTCTTGATCTCGTGCGCGAGCGAGGCGCTGAGCTCGGCGACGGCCTCGAGCCGCTGCGCGCGCATGTGCATCGCCTCGAGCCGCTTCTGGTCGGAGATGTCCTGGAAGATCGCGGTCGTCGCCGCGCCGTGCGGGCGCAGGTCGCCGCTGACCGACGTCGTCGTGATGCCGATCGGCACCGGCTCGCCGTTGCGGAGGAGCACGCCCTCGCGCCGCGACGTGACCAGCCCGCCCGCGGCATGTGCGCTCAGCGCGTCGGCCACGCCCGGCGCCGCCGCGCGCAGCTGGCCCTGCACCGGATTCCCGACCGCCTCGTCGAGCGCGAGGCCGAGCAGTGTCGAGGCGGCCGGGTTCGCGTAGAGCAGCCGCCCCTCGGCGTCCACCGTGATGATGCCGGCGCGGATGTTCGCGAGGATGTCGGCCGCGCGCAGCTGCATCCGCGCGAGCTCGGCCTGGAGCCGCTGCCGCCCCTCGCCCGCCTCCTGCAGCCGCGCGGCGATGTAGCCCGTCCCCACCGCCGTCATCGTGAAGACCACGAGCTGAAGGATCAGCGAGATCGACAGCTGGCCGCCGCTCACGAGGAAGGCGTCGCCGGCGTAGAGCACGGAGCCGAGCATCGCGAGCAGCAGCGAGCTGCCGATCGGCAGCAGGATCGCCGCCGGCGCGA
>CAZIDS010000048.1:1500-14246 GCA_964537945.1 uncultured Gemmatimonas sp. | reverse complement strand
AGGCCGCGAGGCCGTACGGCGTCGCGTTCGCGAGCCGGATCGCCTCCGCCTCGTCGTCGAACGGGATCACCGTCGCCACGGGCCCGAAGATCTCCTCGTTCGCGATCAGCATCGTCGGCGTGACCTTCGCGAGCACGGTCGGCTGGTAGAAGTTCCCGCCGAACGGGTGCCGCGCCCCGCCGAGCGCGATGCGCGCGCCGTTGGCCGTCGCGTCGGCGACGAGCCGTTCGACCTTCTTCACCGCGCGCGCCGAGATCAGCGGGCCGATGGTCACGCCCTCGGCGCGCCCGTCGCCGACCTTCATCCGGTCCACCGCGTCCGCGAGCAGCGACGTGAAGTGATCCGCGACGCCGCGCTGGACGAGGAAGCGGTTCGCACAGACGCAGGTCTGCCCCGCGTTCCGGTAGCGCGAGGCCACCGCACCGGCCACCGCCTTCTCGAGGTCCGCGTCGTCGAAGACGAGGAATGGCGCGTTGCCGCCGAGCTCGAGCGAGACGCGCTTCACCGTGCCCGCGCACTGCGCCATCAGGAGCTTGCCGACCGCCGTCGAGCCCGTGAACGAGAACTTCCGGACGGCCGGGCTCTCGGTGAGCACCTTCCCCACCTCGGGCGCGCGCGACGTGGGGATCACGCTCAGCACGCCCGCCGGTACACCGGCGCGCTGCGCGAGCTCGGCCAGCGCGAGCGCGCAGAGCGGCGTCTCCGGCGCGGGCTTCAGCACGAAGGTGCAGCCGGCCGCGAGCGCCGGCGCCGCCTTCCGCGTCACCATCGCCACCGGGAAGTTCCACGGGGTGATCGCACCGACGACGCCGACCGGCTGCTTGAGCACGAGCAGCCGGCGTCCCGCGACCGGTGTCGGGATCACCTCGCCGTACGCGCGCTTCGCCTCCTCGGCGAACCACTCGACGAAGCTCGCGCCGTAGAGCACCTCGGTGCGCGCCTCGGCGAGCGGCTTCCCCTGCTCCGTCGTCATCAGCAGCGCGAGGTCGTCCTGCGCGGCGACGATCAGCTCGAACCAGCGGCGCAGCACCGCCGAGCGTTCCTTCGCCGTGCGCGCGGCCCACGCCGCGCCCGCGCGCTCGGCCGCCGCGACCGCTGCCTCGGTCTCCTTCGCGCCGAGGTCGGCCACCTCGGCCACCAGCACGCCGGTCGCGGGATCGCGCACCTCGAACGTCTTCGCGGCACCGACCCACTCCCCGCCGACGAAGCCGTGCGTGCGGAAGAGGCCGCGGTCGCGCAGGTCGACCGACATCGCGCCGCCGAGGGAGGTCACGGGCGCTTCGGCACGCTCGCGCCGGAGTCGGGGCTGCGATGGTCGTTCGCCGCGTTCGCGCGCTTGCGCGCCGCGTCGTAGACGATCGAGTGTGCGTCGCCCTGCGACTGCGGGCCGTTCTCGTCGATCTTGTGGCCCATCGCGCGCAGCGCGGCCAGCATCTCGGGCGTCGCCGCGCCCTTCTCGAACTCCGCGCCGTCGGGCATCCACTGATGGTGGATGCGCGGCGCATCCACGGCCTGGCGCGCGCCCTCGCCGAACGCGGTCACGCCGAGCACGACGTTGAGCACCGTGTTGGGGATCGTGCGCCCGCCGGGCGAGCCGGTCACGAGCCGCAGCTGGTTCTCGCGCGTGACGATCACCGGCGACATCGAGCTCAGCATCCGCTTCCCCGGAGCGATCACGTTCGCCGGCGTGCCGATCGCCCAGCCGCGGTTCGTGTAGCCCGGCTTCTTGTTGAAGTCGCCCATCTCGTTGTTCAGCAGGAAGCCCGCGACGACGACGCCCGAGCCGTACCAGCCCTCGAGCGTGTAGGTGCTCGAGACCGCGTTGCCGTCGGCGTCCACGACACTGAAGTGCGTCGTCTGCGACGGTTCCGCCGGCGCGAGGATGTCGGCGGCGAGCGATTCGCTCGTCGTCGCCTTCAGGGTGTCGATCGTCGCGGCGAGCTCCTTCGCGTGCTGCTTCGAGATGAGCGTCGTCACCGGCACCTCGACGAAGTCGGGGTCGCCTAGGAAGCGCGCGCGGTCGAGGTAGACGCGGCGCGCCGCCTCGATCCGCAGGTGCAGCGTCCGCTGGTCGAGCCGCGCGAGCCGCGCGGCGCCGAACTGCTCGAGGATGTTCAGCGTCTCGATCGTCACGATGCCGCCCGAGCTCGGCGGGCCCATCCCGATGATCTCGTGGCCGTTGAACGTGCCGCGCACCGGTTCGCGCTCCTTCGCCGCGTACGCGGCAAGGTCGGCGCGCGTGATCAGCCCGCGGTGCGCCTTCATCTGCGCGTCGATCGAGTCGGCGATCCAGCCGGTGTAGAACGCGTCGGGTCCTTCCTCGGCGATCGCGCGCAGCGCGCGGCCAAGCTGCGGCAGCTTCAGCGTGTCACCCGCGGCCCACTTGCCGCCGCCCGGCTTCCCATAGGCCGCGACCGATGCCGGGAACGGCGCCATGAAGCTGTCCACCGCGAAGTTGAGGTCCTTCGCGAACTCCTCCGAGACCGGGAAGCCCTGCTCGGCGAGCGTCACCGCCGGCATCACGACGTCCTTCCACGGCAGCTTGCCGAAGCGCTTGTGCGCGAGCGCGAGGCCGCGCACCGTGCCGGGCACGCCGGGCGAGCGCCAGCCCGAGTCGGTCGCCGCGCCCTGGATCTCGCCCTTCGCGTCGAGGTACATCGTCGGCGTCGAGGCGCCGGGTGCCTTCTCGCGGTAGTCGAAGGTCGTCGCGGTGCCGTCGGCCATGCGCACGATCATGAAGCCGCCGCCGCCGATGTTGCCCGCGGCGGGATAGGTGACGGCGAGCGAGAGCGCCGTCGCGACCGCCGCATCCACTGCGTTGCCGCCCTGCGCGAGCATCGCCGCGCCCGCGTCGGACGCGAGATGGTGGGCCGAGACGACGACGCCGGTGGACGAGACGACCTCGTCGACCGGCGCGCGTTCACAGGCGATGGCGGCCGCGCCGAGGAGCGGCGCGAAGAGGCGGAGCGTGCGGCGCATGAGGAAGGGGCTGGGGTGACGCGCGGAATCTACCGCGCCACCCCAGCCCCCGCCCCTGCCGTGCTCAGCGCGCGAGCAGCGCGCGATCAGCGCCCGAAGAGACTCAGCGTGAGGCCGAAGCCCGTGTCGTTGCGCCCCTCGGCCTGCGTCACCAGCGCCGCAGCCTGCAGGTTCACGACGCCGAACTCGAGGCCGAGTCCGCCGCTGAAGCGCATCCCGTTGCCGAGCGTCGTGATGCCGCCACGCAGCGGCACGAACGGGATGAGCCGCAGCTCGGCGCCGACGCCGATCTGCGTCGCCGCGCCGCGCTCGAGCCCGTCGCCGACGCGCTGCCGGATGTCGCCCACCAGCGTGATCCGCGGCAGGCCGCTCCACGCGACGCCGAGCGCGATCGTCGGCACCGGCTTGGCATCCTCGATCCGCGCGCGGAGCTCGTCCTGCAGCGCCTGCGGCGCGGTGTTCAGCGGGATCAGCGAATCGGCGAACTCGCTCCCCGAGCCCTCCTGGAATGTCGCCTCCACCGGCATGTAGTAGAGGTTGTCCGTGTCCCACTTGAACGTGCTGACGATGTCGTGCACGACCGCGGAGGCGCGGAGGTTCCCGACCTTCCACGTCGCGCCGACGTCGAAGCCGAAGCCGCTCCCGTTCTGCCACTCGGCGGTGTCGGTGACGACGAAGGGCGCGTTGAGGTTGATCGCGACCGGGTTCGACGTGATCGTCGAGCCGTTGTCGCGGAGCGAGGCCGCGCCGTGGCCGATGATGTACTTGCCGGTCACGCCGATCGAGAGCTCGCCGACCGGGACGAGCGGCATCTTGCGGCCGTACGCGAGGGCGACGGTGCTCGTCGCGTTCGCGTCGAGCGCGAGGTCGGCGAGTTCGTAGTCCTGCGGCACGCCCGTGCGGCCGGCGTTGCCGAACAGGAGCAGCTCGGCGACCGCGGGCGGCAGCGCGCCGTTCGCGCGCACCGTCGTGGTCGCGCTGATGGCGATCGAGCCGAACGACATCGCGAGCGGCGTCACGTTGATGTCGCCGTCCACGTCCTGGCCGTTGTTGTCGGCGACCTTCTGCAGCCACTGCTCTCGCACGTTCTGCGGGACGACGATGCCGCCGTAGTCCTTGAAGTCGGCGAGCGTGATCGGGCCGGTGCCCATCGCGACCTGCGGCGACATCCCGAGCGTGAAGCGCGGGTTGCCGTCGAGGCCGAGGTTGGCCGGGTTCCAGGCGGTCGCGTTGAAGCCGCGCGCGATCGCGGTGTAGTTCCCGCCGAGGCCGGTGGCGGCGGCGGAGGCGTTCCCCTGCGCCGCGGCGGCCGAGGGGCCGAGCAGCGCGATCAGCGAGAGGGGCGCAAGGAGGCGGAGTCGGGTCGTCATGGCTCAGCCCCCCACGTTGAGGATGAGCTGCACCTTCGTGCGCAGCGTGATCCGCGATGTCGGCGTCACCGTCACGGTGTTCCCCGCGCCGGTGCCGGTCGCGTTGCCGGTCACGGACATCGTCACGCCCGTCTTGCCGACGAGCGACTGCAGCTCGGCCTTCGACAGCGTGATCGAGACCGTCGACGTCGGCGTCGCGGCGATGTTGAACGGCTTCGAGATGTTCACGGCCGGGTCGGCGCCCTGCGCCGGCGCCGCGACCACGAGCGACCCGGTCGCGGACGCGGTGAACGGGTTCACCACGTCGAGGATCAGGCCGCCCCCCTCCACCTGGTCGGCGAAGTCCACGTCATCCATGTCGAAGCTCGACGGCGTGGTGTTGATCGACTCGTTGACGACGACCACCGACGCCTGCGAGACGGTGAGGTTGTCCACCGAGGGCGTGACGCTGATCGAGTTCGACGCCGCGAGACTGTAGTTGCCGCTGCTGGCCGGCACGTTGAACGCGATCGAGACGCTGAACGAGGTGGCGTACGTCCCGGCCGGGACCGGCACCGAGAGGTTCGTCACCGCGCCGTTCGGCATCGCCTGCGTCGCGCCGTTGAAGTTCGTCGCGGTGTTCGTCGCGCCGTTGGTGATCGTCACCGTCATCGTGCCGTAGGCCGGCGAGGCACCGTTCGGGCGGAGCGGGTCGAACCCGAGGTTGTTGTTGACGAGCAAGGTCACCGTGCCGCCCGTCACCGTCGCCGAGGCGACCGTCGCCGGGAAGGTCACCGTGCGCGTCAGCGTCGCACCCGACGACGTGAAGGCCGGGACCGGCGCGCTCACGGTCGCCCCGCTCTGGCAGGCCGGCTGCGCGCACAGCGCGCCCAGCGTCGTCGAGAAGGCGGCCGGCAGCGGCACCGTCACGACGAAGGCCCCGCCCCCCGCCGCCATCGAGATGTTGTTCGGCAGGATCTGCGCGACGTTCACCGCGACCGAGTCGCCGGGAACGACCCACGTCTGCTGCAGGATCGGCGCCTCGCTCGGGAAGTCGCACGCGGCGAGCATCCCGGCGAGGCCGAGGAGGGCGGCGAGTGGTCGCCGCTGGTACGAGGGTCGCATCGGAGTCGGGGTGGGTGCGCCCGGGTCACCCGGGCGCACCCCTTACCATAGCACGTTCCGTTCCCCGTGGCGGAGTGTCAGGGGGTGTCCCACGTCACGGCGTGACGGCGACCCACCCCTCGCTACGGGGCCTTATCGGGACCCGAGCACCATCTGCGCCCTCGTATAGATGAAGCGCCCGTTGTAGCCGAACGGCGACGCCCCCGCCCACGGGAAGATCCCGTACCCGTTGTCGAGCGTGTTCTTCTCCGGGTAGGTGTCGAGCAGGTTCCGCACGCCGAGCGACCACTTCACCCCGCCGAACTGCCGGCCCGCTTCGAGGTCGAAGAGCGTCCGCGCGCCGAAGGTCTGCTCGCACGTGCCGCAGAGCCCCGGAGCCGAGTTGAACTTCCCGTAGTAGGACGTCCGGAAGAGGATGTTGCTCTGCCCGCGCGTGTAGTCGGCCGTCACGGTGCCGCGCCAGTCGGGCCGCTCCTTCTCGATCACGATGCGCATGAACATGTCCACCAGCTCGGCGCCCGTGCCGTTGAGTTCCGGCGGATTCGGCCGCTGCCCGACGATCTCGTTCGTCGTGTAGTTGATGCCGGTGTTCAGCGTGAACACCCCGCTCATGCCGATCGTGCGGCGCCAGTTCGCGGTGATGTCGATGCCGTTGGTGCGCGTATCCACGATGTTCGTGAAGTACTGCCCCGCCTCGGCCTGGATCCCCTGCCCGCTGAGGATCGCCTCGATCGCCGGCCCGCCGAGGAAGCCGGTGAGCAGGATGCGGTCCTTCAGCGTGATCGAGTAGCCGTCGAGCGTGAGGTTCAGCGCCTCGGTCGGGCTCCACGCGAAGCCCGCGCTCAGGTTCAGCGACGTCTCGGCCTTGAGCTTCTTCGCGCCGAGCGCGACCGCCGCCGGGTCGTCCACCGGGAAGATGCCGACCTCGAAGGGCACCTGGTTCCCCGAGAGCGTGTCGAGCTTGAAGCTCGTGATGCGGCTGCCGTAGTTGCTCTGCGCGAGCGACGGCGCGCGGAAGCCGGTGCTCACCGCGCCGCGGATCACGAACCGCCGCACCGGCTGGAAGCGCACCGCGGCCTTCGTGCTCAGCTGCGAGCCGAAGTCGCTGTAGTTCTCGAACCGCGCCGCGACGTTCGCGAGGAGCTTCTGCGTGAGGTCGGTCTCGAGCTCGCCGTAGAGCGCGATGTTCGAGCGGTCGACGTCGGTCGCCGTGGACGGCAGGAAGCCGCTGAAGACCTGCGAGCCGCCGGGCGCCGGGTCGCCGTACTGCGTCGTGTGGCCGCCATTGATGTACGAGCCCGGCTCACCGGCGATCAGCTCGAACGTCTCCTGCCGGTACGACGCGCCAAGCGCGATGCTGAGCGGGCTGGGCAGCGACGTCTGCAGCTGGCGCGAGACGTCGAACGCGACCTGCGTCTCGCCGGCGCGGAGGCCGCCGGCGTAGAAGTGCGTGCTGTTGGGGATGTTCGGGTCGTCGGCCGTCCCCATGATCGTGTCGAGGCCCGGCGCGCAGGGCGTGTCGAGGCAGGGGCCGAGCGAGGTATTGAGCGTGTTGAACAGGTTGTAGTCGAACTTGTCGTAGCCGGCCGAGAGGCTCGCGTCGTAGGTCCACGCGCCGGCCTCGCCGCGCAGGCCCGCCGCGAGCGACCAGTCGATCACGTCGGGCCGGAACTCGGGCAGGAAGCCGCGCGGGTAGATCTGCGGCCAGTTCCGCTCGCTCAGCCCCTGGCGATAGAAGCCGTTGCCCGTGCCGACGCGGTCGGAGAAGCCGCCGAAGGCGTAGAAGACCTTCGTGCCCGCGTCGTCGAGCGGCAGGCGGAAGTCGGCGAACAGGATCTTGTCGTCGGCGAGGCCGTCGCCGAGGTGATGGTTCGGCTGCGCGACGTTGTTGTTCTTCTGCGTGATGTGGCCGTTGTCGTCCACCTCGTCGGCGTCGCCGGGGACGATCTGGTCGGCCTCTTCGGGCCAGGCACGGTTCGTCGGCTGCCGGTTGCGGATCTCGGCGAAGATGCCGAGGCGGCCGCGGCCGACCCGCGTGCCCCAGCCACCGTTGATGTTGTACGTGTTGCCGTCGTCGGGATAGTCGCCGACGACGTAGCGGCCGAAGTCCGCCGTGAGGAAGGGCGCGAACTCGCCCTGCTTGAGCTGGATGTTCACCACGCCCGCGATCGCGTCGGAGCCGTACTGCGCCGCGGCGCCGTCCCGCAGCACCTCCATCCGGTCGATCGCGCTCGCGGGCAGCGCGTTGAGGTCCACGCCGGTGGAGCCGGCGGGCATGCCGAAGGCGAAGGTATGCACGAGCGCGGTGCGGTGGCGCCGCAGCCCATTCACCAGCACGAGCGTGTGGTCCGGGGAGAGGCCGCGCATCGTGAACGGCCGCACGATGTCGTCGGCGTCGGTCACCGACTGACGCGGGAAGTTCACCGACGGCGAGACCGCCTGCAGGATCGCCGAGAGCTCGGTCGTCCCCTGCTTCTCGATCGTCTCGCTGGTCACGACGTCCACCGGCACCGCGAGCTCGTCGGCGGCCGTGTGCTGCGCGCGCGAACCGGTCACGACCGCGGCAGTGAGCGTCTGCGTCGAGCGCACCATCCGGAAGTCCTGCACCGTCGCCTGGCCCGGGCGCACCTCGACGTTCGCGCTCATCGGCGTGAAGCCGATCACGCGCGAGCGCACCGTCCACGTGCCCGCGGGGATGCCGACGAGCTGGTAGGTGCCGTTGGCGCCGGTCTGCGCGCGCACCTGCGTGCGGTCCACGGTGAGGATGGCGCCGGCGATCGGCGTGCCAGCCGAGTCCGAGACCGTGCCGCGCACCACGCCCGACTGCGCGTGCGCCGCGCCGGTGAGGGTGAGCGCGGCGAGCACGGCGAGCGAGCGGATGGTGCGGGCTGACATGCGTCCTCCGAGAGGCGCGTTGAGGTCGCGGCTACGTTAGCTCGCGGTCACGCGCCACACAATCGGACCTTGCGCGCTAGCGTGCGCCCCGCTTCCGCACCTCGACCGTCCACGCCGGCCCGGCGTTCACGCCGTACCGCGCCTGCGCGTTCCCCTGGCTCACCGCGACCGCGAGCTCGAGGAGGCTGTTGAGGTAGGCCACCGGCTCCCCGACCTTCACGAAGCCGAAGCTGTCCGCGAAGGGCGCGACCACCGGCGCCCCCTTCGGCTTGCCGTCCTCGAAGAGCCGCACCTCGAGCGTGTCGCCCACCCTCCACGCCATCGAGTCCACCAGCGCCGCCGGGATGTTGGTCCAGAGGTTGCCGTAGGGGCGGTCGATCATCGCGACCATGCCGCGGAGCGCCGCGCCGTCGCGCGTCGCGACCGGCACCGGGAGCTTCACGAACTCCGTGCCGCGGGACGGACCCACATCCTCGAACTTCACCTGCCCCGCGGCGAGCCGCGCGCCGAGGTAGGCGAAGACGTCGCGGCCGTGGAAGGTGTGCGAGCGCTCCGAGCCGGGCAGCCGCTGCCGAGCGACGTCGATCTCGCGCACCTCGGCGATCGAGTCCCCGATGAGCGTGAGCGTGCCGTTGTCGGGCGTGACGATGAGCTGGCCGCGCGCGGTGCGCGCGACGACACCCAGCCGTGCGGTGCCGACGCCGGGGTCGATGATCGAGACGAAGACGGTCCCATTCGGCCAGAAGGGCATCACCTGCCGCAGCCGGTACGCGCCCTCCCAGATGTCGAACGGCTCCACCTGGTGCGTGAGGTCGACGATGCGGAGCTCGGGGTCCACGCCGGTCGCGACGCCCTTCATCGAGGCGACGGCGCCGTCGCGCGTGCCGAAGTCCGATTGCAGGACCAGCGTCGGCGCCTCCGGCTCAGGGCGCGCGCATGCGACCGCGCCGATCCAGGCGACGAGGACCAACGGCTTGAGCCGGTTCATCTCTGTCTCTCCTTGAAGACCAGGTCGATCGCGAGGCCCGCGGCGAGCAGCAGCGCCGTCACCGACGCCGGGAGCCGCTCGGCCTCGAGCGAGATCATGTAGTTGTCGGCGTTCGTGAAGAGCTCCTTCCCGATCCCCGCCCACTTCTTGGTCACCGCGCCGATGCGCCGGCCCTCCATGTCCTTCATCTCGAAGTTCCAGCCGATGAGGTTCCCTTGCACGACCGCGACCTCGCGCTCGTCGGGATCGAAGACGCGGAAGGCGCCGCCGATCGAGAAGACCTTCGACTTGAGCGTCCCGATCGGCCTGCCGTCCGCGCCGGTCACGCGGACCTTCGCGACCAGGAAGTGCCAGCCGCGGTGCAGGGTGAGCACGGGCGTGCCGCCTTCGCGCTCGCAGACCACGATCGTCGTCGGCAGCGCCACCTTGCGCATCAGCAGGCGCAGCGCCTTCACCCAGCCCGGGATGCGCTCCTCCGCCACACCGATCGTCGCGCCGCTCGCGGGATCGAGGATGTCGTAGCGGTCGGTGATGTGCAGGGCGCGGATGCGCTCCTTCACCAGGAATGTGCGGCGGTCGAACACGAACGGCTCCGGGAGGGGGAGCCGCCAAGTTAGCCGCCCGACGCGCTCAGCGGATGCCGCCCGTGATCGACATCGGCGCCTGCACGGTGATCCTCACCTTCCGCAGCGTGACGGGTCCGGCCTGCATCTGGCCGCCCGGGCCGAGCACCGCGCGCCAGTAGTAGATCCAGATCACGTCGCCGACCCCGGAGTGCAGGTCCTCGAGCGTGTAGCGCCGCGCACTGCCCGGCGCGACATAGCCGCACTCCGGCGCCTGGATGCAGGGGTACCAGTCGATCAGCGGCGCGAGCCGGTCGGAGTACGCGATCGTGAAGAACCCCTCGTCGCCGCGGTTCTCGAGCACGACGCGCCCGGCTTCATAGTAGAAACGCTCGGTGCTGTCGGTGCCGGTGATCGCGTCGCAGTTGACGCCGAGCAGCAGCGGGAAGGCGAGGACGAGCGGGAACAGGCGGCGCATCGCAGGGGTCCGGTGTGGCACGCGGGGGGCGGGCGCGCGGTGCATCCAGCTCTACCCCCGCGGCCCGCCGGCGGTCACCTGGCGGTGACCCACGCGTCACATCACTGGCGAACGGTCCGCACCTGGTACGTCGGCACGATGCGCGAACCGCCCGCGGCCTCGAGCCGCACGGTCACTCTCGTCTTGCCCTGCGTGAGTTCGGCGGGCACCGGGTAGCGCGCCTGCACCCAGCCGATGATCGACTGGTCCGCTGCATAGCGCGCCACCGACCGCCCGTCGATCGAGATGCCGAAGTCGGCCACGAGCGCAGGGAGGCCCGGGTCGTTGAAGTACGTGACGACGAGCGTCATCGACGCCGCGGGGTCCACCGCGATCTCGTAGGAGATCCAGCCCGGCCCGGTGCGCTGCGTGCGCCCGTTCGCGCGGCCGATCGCGCGGTCGGCCGGCTCGCTCTTGTAGTTCGCCGCCGCCTCCGACGCCGCATCGCCGACCACGACGCGCCCCACCGTCGCCGCATCGAGCTTCGCCTCGGCGTCGCGCGCCGCCGCCGTCGCCGCGACGCGTGCGTCGAGGTCCGCCTGCGTCACCACGTCGTGGTAGAGCCCGTACAACCGGCGGTGCGTTCTATAGAACGGACGCAGCGTGAGCGGCTCGTGCGCCGCGTCCGAGCCGGGTACGCGCAGCGTCGCCTTCGTGCGGAACTCGCCCGTCGCGCCCGCGGGCTCGAGCAGCGCGTTCACGTCGCGCGTCGGCGAGACGAGCACGCGCACCGGCGGCAGCTCCGCGCCGCCACGCCGTCCCTCGACGCGCGGCCCGAGGTCCGACGCCAGCGCGAGCGGGCCCCACATGAACGCCGTCACGCGCGGATCGTCGGCGCAGGGCTCCAGGTGCAGCGACTTGGGCAGGGTGAGCGTCACCGTGTCGCCCGAGCGCCAGGTGCGCTTGAGCGCGACGAAGCTGCTCGACGCCTGTTCCGATTCGTTCCCGACGCCGCCTGCGCGCCCGCCCGCGACCGGATCGTTCAGCGATGCGATCGGCGGCTGCTCGATCACCGTGCCGTTCACCGCGATGCGGAAGCCGTCGCCGGCCCAGAGCGGGCGCCGCACCATCAACGTGAACTCCTTCGGCTGCGGCAGCGTCACGCGGATCGTCGCGCTGTCGCCCTCCGGAAAGCTCGTCTCCATCGCGAGCTTCGCCTTCCCCAGCTCGAACTCCGCGGTGCTCGGTACGAACAAGGTCGCCCAGATGGTGTCGTCCGACTCGTACCAGACGCCGTAGCCGTGCAGCCCGTGGCTCTCCATCCCCGTGCCGACGCAGCACGTGAAATCGCGCTGCAGGTCCTGGTACTCCTGCTGCTCGCGGTGCCCCACCGGCACCATGTACGACGTGCGCCCGCCGTCGGGGTCGATCGACGCGAGGATGTGATTGAAGAGCACGCGTTCCTGGAAGTCCGCGTACGCCGCGTCCGGCCGGAACGAGAAGAGCCGCCGCGTGAGCTTCGCCATGTTGTACGCGTTGCACGTCTCGGCCGCGCGGCCGTCCACGCGCCGGCTCAGCTGGTCGGGCGCGCCGAAGTACTCGGCGAGCCCGTGCCCGCCGCTCGCGTACGAGTGATGCCGCACCACGCGGTCCCAGAAGAACGAGCTCGCCATGATGTCCTGCGGATCGCCGGTGTAGCCGTAGCGCGCCGCCGAGCCGATCAGCTTGGGGATCTGGCAGTTGCCGTGCTTCCCGGAGAGGTTGTCCTGGTGCCGCTTGAGCGGCTCCGTGAACGCGAGGTGCTCGAAGCGCCAGGAGAGCGCGAGCCACCGCGCGTCGCCGGTGTCGGCATAGAGGTCGGCGAGCACCTCGTTCATCCCGCCGTGCTCGGTGAGGAGCATCTTCTGCACCTGCTCCTCGCTCATCGGCTTCAGCACGCCCTCGGCCCACGCGGCGAAGCCCTTCTCGATCTCGAGCGCGCGCGCGTTCCCCGTGTGGCGATGGGCGTCGCGTAGCCCGGCGAAGGTCTTGTGCAGCGTGTACCAGGGCGACCAGAGACCGTTGAGGTCGAACGAGCCGGAGCGGATCTCGCCGCGCGAGACGGCGGCGAAGGCCTCGCGGACGCCTTCGAGCCCCCCGCAGTAGCCGTCGCCCTGCTTCCTCTGCACCTCGTCCAGCTGCGCGACGATGTAGTCGGCGCGCGCCTTGAAGCGCGCATCGCCGGTCGCCTCGTACATGATCGAGACGCCCGAGAGATGATGCCCGGCGATGTGGCCGGTGAGGTTGCGGCCGCCCGCGTCCCAGCCGGTGAGCGGCTCGGCGGTGGTCGCGAGACCGGCCTGCTTGCGGTACGGCGCGAGCATGCGGTCGGGGTCGAGCGCGAGCAGGTA
>CAZIDS010000048.1:0-1400 GCA_964537945.1 uncultured Gemmatimonas sp. | reverse complement strand
TCATTCGCGTGTCCGGTGCGGCGTTCAGACGGGGGTCGTCGCGATCTCGCGCGGGAAGCGGAGCCCGCGCTCCACCTCTTCGTGCGCGGCGACGAGGCGCTCGACCTGCGCCGAGACCTCGGCGGCGATGCCGAGATGCGTGGTGAGGCTCTGGACCGACGTGGAGCCGGCGTGCAGGCGCAGCAGGTTGAGGCGGATGGTCTCGAGCGCGCTGACGGCTTCGCCGAGGCGCGCGTGGAGCTCGTCGCGCGCGGCGCGCACGTCGGCGTACGCCTCGCTCGCGGCGGCCTCGCCGGCGGCGGAGAGCGCGTCCTGCAGGTCGTCGTAGCGGCGGCGCAGCGCGCTGGCGTCGTCCTGCAGGCGCTTGAGGATCGCCGGCAGGTCACCGAGTTCGGCGCGCGTCGCCTTGGGGAGCGCGTCGAAGAGCTGTTCGGCGGCGAGGCCGAGCGAGAGCTCGGTCGCACGGTGGGTCATCGCCGAGGGCGGGGCCGTGTCGCCGACGAAGCGCCGCGCGAAGGCGAAGATCCCCTTGCCGATGCGGCCAAGCCAGAACTTGGACCAGACCTCGGTCTCGACGTCGCGGCGGCGCTGCCCGGTGGCGAGGGCGGCGAGCGTGCTCGTGATGGTGACGCTCCACAGCGACGCCACGAACGGCAGCAGGATCATGTCGAGCGGCCATCCGACGACCATCACTGCGGCAAGGGCGATCGCGCCTGACGCACCGGAGATCCGCGCCAGCGGTGCGAGCGACCGTTCCACCACCGTCGGCGGGTTCAGGCGCCGCTCGAGAACGATCTCCTCGCGCGCGCGCTCGAGTTCCGCCGCGTAGGCGGCCTCGAGGTCCTGGTGCGCGAAGCCGGCCTTGAGCAACCGGCGCGAGATCGCCGTGAAGTACGCGAAGGGAGGCAGCGTCGCGCCGGCGATGAGCGTGGCCCATCCAGTGGCCATCCCCACGGCGACTGCCGCGAACACGGACGCCGGCAGCAGCGTGATGCCGAGGAGAAGGGTCCCGCTGCCATCGAGCCGTCCGAGCCGCTTCACGAACGCCCGCAACGCGGGCGGCACCTCGCGCCGCTGCTCGATGCTGGTCGCGAGCTGCTCGGCGAGCGCCTGCGCACTCTCGGGCCGGTGCGCGCGGTCCTTCGCGAGGCACCGGTCGATGAGCGCGCCCAGCTTGCGCGGCATGATCACGCCGAGCGACGCGAGCGGCGGCGGCGGCTCGGTCACCTGCTTCGCCAGCACCTCCGTCGGTGTCGCGCCCTCGAACGGGCAGCGGCCGGAGAACGCGAAGTACGCAGTGGCGCCGAGCGAGTAGAGGTCGCTGCGCGCGTCGAGGGGGTCGCCGAGCGCCTGCTCGGGGCTCATGAACTCGGGCGTGCCGAAGACCATGCCCTCCTGCG
>CAZIDS010000047.1:0-14286 GCA_964537945.1 uncultured Gemmatimonas sp. | reverse complement strand
TGGCGATCGGGCTGACGCTCGTCATCGCGACGAAGGGGATCGACATCTCGGTCGTGACCGGCGCCGCGGCCAACGCCATCACGCTCGGCCGCCCCGACTACTCCGCGCCCGCCGGCGCGCCGTACACGGCCGAGGAGGTGACGGTGACGACGCCAGCCGGCCACGTGCTCACCGGCACGCTCACGCGCCCGGTGATGAACGCGCTCACGCCGGCCGTCGTGACGATCACCGGCTCGGGTGCACAGGACCGCGACGAGTTCATCCCGTTCTCGGGCGGCATCCGTCCCTTCCGCCAGGTGGCCGACACGCTCTCGCGCCGCGGCATCGCGGTGCTGCGGCTCGACGACCGCGGCATCAACGGCTCCGGCGGCGACGTGAACGGCACGACCGCCGACTTCGCGGACGACATCCGCGCCGCCATCGCGTACCTGCGCTCGCGTCCCGACATCGACGGCGCGCGCATCGCGCTCGTCGGCCACTCGGAGGGCGGCGCGATCGCGCCGCTCGTCGCGGCGTCCGACCCGAAGCTCGCCGCCATCGTGCTGATGGCCGGCCCCGCCTACACCGGCGAGGCGATCATCACGTACCAGATCGCGAACCTCGTCCGCGGCGACACGACGATCGCGCCCGCCCGGCGCGACTCCGCGACGCGGGTCGCACGCGCGCAGTTCGACTCGACCGCCGGCAAGTCGGCGTGGATGAGGTGGTTCCTCGCCTACGACCCGCTGCCGACGATCCGGAAGGTGAGGCAGCCGGTGCTCATCCTGCAGGGCGCCACCGACCAGCAGGTGCGCCCCGAGGAAGCGACGATGCTCGACAAGGAGCTGCGCGCCGCCGGCAACCGGTCGGTCACGCTGCGCATCTTCCCCGAGCGGAACCATCTCTTCATCCGCGATCCGATCGGGCATCCGAGCGGCTACGAGCGGCTCTCGTCGAACCGGATCGACGGCGAGGTGCTCGGGACGCTCGCCGACTGGCTCGTCGCGACACTGCGCGTGCGCTGAGACGTAGATTCGTGGACCACCACCAGGGCCCTGCGATGCCGACCGCTCACCTCCTTGCCCCGACCCGCCGCGCGATCCGCGCGCTGGCCGGGGCGGCCTGTCTCGTCCTTCCCGCGCCCGCGCTCGCGCAGGCGCCGGCCTGGGCGTCCGCGCTCGACTCGCTCGTCGCGTCGGAGATGGCGCGCACGCGCACGCCCGGCGCGCAGGTCGCCGTCGTCGTGAGCGGCGTGACGGTCTACTCGAGAGGCTACGGTGTCGCCGACATCGAGACGGGGCGCGCGGTCACCGCCCGCACGCTCTTCCGCGTCGGCTCGGTGACGAAGATGGTGACCAGCGCCACGCTGCTGCAGCTCGCCGCCGCGGGGAAGCTCGACCTGCAGAAGCCGATCTCGACGTACGTACCGGAGCTTGCGGGCAGGAAGGTGGGCACGGTGACGACGCACCAGCTCCTCACGCACACCGCGGGCTGGCTCGACAACGCGATCCCCTACGGCCGGATGGGCGAGGCCGCGCTCGGCGAGGTGATGCGCGAGGTGGGCGATTCGCTCTTCTTCACCGAACCGTCGCGCGTGATCTCGTACTCGAATCCCGGCTACTCGATGGCGGGCTACATCGCCGAGCGCGCGGGGGACGGCCGCTTCGGCACGCTCGCCGAGCAGCAGGTGCTGCGCCGGCTCGGCATGCCGCGCGCGACCTTCCGGCCGCTCGCCGCGATGACGGAGGACTTCTCGCAGGGTCACGTCGGCCAGCCCGGCAATCCCGGCGCGATCGTGCGGCCCTTCACCGAGAACACGGCGCAGTGGAGCGCGGGCTTCCTCTTCGCGAGCGCGGAGGAGATGGCGCGCTTCACCATCGCGATGATGGACGGCGGCCGGTTCGAGGGCCAGCAGATCCTCGACTCCTCCACGGTGCGGCAGATGACGACCGGCCACGTCGCGGTGCCGGGCTCGGCGACGGCGCGCTACGGCTACGGCCTGATGGTGGACCGCCGCGGCGAGTCGCGCATCTGGCAGCACGGCGGTTCGATCAACGGCTTCGACGCACAGGTCACGATGTTCCCCGACCAGAAGCTGGCGGTGATCGTGCTCGACAACCGCGGCGGCGAGCCGATGCGCGGCATCATCGACTTCGTGGCGAAGCAGGCGGCGGGTCTCACGCCGCCCGCGCCGCCGGCCGATCCCGTCGAGCGCGCCGGCACGGCGGAGGAGCGCGCGAAGGTCGTCGGCCGGTACGGCCAGGGCCGGACGAACGTCGAGGTGGTCGAGGAGGCGGGCGGGCTCGTCTTCGTGCAGGGCGGCCGCGCACCTGCGAAGCTCGCCGGCGACGACCGGCTCGTGATCACGCCGCCGCAAGGCGCGAAGGTGACGATCCTGCTCGTGCGCGGCGCCGACGGCCGTGTCGAGTACCTGCATCAGGGGCTCCGCGCGCTGGCGCGGAAGCCCTAGGCCCGCGCCTCAGCGCCGGAACGGATCCGAGAAGCGCGGGTCGCGCACCGCCGACGAGTCGACGAGCGTGCGCAGGAAGGCGACCAGCGCCGCCTTCTGCACCGCGCCGAGGTTGAGCCGCCGCGGCGCGCCGCCGGGCGTGCGCAGCCGGTTGTCGAGCGCGGGGCCCGCGCGCACCGAGTCGCTGTAGAACGCCACGACCTCCTCGAGCGTCGCGAAGCGCCCGTCGTGCATGTAGCGGTTGCCCATGCCGACGGTCTTCAGCGACGGCGAACGGAAGATCCGCGTCTCGCCCTCGTCGAGTCCGTTGCTGAGCGAGGCGCCGTCGATCGAGAAGGTCGGCGGCCGGTGGCAGCCCGCGCAGCCGACACCGCCGTTGCCCGCGGGCTGCAGGAAGAGCTGCATCCCGAGGTTCTCCTGGTCGGTGAAGCCGACCAGCGTCAGCGGGGGCGGCGGCGGCTGGCCCGGCGGTCCGGGCGGCTGCGGCGTCTGCGCCATCGCGACGTCCCAGCGGCTCTGCACCGACACGATGCTCCGCACGTACTGCGCGAGCGCGCGCTGGATGCGGTCCTCGGATACCACGGTGTCGCCGAAGGCGAGCTTGAAGAGCCGCGCGTAGTAGGGCGCCGCGCGCACGCGCGCCACCGCCGCGGCGAGCCCGCCGTGCGCGTCGTCGAAGCCCATCTCGACCGCGTTCTGGATCGGCTGCACCACCTGCGCCTCGAGCGTCGGCGCGCGGCGGTCCCAGAAGTGCTGTCCGTTCTCGTTGAAGCGCGCGTTCGACAGCCGCATCGAGTGCACGCTCGTCGCGCCGCCATCGAACCCGAGGCTGAAGCGCAGCGTGTCGCCGAAGGCGAGCGCCTGCTGGTGGCAGTGCGCGCACGAGCTGTTCTCGTTGCGGCTCAGCTTCCGTTCGAAGAAGAGCACGCGGCCGAGCGTCGCACCGGCGTCGGTGATCGGGTTGAGGATCGCGCGGTCCTCGCGCTGCAGGACCGCGGGGCCGTACGTCGCCGGCAGCCCCGTGGCGTAGCTCGGCAGGTTCGCCGGGTCGATGAACAGGGCCGAACGCACCGCGCCGCTGCCGGCCGTGTCGGGCGCCGGCGGCACGGGGGGCGTGACCTCGGGAAGCGGCGGCTCCACCATCGCCGTCGGCTCAGCCCCGCCGCACGCGGCGAGGACGAGGAGTGCGGCGATCAGATGATGGCGCGGCCCGCGATCCTGTTGCATGGACGCCCGGTGGGAGTGTGCGTTCGACGCCGGGTCTCCAGCGGCGTTAGCGCCCGCGGATGAAGATCTGGCCGGCCGCGGTCGTGCCGATCGCATGCTCCTTCGACCCCACCGCGACCGTGACCGGCCCGCCGAACGGCGCCTTCGCGACGACCTTCACGGTCGCGCCCGGACGCACGCCCATCGCGTCGAGGTAGCGCAGGAAGGCCGGATCACGGTCGGACATCCGGACGATCGTCGCCTTCTCCCCCACCTCGAGGTCGGCGATGCTCGCGAGCCGCGTCTCGTCCACCTCGCCCGCCGCACTCGGGATCGGCGCGCCGTGCGGGTCGGCCGTGGGGTTGCCGATCGCCTCCGCCATCCGCGCGATGAGCTCGTCGCTCGCCGCGTGCTCGAGCCGCTCCGCCTCGTCGTGCACGTCGTCCCAGCCGTAGCCGAGCCGCTCGACGAGGTAGCTCTCGATGATGCGGTGCCGGCGGATCAGCTGCAGCGCCGCGGCGCGTCCCGTCGCGGTGAGCCGCGCGCCGCGATACCGTTCGGCGCGCACGAGGCCGAGCCGCGCGAGGCGCTGCACCATCCCGCTCGCGCTCGCCGCCGCGATGCCGAGCCGCGCCGCGATGTCGTTGGTGCCCGCCGCGTCGCCGTGCTGCTCCAGCTCGTAGATCGCCTTGAGGTAGTCCTCGGCCTGCCCCGTGAGCGGGGGGGGCGGGGCGCTGCCGGCGGATCGCGGCTTGCTGCGCTTCGGCCTTGGCATCGACGGGTGGCTCGGGGACTCGGACGCGGTGGGGCTAATCTAGCTCAGAAGTAGGTCGCGAACCCCGCCTGCAGGACGCCGAGCCGCGCGGCGCCGTTCGCGCGAAGGTCGGTGATCCACGCGCGGCGCCAGTTGAGCTTGAGCACCGCGCCCGGCACGGGCCGATAGCTCGCGCCGAGGACGAACGCCTGTGTCTCGTCTCCGATCCGGCCGCCGGTGGTCGCGAAACGCCCCGCGTTCAGGTCCACCGCCTCGAGCCGCAGGTCCGCGCTCACGACGCCCTCGGGGAACGCGCGGAGCCGCGGCTTCCACACCGGCATCGTGAGGTCGAGATGGAATCCCCACTGCCGGTCGGCGAACATGTCCGCGAGGTCACTCGGCACCTGGATCGTCGCGTACGCCGCCTCGCCGCGCACTTCGAGCGGACCGACGGCGGTCGCGAGGTCGAGCGCGGTGATCGACAGTCCGCGCTTCGCGTCCACCGCGTCGCCCTCGATGCGGTACGAGTTGTACGTGCCGCGGTAGTGCGAGAGGCCGAGCTCGCCCCAGTGCGCGTGCTGCGCCGCGAGGCGGCCGCTGAAGGCCGGGAGCCCGTTGTTGTCCTCGCCGAATCGCTCCTCGTGCCTGCCCGCGGCGAGCGAAGTACGCCCCTCGCCGTTCAGGATCACGCCGTCGCCCAGCCCGTTCACGAGGTAGGCGTCGTAGGTGAGCTGGAAGCCGCGCGGCACGAGCCGTCCATGCGCGCCGAAGCCGACCTCGCTGAGCGTGGACGGGATGACCATGGTCGCCACCAGCGGCCGGTCCACGAAGTCCCAGCGCGGCGAGTCGTGGTTCACGTTGAACGCGCCGATCGGCGGCAGGATGATCCCGCCGCGCAGCACGAACGACGGGTTCACCTGCACGTCGAGCAGCGCCGTCTCGAGCGCGATCTCCTCGGTGCCGTGCTCGAACTCGAGTTCCGAGATGAAGCGGATCCGCGAGCCGAGGTTCGAGAAGAGGAAGATGTTGAAGCGACGGAGCTCCATGTTGAAGCCCTCGCTCACGCCGTCCTCGCGCGCGAAGGTCGCGTTCCCCTCGACGTATCCGCCGACGGCGGTGCGCCCCGCCTGCGCGATGAACGGGCGCGTGAACATCCGGTCCTGCACCGGCGTCGCCGTCGTGTCGGCGGGCGGCGGCGCGACCGGCTGCTGCGCCCGTGCGGCCACGGCGAGCAGGACGAGGAGCGCGCCGGCGCGCCCGACGCTGGTCGCCTTCACGCGCGCCGCCCGCGTGCGATGTCCCCCACGATGACGCGGTCGAGCGCGACGCGCACCGGGAACGCGATCAGCGGCAGCTGCGTCGGGCCCTTCTGCACCGCGCCGTCGAGTCCGTACTCGCTGCCGTGACACGGGCAGACGAGCTTCGGTCCCGCCGGGTCCACGGTGCAGCCGCGATGCATGCAGCGGGTGAGGACCGCCGTGAATCGCTCTCCTTCCCAGTGATGCACGTAGACCGGGAACGCGAGCTCCGGGTGCTCGGCGAGCACGCCACCCCGCGATTCGACCTCGCCGCGCGGCACGGAGAGCTCGTCGTTCACGAGCTCGCCGGCGACGTAGTGCATCCGCGCGCACGCGCTGCCGACGGCGCCGAGTCCGCAGACGGCGAGGAAGGTGCGGCGCTGCATCGGGGCGCTCACAGCGAGTTCAGGTAGGCGAGCAGCTGCCGCCGCTGCGTCGCGTTCAGTCCGTCGAACCAGGCGCGGCTCGCCGCGGCCTCGCCGCCGTGGAAGCCGACCGCCGCCTCGATCGACGTCGCGCGCCCGTCGTGCAGCAGGCGCGGCACCCCGCCCTGCACGCTTGCGGCGAGGCCGAGTCCCCAGAGCGGCGCGGTACGCCACTCGCTCGTCGTCGCCGAGCCCTCGGTGTAGCCGTCGTCGAGCGCGGCGCCCATGTCGTGCAGCAGCAGGTCGGTGAACGGATGGAACGTGCGCCGGTCGAGCGCGGGGAGCGACGAGGCGCCGGTCGTCAGCGACGGCAGGTGGCACCGCGCGCAGAGGCTGCCGGCGAAGAGCTGCTCGCCGGCGAGCACGTCGGCGCTCGAGGAGTCGCGGCGCGGCGGCGTGCGCAGCGTACGCATGTAGAACGTGACCGCCTGCAGCGTCGTCGCGGGGATCTCGGGCTCGCTCGCCGGGTCGGCAGCGGCGGCGCCGGCCTGCGGGTTCGTGATCTCGACCGGCAGGAGATCGGTCGTGATGCCCATGTCCTCGTGGTACGCGCCGGCGACCTGCTGCACGAGGTTGACCGCGAGGCCCTTCTTGCCGAAGCGGCCGACCTGCATCCCGCCCACCTGCGTGCCGCGCTGCAGCGAGAGCGGGTCGGCGTCGCGCGCGAGCGCGATCGCGTGCGCGTGCACCGCGGTCGCGGCGAGCAGCTGCAGCCGGCCCGAGATCCCGTCGGCGTCGAGGTCGTTCGGGTCGGCGAGCCGCTGCAGCGTCGTGTCGTCCACCGCGTCGAGGAAGCCGAGCCCGCTCACCGCCGGCGCGAGGAAGCGCGCGACGCCGGTCGCCGCCGCGGCCAGCCGCTCGGCGACGTAGCCCGCGACCGCACGGTCCTGCAGCTGCGGGCCGCCGAGGGCGGTCATCGGGTCGAAGCCGCCGCCGGTGTCGCGGCCGAAGCGCGTGATGTTGATGAAGGGGTGGCCCTTCCCGTCCGCGGTGTGGCAGGCCTCGCACGAGTTCGCGACGAACACGGGACCGAGCCCGTCGGCGGTGGCGAAGAAGCGCGCGAACTCGCCGTCGCCCTTGAGGTGCAGCGCGCGCTGCGGCCCGCTGAGCCCCGGGATCGGGCCCACGAGCGTCTCGTCCTCCGGCGGCGCGGCGGGGAGGAACGCGTCGCAGGCGCCGAGGAGCAGCGCGGCGGCGGCGAGTGCGGACGAGAGGGGACGGACGCGGTGGGGCACGCGGGCTGGCCTATGGGCGAAATCGAAAGTTAGTATCTACTAACTAATCGGAGATCGTGCTGTCTGTCAAGACGCGGACCGGGCGCGGATTGCCCGGGAGCGCACCGCGCGCGAACTTCGGGGCCTCCCCTGCCTGGAGCAGCGATGCGGCACCTGATCCCCCTCATGGTCATCGGCGGCGCGACGATCCTCGTCAGCGCGGCCGCGCCGACGGCGACGACCGAGCAGCCGAACACGATGAGCTTCTTCATCACGAGCGCCGGGCCCGGCGACGGCGCGAACCTCGGCGGACTCGCCGGCGCCGACCGCTACTGCGCGCAGCTCGCCGACGCGGCGGGCGTGCGCGGGAAGACGTGGCGCGCGTACCTGAGCGCCGCAGCGATGGGCGGCCAGCCGGCGGTGAACGCGCGTGACCGCATCGGCACGGGGCCCTGGTACAATGCGAAGGGCACGCTGATCGCGTCGAACCTCGAGCAGCTGCACAGCGAGGCGGCGATGACGGGGAAGGACAACTCGCTGAACGAGAAGGGCGAGAAGGTGAACGGGCGCGGCGACACGCCGAACACGCACGACATCCTCACGGGGTCGAACCCGGACGGCACGCTCGCGACGGACACGCTGGAGACGACCTGCGGGAACTGGACGTCGAACGCGGCGACGGGGCACGCGTTCGTCGGGCACCACGACCGGCAGGGCGGCGGCGTGCGGCCGACGTCGTGGAACTCGGCGCACCAGTCGCGCGGATGCGGACAGGCGAACCTCGTCGCCACGGGCGGGGCGGGGCTCTTCTACTGCTTCGCGCGGTAGGTCTCGCGCGGAGGGCCTGCTCGCCTCGCTCCATCTTGGGCGCGGACGCGAGCGGCTGATGCGCCGAGCAGCGTGGATTGACCGCGCTCGTCACACGGGGTGAACTTCTCCGGGTTCCCCTGCCCCGGAGATCCCGGATGTCCGCCCTGCGTTCCCTGCGCGCCGCGACCCGCGCGGCCGCGTTGCTCCCGTTCGCGCTCGCCGCCGCGACGACACTCCTGGCCCAACAGCCCGCCGCGCGGCCCGCCGCTGCGGCGCCTGCCGCGACCGCCCCGCCGGTCCAGATGATCGGCGGCAAGCGCTCGCTCACGATGGAGGACCTCCTCGGCTGGAAGGGGATCCGGAACGCGACGGTCTCCAACGACGGGCGCTGGTTCGCCTACGTGCTCGCGCCGAATGAGGGCGACGCGGAGTTCATCGTGCGCGGCACGGCGGCGGGCGCGGCCGAGACGAAGGTGGCGATCGGCGAGCCGCCGTCGCCTCCGGGGGGCGGCGGTTCGATCGCGATCTCGGGCAACGGCCGCTGGGCGGCGTACACGATCTATCCGAAGGCCGACGACGCGAAGAAGGCGCGCCGCGACCGGCGGACGCTCGCGACCAAGGTCGGCATCATCGAACTCGCGACGGGCACGAAGCGCGAGTTCGACCGCGTGCGCAGCTTCCGCTTCGCCGGCGACCGCTCGGACGTCATCGCACTCTCATTGATGCCGCCCGACGCACCGGCAGGCGGTGCCGGCGCGGCCCCGGCCCCGGCCGCGAGCGGCTCGACGCTCGTGCTCGTGGATCTCTCCGGCGGCACGCCGATCACCCTCGTCGGCGTCGGCGAGTGGGCGTTCGACGCCGCGGGACAGTTCCTCGCCTACACGGTGGACCAGCGCGACCAGCTCGGCAACGGCGTGCAGGTGCGTGAGCTCGCGACGGGCGTGGTGCGCGCACTCGACGCGGAGAAGGCGCTCTACCGCCGGCTCGCGTGGGCGGACACCGGCGATGCGCTCGCGGTGCTGCGCTCCGTCGCCGACTCGGCGACGAAGGACACGCTGACGACGGTGCTCGGCTGGTCGCGGCTCGCGACGCGCACGCCGGTCGCCGTGACGATCAACGAACGGAGCGCGGGCGTGACGGGCGGGCTCGTGGTGAGCGCGGATCGCGCGCCGCGCTGGAGCGACTCGCAGCAGTCGATCTACTTCGGGCTGCGCGCGCCGCGTCCGGCGCCGCCGCCGTCCACCGGCGCGCCGCTCGGTGGCGGCGCCAGCGCGCCGGCGCCCGGCGCGGGTGCGGGCGGGCAGGTCGCGCCGGCGCGGCAGGACGACGAGACACCGTCGCTCATCCTCTGGCACTGGAAGGACCCGCGGCTGCAGAGTCAGCAGCAGGTGCAGGAGACCGCGGACCGCTCGTTCAGCTATCTCGCGGTGTGGCATCTCGCGACGCCGAAGGTGGTGAAGCTCGCCGACGACGCGCTGCGGACGGTGACGGTCGCGTACAACGACCGCTGGGCGCTGGCCGCCGACTTCACGCCCTACGAGCGGCAGGCGAGCGTGGACGGCCGCTCCTTCCGTGACCTCTACGCGATCGACGTGCTCACCGGCGCGCGGTCGCTCATCGCGAAGCAGCTGCAGGACCCGGGCGGTCCGTTCGCGTCGTTGCTCGCGCCGGACGGGTTGCGCACCGCGTGGTACGACGACGGTGCGTGGAACGTGTACGACTTCACGACGAAGGCGTCGCGCAAGGTGACCGAGGGCGTCCAGGCGACCTTCTGGGACGAGGAGGACGACCACAACGTCGTGAAGCCGCCGGCCGCGCCGCCGTTCGGGTGGTCACGAGACTCGCGCACGCTCTTCCTGCGCGACGGCTGGGACGTCTGGCGCGTCTCGCTCGCCGGCGGGCCGGCGGTGAACGTGACCGGCAACGGCCGGCGCGACCAGGTGCGCTACTTCAACCGCACCGGCGTGGACCCGAAGGAGCGCGGCATCGACGTCGCGCGCCCCGTCTACCTCGAGACGTTCGGCGAACGCACCAAGAAGGAGGGGCTGGCGCAGGTGGACCTCGCGCGCGGCACGGTGCGGCACCTGTCGTGGGAGGACGCGAAGGTGGATTACCGCCGCGCGCGCGATACCGAGACGTGGCTCTTCACGCGGCAGACGTTCATCCGGTTCCCCGACTTCTACGCGGCCGAAGCCGGGCTCGCGGGCGAGCGGCGCCTCACCGACGCGAACCCGCAGCAGGCGGACGTGGCCTGGAGCGCGGGTGCCCGGCTGGTCGAGTACACCTGCGACAACACGGGCGCGAAGCTGCAGGGCGCGCTCTTCCTCCCGGCCGGCTACGAGGAGGGGAAGCGCTACCCGACGCTCACCTACATCTATGAGAAGCTGTCCCAGGGCTTCCACGCGTACGCGCAGCCGAACGCGACGCGCTACGCGAACCCGAGCGTCTACACGTCACGCGGCTACGCGTACTTCATGCCCGACATCACCTACAAGCTCGACGATCCTGGCCGTTCGGCCGTCTGGTGCGTCGTGCCCGCGGTGAAGGCGGCGATCGCGGCCGGCTACGTGGATTCGGCGAACGTCGCGCTGCAGGGGCACAGCTGGGGCGGCTACCAGACGAGCTTCATCACCACGCAGACGAACATCTTCAAGACGGCGATCGCCGGCGCGCCGCTCACCGACATGGTCTCGATGTTCAGCTCGGTCTACTGGAACTCCGGCTCGGCGAACCAGCCGATCTTCATCTCGAGCCAGGGCCGCTTCCGGTCGAGCTACTCGCGCGACCCCGACGCCTACCTGCGCAACTCGCCGAACCGGTTCGCGAACGACCTCAACATCCCGTTCATGATCCTGCACAACGACCGGGACGGCGCGGTCGACTTCAACCAGGGCATCACGTACTACAACACCCTGCGTGACCTGGGCAAGGAGGTCGTGCTGCTCGAGTACGTCGGGGAGAACCACGGCCTCGCGCGGCCGATCAACCAGAAGGACTACGCGATGCGGATGCAGGAGTGGTTCGACCATTTCCTGCAAGGGAAGCCAGCGCCCGACTGGATGCAGGAGGGCGTGCCGCGGCTGCGGATGGAGGAACATCTGCGCTCACGGAGGCCGCTGCTGGATCCCAAGGCGAGGGCGGCCGACCGCGTCGCGATGTAGGGCGCCCGGCGCACCGCCCTGGGGGCTCCTCAGGGCAGTGCGCCGAACACGACATCGCTGATCGCGTACCTGATCTCGTCGTCGGCGTGATCCGCGTACCAGTCGACGAACAACGTCGTCGGGAATCCGCGCTGCCGGTCGTACTCGGCCGTGATGCGCGCTCCGTCCTTCGCCATCGCGCCCAGGATGACGTCGAAGACGTCGTCGATGGTCACCCGGGGAAGGCTGGAGCCGGGCGGGACATGTGAGGCCCCCAGCTCGACGACGGAGACGACCACGTGGTCGCGCACCGTCACGCGCATCGGGCTCTCGAGGAGGCAGAAGCAGCTCACGCCGAGCGTGAACGAGTAGTCCGGGGGCGCGACGCGCTCCCAGCGCTCGCGCGCCGCGAGGTAGTCGAGGTTCCCCGGCAGATCGGTCAGACCGTTGCCGCAGCTCGAAAGGAGTGCGGCCGTCACGAGAGGACCGAGCGTGCGTCGGAGCGGGGCGGGGATTCCCATGCCCGGACTACCTCGCGCCGCGGGGCCCCGTCACGCCGGCATCGTGCACGGGCCATCGTCGCGCCAGCGCGAAGGCGACGATCCAGCCCAGCCCGGCCGCGAGCACGGTGTCGCTGAGGAAGTGGGCGCGCGCGAGGATGCGCGTGACCGCGCATCCGGCGGCGAGCGTGTAGCCGACCCAGCGCGCCTTCGGATACACGCGCGCGAGCATCGCGGCGCCGGCGAACGCCACGAGCGTGTGCGAACTCGGCAGCGCGAGCCCGCTCGTGCTCCACGTGCGCTCGGCGAAACTGCGGAACGCCCATTCACCGTCGTGCGCCTCCGGCCGCTCGCGGCGCAGCAGCAGCTTCATCACCTCGGCGAGCAGCCCGCCGGCCGCCGGCGAGACGAGGAGCATCCACGCGCGCACCTTCGCCTTCGCGCGCCGCAGCGGATCGCTCCCCTCCTGCAGCCCGACGGCGACCGCGAGCGCGAGCCAGGTGCCGAGGAATCCCATCACGCGCAGCAGCCGGCCCCAGTCGCGCTCGTAGACCTTGCCGTCGTGCAGGTTGTGGTACGCCCAGCTGTCGGCGAGGAGCGAGAGCGCGAAGAGCAGCACCGTGATCCCGAGCGCCTTCAGCGCGGGACTCCACGGCGCGGGCACCGGTGTCACCACGTATGGCGGGGACTCCTCGGTCATCGCCAGACCTCCTCGAAGGTCGAGAGGATGCGCTCAGTCATCCCCCAGATGGTGAAGTCGCCGTGCGTGTAGGCGAGCGCGTCGAGCGTGAATCCGCGCACGTGCACGGTCGCCTGCGCGCGGGCGCCCGGTGCGAAGAGCTCGGACAGGCGCACCCATCGCGCTTCCGCGACCTCGTCGCCGAGCGCGAGCGCGGGCCGCTCGTGGATCACCGCGACGAAGGGGCGCACGATGATCGGCGGCAGCACCGGCGTGCGCGGACGGAGGTCGTCGAGCTGGCCGATCACGCGCCCGCGCGCGCGGAGGTCGAGGCCGACCTCCTCCATCGTCTCGCGCAGCGCGGCGGCCTCGAGCGACGCGTCGCTCCGGTCGAGGCGGCCGCCCGGCAGGCCGATCTGGCCGCTCCACGGGTCGCCCTCGCGCGTCGCGCGCCGGATCAGCAGCAGGTCGGCGTCATCGTCGCCGACGGGATCGAGCACGAGCGCGACCGCGGCCTCCTTGAACGGCTCGTCCCGCTCGGCGAGCTTCGGCGCGCGCCCGGCGAGCGCGCGTTCGAGGCGCGCGACGAAGGGATGCGCCGCCGCGCCCATCACCCGTCGACGGGCCCGCCGCTCGCCGCCCAGCCGTTGAAGCCGCCGAGCATCGACGCGACGTTCGTGTAGCCCATCTGCTGCATGGTGTCGGCGGCGAGCGCGGAGCGGTTGTCGCTCGCGCAGTAGATGATCACGTGCGCGCCGCGGTCGATCATCGCCTCGACCTTCGTCTCGATCTGCCCGCGGGGGATCACGATCGCGCCCGGGATGCGGCCGAGGTTGGTCTCGTTCGGCTCGCGGATGTCGAGCAGCACCGGCGCGTTCGGCGCGCCAACGAGCGGACGGACGTCGGCGATGGTGACTGAGGTGATGCGCGTCTTCGCCTCGCGGACGAGGTCGGCGCCGGTCTTGATGGACATCGGTGACGGTGGTGAGGGTCTGATGGAACCTAGGCGGGTCCGCCGGGCAAGGACAGCCGCGGAACGCCCTACCCGCCCACCTGCGCCGGCTCGACCTTGGCGAACGCGCGACCGAGCGCGCTGGTCATCAGCCACGCCTCCACCCCGAGTCCCGCCGCGCCGGCGAGCGACGCGACGAGGATGCCGGTCCCGCGATCGGACGCGAAGAGGAAGAACCCGATCGCGCCGGCGAGCGCGGGCACGACGAGCAGCAGCAGGAGCGCGAGGAGCGTCGCCAGCGTCGTCATCATCATCTGCCCGGTCGCCTCGATGCCGCCCGCGCCGCGCTCGCCGAGCTTCACCCACGCCGGGAAGAGGAGCGCGACGCCGTTGTGCACGGCGAAGTTCGCGACGTTCAGCGCCAGCAGCACGAACGGCGCGCCCACCAGCACCGCGAGGAACACGTCTGGCGGCACGACGACCGTGCCCGGCTCGAGCAGCAGGCCGACCGCCGCGACGCCGAGCAGCAGGAGCTGCGGCACCCACATCGTGATCGCGCCGCTCATCACCTGCGCGCTCACCAGCGCGCGCGGCGGGATCGGCAGCGTCTTCAGCATCGGCAGGTGCAGGAGGTCCGAGCGCAGGTCGTTGCGCATGGTGCCGGGCCCGAACATCAGGAAGAGCAGCGAGAAGCTCGCACTCATGCCGCCGAGGACGATGCCCATCCCCTCGCGGCGGCCGAACGCGAGCGTGGCGGCGAGGAGCAGCACCGGCGGCAGCAGGATGCCGCGCAGCTGGTGCGTGCGCAGCAGCCAGAGGAGGTTCTTCCAGACGATCGCGACCGCGGGCATGCCGCGCG
>CAZIDS010000046.1:0-14307 GCA_964537945.1 uncultured Gemmatimonas sp. | reverse complement strand
GGCACGTCGGCCGAGTCGAGCGAGAAGCCGAACTCCGCCGCGTAGCGCTCAGCCAGCCGCGCAGTGATGAGCGTGAGGCCGTCGCCGTACGCGCCGCGCGCGAGCAGCGGCGTCGCCTCGCGACGGATGTCCCCCGTCATGCCGTCGGTGATGAACCCCTCGGCCCCCTGCCCCGTCGAGATCGCGATGTGCCCACGACCGTCGCCGCTCGTCTCGCGCGGCACGAGCAGCACCACCACGCCGGCGTTGCGCGCGCGGTCGCCGATCGCCGCCTTCGCGCCGACGCCCCACTCGCGCCCGATGCGCAGCGCCACGTCGCCGGCGTCGCGGCCATTCAGGTCGCGCAGCGTCACCACGGCGATCTCGCCCTGCGATGCCGCGCGCACCCGCTCGATGAGGCGCGTCATGCGCGCCTCGTCGGCCGGGGTGAGCACTTCGGCGAAGTCGCTGACGAAGCCCGTCGGGGCGGGCACCTGCGGCTCCTGCAGCGCGAGCGACAGCGCCAGCAGGGCGGGGACGAGCGTGATCACGAGTGAATACTACTGGACCGCGGCCACGGAAGTTGCGGGCTCCAGGCGGGCGCGCGGGCGCCTATCAGCACCGCGGCTCAGGCCGCGGCTCAGGGCCGCGGACGGACGCGGTCGCTGCCGTAGCGGTCGTAGCGCGACCGCGTGTAGATCGCGATGGCCCCCCACGGGGCGCGGTCGCCGAACTGGACGCGCGCCTCCGAGGCGCCGAGGATCGCGAAGAAGTAGATGTCGTTCGGCAGGATCATGCCCGTCGGCCCCAGCACCTGGCCGTCGAGCACCAGCGTGAGGCACTGGTTGTTGCGCGTCGCGCGGAAGCAGTCGTTCGGGCCCCGCGGCAGGTAGATGCTGGGCGTGCCGATGGTGCGCAGGAGCTGCGGGAGGTCCGGGGAGCGCTCGCGGAACATCGCGACGAGTTCGGGTTCGTAGACCTTCCAGCCGCGCCGGTAGGCCTCGTTCAGCCTGCGCTCGTTCGTCGATTCCTCGCCCACGACACGCACCTCGGCCTGGGCGGCGGCGATCTCGTTCAGCAGGAACTCGTATTCGAGCGTGTCGGTCGGCGCTCCCGCCGGGAGCTTCATCATCCCCATCTCGAAGCCAAGGCGGCGGATCCGGAGCTCCTCGCCGCCCACGCGGCGGCGGACACGCAGCGCCCAGAGCCCGGCCGAGTCGGTCGTGGCGAACGCGATGGTCGAGCCCGAGCTATCGCGGACGGTGACCGACGCTTCAGGGATGGGGAGCGAAGTGCGGGCCGAGCGGACGACGCCACGCAATATCTGCCCAGCTGCCAGGCGTGGGACGCCGAGCAGTGCGAGCGCGAGGATGAGGATCCGGGAAGCGCGCATCGTTGGGAACCTGGGGGGCCTTAGGCCAGCGGCCCCCGCCTCCGGACGTTGGAGACGGGGGCCGCTTGCCGCAAGGGGAGTTACCCGCTTACGGCGTGGTCGTGCGAGGCGGCTGCCGGTCCGAGAACCAGACGACGCCCGCGGTCGCGAACGACGCAGCCGGCGAACCCGCCACCGAGGCCGGGAAGGAGATCGCCGTCAGGACCGAGCCACCGACGCGGGTGCCCGCGATCGGATCGGCCGCGGCCGTGCCGAGGACGCCCGTCGGGCCGAGCGCACCGGCCAGCGAGGTCGTCGTGCCGGTGGCCGCCACCTGGCTCGCCAGCGCCGTGGCCGTGTCGCGCGCCACGAATCCGGTCGTCGTGTTGAACGCCACGTTGGCGAAGGCCGGGGTCAGGCCCGTGAGGGCCGTGTTCGCGGCCGGCGTCGTGAAGACGTCGATCGCGCCCATGCCGATGCCGGCGTGGATCAGGCGAAGCTGGACCTGGGTGTTGTTCGCCGCGGGAAGCGCGTCATTGTAGATGTAGACGCGCTGGGCCGGCGTCTGGCCCGTGCGGGAATAGCCGAGGTGCAGGATCGTGTAGTACTGGCCGGCCGTGAACGTGAAGGTCGTGTCGGCCATCTGCGCCGTGACGGCGTTCGTGTTGCCGCCGGCGAGCGCCGGGTCGTAGGTGAACACGCGGAAATGCCGCGAGCCCGCCTCGAGACCCTGATAGCCGCCCTGGCCGAGGCCGCGGAACGGCACGTTCACGAAGGTCATCGGGGTGAACGTGATCTGGTCCACCCAGCGGACCGTCATGTTGAACGTGTCGGGGACGGCATTGATGTACCGGACGAACGCGAGCGGAGGGATGTTCGCGTTCACGCCGCTGCCGTCGTCCGTCTGGCAAGCCCCCGCACCGAGCAGGAGCGCGCCGACGAAGGCGAATCGAGCAATACGCATCAGAGAGAACTCCGTGGAAAGTGCGTAACCGAGGAAAGTGCGCTTCGAACGGTCCTGCCTCAGGACGGATTGCAATCCGGCGGGCACGTGCCCGGGGGATCGCCTCGTCCCAACCCGCCGACCGCGAGGGAGAGAGCGGCACCGATCAGAGCGAGCCCGGTGACCACCGCGACCGCCATCAGCACGGTCTTCCCCCTCGAGAAGCTCCTGGTCCGGAAGCCGCGCACCCCTTCCCGCGGGATCGCGACCTGCTCTCCGTTCCAGGTGATCTGCGAGCCCTGCAACATCACCGTCCGTGACACACGCAAAGTGACTGCGGAGTCGGTCGAGCCCACCATCAGGCCCTCCACCGTCATCACCGACTCCCCCAACTGTCCACCGACGAGCACGCGGCCGCGGTCATTCAGCTCGAGCGCCACCGCGCGTCCAGCGACCGGAGCGACATCCTGCATCGGCGAGTAGGTGTGGCAGGCCATCTGCACCACCAGCAACGCCGAGCAGAGCCCGGCCGTGAAGCGGCGGGGCGTACCGCCCCGCCGTTCACGTCGGAAGATCACGATCAAGGCACGAAGCCGTAGGTCGAGGCGCCCGACTGCAGGGTGCCGTTGTAGTACGGCTGCTGACGGGACTGCATCTCCTGGTACGGCACCGGCCACTCGATCACGGTCCCTGTCGGGAGGTCACCCCAGCCGCGGCTGTCGGTGAACCACACGAGATAGCCCGTGTAGGCCGCTTCCATGCGCTTCTCGTACTTCATCGCCTCGAGCAGCGTCCCGCAGGTGCCGGCCGGGAGGCGCGGCACGCACGCCGCCCCGCCCGGGACCGTGCCCGCGCCGACGCCGACGACCGACGGCAGGCCGTTGCGGAGGCGCGAGATGTCGATCAGGGGCTCCGCGCTGGCGGGAGCGCCGGTGCGGATGTACCCCTCGGCCGCGAGCATGTCGATCTCGGTCTTCGACATCTCGGTGTACGGACCGGCGACGGACGTGTTGTTCGCGGCAAGCCCGTACCGGCGGTGATCGTAGAACGACTCACCGGTGCCAGCCGCGACGACGTCGTCACCCGTCGGCCGGTTCCGGATGTACTTCGGGAGAATCAGGTTGTTCGGCGTGCTGGCCTGCTGCAGCGCACGCGTGCCGCCGGTGGGCCAGCGCTGGTCCGGCGTGAGGACCAGGAAGGCGCGGCGCGAGGCGGCCGCCGTCGCGTTCCAGGCCTGGTAGGCGCCCGACGTGTCGGCCATGCCGACGTACCGCATCGGGACCGAATGCCAGCCACCGGTCACGTAGATCTGGCCGGCGTCGAAGCCTGCGCTCCAGCCCGTCTGCCCGTTGATCTGGATGACGAAATCGGCCGTGATGCCGTTCGTCGCGTCCGCGATGACAGACGCCCACGCCACCGCGGCGCGCTCCGCCGGGGTGCGGGCGACGTTCGCCCGCGCACGCGCCCGGTAGCTGCGCGCCAGGCGGATGAAGTTCGCCTGCGTCACATTCGCCGTCTGACCGAGCCACGTGGACGGCACATCGTCCATCCCGCGTCCGGCGATGATGACCGCCGAGTCGAGATACTCGATCGCCTTCACGTTCGCCGCCGCAGCCGAGACGAGCGCCGGGATCGTAATGCGGTCGGTGGTCTCGTCCACGACGGCGAGGGAGTCGTAGGCCGCCGCGACGTTGTTGACGAGACGCCCCGCCTGCAGGTAGGCGTACGCGCGCATCCTGTTCTCGCGGGTCAGCGAGAGCGTCGTGGTACCGGTGCGGACCTTGATAGCGTTGTAGGCCGCGAGGGCATTGAAGACGTTGCGCTGCACGCGCTGGTACGACGAGAAGTTCGCGAGGTTGCCCACCTGGTTGTCGTTGCCGAGCTCGTTCGAGATGAGCGTACGGTTCGCGACACGGGCCGCCATGCCGAAGTTCGCGACCGAGGCGAAGGTCTCCTCGGCCAGGATCTTGGCCTGCGTGTTCACCGACTCGCTCGCGCGCTGCGGATTGTTCACCTGCGAACCGGTCCCCGCGATGAAGGCCTCGACGCTGGCCTCGTTGAACAACACCTCGCTGAAGTCCGGGTTGTTGTAGTTGCCGACGCCCAGCATGTCTCCGCAGGCCGTGAGGCCCAGGAGCGCCGTCGCGCCGACAACGATTCGTGCGTGGATTCGCATCTGTTTCCTCGAAGTAGGGTGAGCGGCCGGGAGGACGAGCCCCCCGGCGCGCGTCACATCAGAAGCTGGTGCTGATCTGGAAGGAGAACGTCCGGAGGTTCGGGAACGTGAACGCGTCAACCGCGTTCAGCGCGCCTGAGCCCAGGTTGCCTCCGCCCAGCCCGACCTCGGGATCGAAGCCCTTGTAGTCGGAGAAGGTGAGCAGGTTGCGGCCGACCAGCGAGATGCTCCAGTCGCCGACGCCGGCCAGGCGGCCGATGCGGTAGGCGACCTGCAGCTCGCGGAGCTTCACGAAGGTCGCGTCCTCGACCGTGTTGTTGTTCGGGCCGAGCACGTCATACAGGCCGCCGATGCCGCCGGTCGAGACCGCGCGGAAGTAGTAACCGATCGGCTTCGCCGTGGTCACCGACTTGCTCGACTGGTCGGTGTCGCGGTGCATGAAGTCGCCGTACGACCACTGGCGAGCCTCGTTCCAGACGGTCTTGCCGACCGTCGCGTCGAGCAGCGCGTACGCGGAGAACTTCTTCCACGAGGCCTGCTGCGAGAGCGACCACCGGTAATCCGCGAGCGCATGCCCGACCTGGAGCGGCGGCACCGTGCCCGCCGCGTTCCGGACCAGGATCGGCATGCCCCAGCTGAGCGGCTCGGCGCCCGTGCCGCCGCCCCACGGCGCGCTCGCGGCGCCAAGGCGGGTCATCCACAGGTTCTTCGTGATGCCCTCGGTCAGCGAGTTGCCGGCGCCGACCCAGACGATGAACCCGTCGCTGTTCTTCTGGAACGCCTGGCCGGCGCCACCGCACTGCGTGTCGAACCCGGCCGGGAGCTCAGAGCAGGAGGTAACGAACCGGCGGCCCCACATCGAGCCGAACGTCCCGCCCTCGTTGATCTTGAACATCGTCTCCGTCCCCTGCTGGTCATTGGCGCTCGTAAAGAACTCCGGCAGGTCGAGGCGTGAGATCGTCGATGTCGTGCGGTCGTAGTTGACGCGGATCGAGTAGTTCAGGTCGCGCGTCTGGATGATCGGGACGTTGACCGAGGCTTCGAACGTCTTGTTCGAGAGCTCGCCAACGTTCTTCCACTGCGACGCCAGGCCGGCGATCCCCGGCGGCGTGTACGGCATGATCTGGTTGTCGATCACGTTCGACGCGTGCGTCAGCGTGATGCCGTACTTCGAGAAGAGCTCGATGTCCGCGCCGATCTCGGTCTCGGTCGAGACCTCGGGGCGCAGGAAGGGGTTGCCGATCTGCTGCGCCGACAGCGTCACGCCGTCGTTGCCGATCGAGAACGACTCGTACTGGGCGCTGAAGCGCGGGCGGTTGCCCGCCTGGCCCACCGAGTAGCGCAGCTTCAGGTCGGAGACCTGGTCCACGCCGAACCACGACTCCTCGCTGATGCGCCAGGCGAACGAGCCGCGGCCGTACGTCTGCCACCGGCGCTCCGCGCCGAAGAGGGACGCACCGTCGCGGCGGATGAGCCCGCTCGCGATGTACTTGCCCTGCCAGTCGAGGTCGAGATTCAAGAACATGCCGAGCTGGCGGACCTGCTCGATGTAGCTGTTACCCGATCTGGTCGTGGCGCGCGTCGCCGAGATGTCGCGCAGCCCCGGGACAACGAGGTCCGTGCCGTTCACGTCGAGGCCGCGGCTGTCCTGCGCCTCGAAGAGCGTCCGGAACGTCAGGCGCGACGAGAGGTTGTCCGAGAACCAGTTCCGGCGCGCTGTCAGGTCGAGCGACGCGTTCATCGACATCGCGCGGTCGGAGCTCCGGCTCGCGTTGCCGAGGTTCGTCGCCGTCGACGGGCCGACCGTGATCCGGTAGCCCTTGTTTCGCTGCGTCTCCTGCAGGTCCTGACGGAAGTCATAGCCGAAGGTCGCCTCGGCGTCGAGCCACAGGAGCGGCGCCCAGCGGGCGGTTGCCTGGCCCAGGAACCGGTTGGCGCGGTTCACGGGCTGGAACTGCTCGGCGACGTACGCCGGGTTCTCGTTCTGCGCGCCCTGCTGCACGGCGACCGAGCGGATGTAGAGGCGGCCGCGCGAGTCGCGCGCGAGGAGGTTCGAGCTGGCCGGCTGACGCGTCACGCGGAACCAGCTGAAGCCCGAGTTGTAGTCCGTCGCGTCGGTGAAGTTCGTGCGGACGCCGAAATTGAAGGCGCCGAGCACCTGGTCGACGTTGAGACGTACCGAGTTGCGGGTGTACCCCTTCATGAAGCGGACCGCGCCTTCCTGCCGGAACTGGTTCGCCGACGTGAAGAAGTTCGTGCGGCCCACGCGGCCGGTCGCGTCGACCGTCGAGTTGATCGTCTGCCCGTTGGTGAGGATCTGGCGAATCGGGTTGTAGGTGCGCACGAACGGCGACACCTGGTAGAGCGAACGGCCGTTCTGGGCCCCGGGGTTGCGGGCGATGCCGGCGTCGTTCGCGAACGTCGCGGGCGAGGCCGCGAAGAGGATCGAGTCGTTGTTGATGCGGTACGTCTCGGCCTCGAGGTCCACCGTGCGCGAGCAGTCGCGCGAGCCCGCGACGACGACGCAGTAACGAGAGTAGTCCTCGTTCATCAGCATGAAGTGCGTCTTCGGGTACTGGTACTCGTTCTCGATCGACGAGGTGCCGTACTCCACCTGCGAGCGGAAGCGGACGCCCTCACCCGCGTTCTTGCCCGAGCGCGTGGTGATCTGGATGACGCCGTTGCCCGCGCGCGAGCCGTAGAGCGAGGACGCCGCGGCGCCCTTCACGACCTCGACGTTCTCGATGTCCTGCGGGTTGATGTCCTGGATGCCGCCCTGCGAGATCACGCCGTCGACGATGATCAGCGGGTCCTGGCCGCGGCCCGCGGCGTTGATCGACTGGGGGCCACGCAGGATGATCGCCGGCGCCGAACCCGGACGGCCCGAGGCCGACACGATGTTCGCACCCGGGACCTTGCCCTGGAGCTGCGAGAGCGGGTTCGCGCCCGGCACCGGCATGTCCTCAGCCGTCACCTGCGCCACCGTGAACGGAAGCTTCTTCACTTCCGTCGCGCCCGTCACGCCGGTCACGACGACCTGGCTCAGGCGGTTCACGTCCTGCTTCAGCTCGAAGTCCTGTGTCTGCGAGCCGGCGTTCAGGGTGATGGTCTTGACCATCGGCACGTAGCCGATCGCACGGGCCCGGAGCACGACCTGCTGCCCGCGGATGCGGGCGCCCGGGATGTTGATGGTGTAGCGGCCATCCTCCGAAGACCCGACGGAGATCGTCAGGGCGTCGATGGTGACATTCGCTCCGAAGAGCGGCTGGCCTGCGTCCGTCTTCACCGTTCCCGTGATCGTCGCGCCAGCCTGCGCGTGCGCGTTCACGGACGTGAGAGACAGGACCAAGGCGAGGATGGAGGCGCCGAGCCTCCGCATCCCGTTCCGTCCCAGCATGAGCATACCTCGTGAAGGGGTTTTCCGACGGACGGTCACGTGCTCACGTGCCGTCGCCTGACCATCGACCCGCCGCGTACGAGTGACCGCGAACGGGCACTGCACCAGCACACGAGCCCCGCTCCCGGACGGGGAGTGGGGATACCAAAGGCCACTGACGGTAACCCCGACCCTTGGAAGGGCGCAACCCTGCGGGCCACCGCCACATACGCCCCTGGGATCGCCGGAACGGCGAATTCACCCCCCGGGGGTATGGTGAGCCAAATCACACGGAATCCGTGGATTCCACCCCCATCTACCTCCCCCGTTACTCCGGTGTCACAAGCGCGCGAGAAGCTATTTCCCCCTCTGGGAAGCGGCGCCCGGACCCCCGATCGCTTACCTTCCCGCCCATCTATATGAAGCGCCTCCCGCTCCCCGCCCGGGCCGCCGCGATCGCCCTCGCCGCCCCGCTCATCCTCCTTCCCGCCAAGGCGCGCGCCCAGCGAGCCCCGACCCCCTCCGCCGCGGGCCCCGCGGCCGCGGCCGGCGACGCGGAGCGCGCTGCCCGGGTCGCCCATGCCGACCGGGCCCGCATCCGCGGCCCGCAGGGCGGCGTCTGGATCGTCGTCATCTCCGACTTCCAGTGTCCCTTCTGCAAGAAGTGGCACGACGAGGTCGCGCCCCTGATCGAGCGCGAGTACGTCGCGACCGGCAAGGCGCAGATCGCCTACATCAACTATCCGATCGCGTCGATCCACCCGAACGCCTACGCGACCCACGAGGTCGCGATGTGCGCCGCCGAGCAGGACCGCTTCTTCCCGGTCGCCGACGCGCTCTTCCGCACCCAGGATCAGTGGAAGGCGAGCCGCGACGTCCGCGCCTTCCTCGACACGCTCGCCGGCTCGCTCCAGCTCGATCGTGCGCGGCTGCAGCGCTGCCTGCGGAGCGGTGAGATGCGCCCGCTCATCGACGCCGACATGGAGCGTTCGACGCGCATCGGCGTCGGCTCGACGCCAAGCTTCCTCATCGGCGGGAAGCCGCTGATCGGCGCGCAGCCGTACGAGGCGTTCAAGCTCGCGATCGACGCGGCGATCGCCGCGGCCGCCCAGCCCGCGGCGCGCCGAGCTCCCTGACCCGCGCGCCGCGCCGCGCGATGCACCCGCTCCTCTCCCTCCCCTACGCGGCCCTCGCCGGCACGGCCGAACTCCTCTCGGCCCTGCCGCTCGGCGGCGAGGCGAAGGCCTGGCGCGCGATCCGCGCGCGGCACGGCGCGCTCGGGCGACTCGAAGCGTGGGCACGGTCCCACCGCGACGACGCGCGGCCGCTGCTCTGGATGCACGCGCCGTCGGTCGGCGAGGGACTGCAGGCGCGGCCGGTGCTCGAGCGGATCCGCGCCGCGCATCCCGACTGGCAGCTCGTGTACACCTTCTTCTCCCCGAGCGCGGAGCGATTCGCTCGCGCGCTCGCGGTGGACGTCGTCGAGTACCTGCCGTTCGACACGGCGTCGAACGCGGCGCGGCTCCTCGACGCGCTGCGTCCGTCGGCGCTGGTCTTCGCGAAGCTCGACCTCTGGCCGCGCCTCGTCGAGGCGGCGGCAGCGCGCGTGATCTCCACCGGGATGATCTCGGCCACGCTGAGCGCGACGTCGGGCCGCAGCGGGGCCGTCGCGCAGGCGCTGCTGCGCGACGCGGACGCGGCGCTCGACGCGGTCGCCGCGATCGACCACGCCGACGGCGAGCGCCTCGCCACGCTTGGCGTGCGCGCGGAGCGCATCACCGTCGCCGGCGACACGCGCTACGACCAGGTGATGGCGCGCGCGCAGTCGGTGGACCGGGCGGGCGCGCTCCTCGCGCCGCTGGCGAGCGACCGCCCGACGCTCGTCGCCGGATCCACGTGGCCGGCCGACGAGGAGGTGCTGCTCGAGGCGTGGCGCGCGGTGCGCGCCGAACTCCCCACGGCGCGCCTGATCATCGCGCCGCACGAGCCGACCGACTCGCATCTCGTGCCGGTCGAGGAGTGGGCGCAGAGGGCGTCGCTCACGCTCGCGAGGCTCGGGGCCGCGGACGCGTCGCACGATGTCGTGCTCGTCGACCGGGTGGGCGTGCTCGGCGAACTCTACGCGCTCGCGACGGCGGCCTATGTCGGCGGCGGGTTCCACTCGGCGGGACTGCACTCCGTCCTCGAGCCGGCGGCGTTCGGCGCGCCGGTGCTCTTCGGGCCGCGGCACCAGGGGAGCCGCGACGCGGGGCTGCTGCTCGAGGCGCGCGGCGGCGCGGCGGCGGGCGACGAGGCCGAGCTCGCGGCCGCGATCGCGATCGCGCTCGGCGAGCGCGACACGCGCGCGCGCGCCGGAGCGAGCGCGCTCCGCGTGGTCCGCGACGGACTCGGCGCCGCCGAGCACTCGGCGCGGATCGTCGAGGGGCTCGTCGAGGCGGGGCGGCTGCGCGCGCGGCGCTGAGGGCGTGGCCCCGCCGCACCGCACGAACGACGAAGGGCCGCCCTCGCGGGCGGCCCTTCGTCTGTCGCGGGATGGGGCGGACTACTTGCTGCGGAGCCCGCGCGGCGACCACGCGAACGAGATCGCGACGGCATCGTCGTCGCCGAGGGCGGCCGCGACGCGGATCGCCATCTGCGGCTTGAGCTCGAAGTTCGCGCCGATGTCGACGTTCAGGTTCGTGTCGCTGTTCGAGGCGCCATTGAAGGAGACGCGGTCGTAGCTGAGCCGCGGGTGCACGAACGGCGTGATCGCGAACGTGCCTTCGAGCGGGAAGCGGTGGCCGATCGCGGCGCCGAAGGGCACGCGGAGCGTCGTCAGGTCGTCGCCCGTCGAGAGGCCGAGGCCGCCGGCGAGGACGATGTCGAACGGCTGGTCGGTGGTCGCGCTGGTGAGCTGGTACGCCAGCCCGCCGCCGATGATGAGGCGCGTGTCGGTGTTCGCGGCATCGAGATCGGCGAAGCCGGCGTCGAGCGTGAACTGGAGCTTCGGGTTGCCGAGGCCCTCCCGCCACTGGAAGATGATGCCGGTGCCGCCGTCGAAGTCGGCGAGCGCGAAGTTGTACTCGCGCTCGGCGATGCGGGACGGCTGCAGCGAGGGGTACGCGTAGGCCTGCGCGTTCAGCGGCGCGGCGAGGACGACGGCGAGGGCGCCGAGACCGGCGATGCGACGAAGCATGTCGGACCTTCCTTGGTGGAGCGAGATGTGGGGGCGACGGCGGGGCCGCCGCAGCGGACGACGGGCGCCGCGCCCTGCGCAGCGCCCGTCTAAGGACGAATACCCGATCGAACCGGTTTCAGTTCCGCGGAGGTCTGCTACAGCTTGGCGGCCTTCTCCGTGACGACGCGCACGACGTCGTCGACCACCTGCAGGAATCCGCCCTCGACCCGGAAGCGCGTGTCGCTGCCGACGCGCAGCACGCCGGAACCGAGCGTGGTGACCATCGGCGCGTGCATCGGGAGGATGCCCACCTCGCCGTCGAAGGCGGGCGCCACGACTGACGGCGCCTCGCCCTCGAACAGCGTCGCCTCGGGGGAGATCACCGAGACCTTCAGCGTGCCGGCCATGGTCAGCCCTGGAGCGCCTTGGCGTTCTCGACGACGTCGTCGATCCCGCCGGCCATGAAGAACGCCTGCTCCGGCAGGTGGTCGAACTCGCCGGCGACGAGGCGCTCGAACGAGCTGATCGTCTCGTCGAGCTTCACGAACTTGCCCGGGCGGCCGGTGAACTGCTCGGCGACCGAGAAGGGCTGCGACATGAAGCGCTGGATGCGGCGCGCACGGCCGACGATCTTCTTGTCGTCTTCCGAGAGCTCGTCCATGCCGAGGATCGCGATGATGTCCTGGAGCTCCTTGTAGCGCTGCAGGATGCGCTGGACCGCCGTCGCCGCCTTGTAGTGGCGCTCGCCGACGAATTGCGGGTCGAGGATGCGGCTGCCCGACGCGAGCGGGTCGACCGCGGGGTAGATGCCGAGCTCGGTGATCGCGCGCGAGAGCACGACGGTCGCGTCGAGGTGCGCGAACGCGGTGGCCGGCGCCGGGTCGGTGATGTCGTCGGCCGGCACGTAGATCGCCTGCACCGACGTGATCGAGCCGTCGCGGGTCGAGGTGATGCGCTCCTGGAGCTCGCCCATCTCGGTCGCGAGAGTCGGCTGGTAGCCCACGGCGCTCGGCATGCGGCCGAGGAGCGCCGACACCTCCGAGCCGGCCTGCGTGAAGCGGAAGATGTTGTCGATGAAGACGAGGACGTCCGCCTTCTCCTGGTCGCGGAAGTACTCGGCCACGGTGAGGCCGGCGAGGCCGACGCGGAGGCGCGCACCCGGCGGCTCGTTCATCTGGCCGTAGATCAGCGCGACCTTGTCGAGGATGCCCGCTTCCTTGAACTCGAGGTAGAGGTCGTTCCCCTCACGGGTGCGCTCGCCGACGCCGCAGAAGACCGACTTGCCGCCGTGCGCCTTCGCGACGTTGTTGATGAGCTCCTGGATGACGACCGTCTTGCCGACGCCGGCGCCGCCGAAGAGCCCGATCTTGCCACCCTTCACGAACGGGGCGATGAGGTCGATGACCTTGATGCCCGTCTCGAAGATCTCGGTCTTGGGCTCGAGGTTGACGAAGTCGGGGCGCTTGCGGTGGATCGGCCAACGCTCGACCGAGGCCGGGATGTCGGCGCCCATGTCGACCGGCTCGCCGAGCACGTTGAGGATGCGGCCGAGGGCGGCGCTGCCGACCGGGACCGCGATCGCGGCGCCGGTGTCGCGCACGGCCATGCCGCGGACGACGGCGTCGGTCGTGCTCATCGCGACGGCGCGGACCTGGTTGCGGCCGATGTGCTGCTGCACCTCGGCGACGACGCGGACGTCCTGGCCCGACTCGGTGCGCGCCTTGATCTCGAGGGCGTTGTAGAGCTCGGGGAGCTGCTCGGCCTCGAACTCGACGTCGATGACCGGCCCGATGACCTGGACGATCTTGCCGATGGTGTTGGGAGCGGTGGCGGTAGTCATTGTGGTCAGCCCTGGAGCGCAGAGGCACCGCCGACGATCTCGGCGATCTCCTGCGTGATCTGCGCCTGGCGGGCGCGGTTGTAGGTGCGACGGAGGAGTTGCAGCATCTCGCCAGCGTTGTCGGTGGCGTTCTTCATCGCCGTGCGGCGCGCGGCCTGCTCGGCCGCGACCGTCTCGACGAGCGCGCGGTAGACCGCATTGCGCACGTACGAAGGCAGGAGCTCGGTGAGGATCGCCTCGGCCGAGGGATACAGCAGATAGTCCTTCTGCCCGCCCTTCGCGGCCGGCGGCTGCACCGGCAGCACCCGGTCGGCGGTCGGCGGCGTGGAGAGCACCGAGTTGAAGCGCGAGCCGACGACATAGACCGCGTCGAGCTCACCGCCGATGAAGCGCGCCATCAGCGACTCGACGAGCGAAGCGGCGTCGGCCGCCGTCGGCTTGTCGGTGATGTCGGTGCGCTGCTCGGCCATCGCGCGGCCGATGTACTTGAAGTAGCCGATGCCCTTCTTGCCGACGACGTGGAGCTCCACCTGCGTGCCCGCGCCCTCGAGCCGCGCGAGGAGCGCGCGGGCTTCCTTGATCAGGTTCGCGTTGAAGGCGCCGGCGAGGCCGCGGTTCGACGTCAGGAGGATGACCGCGGCGCGGGCCTCCTTCGCCGGCTGCCGGAGGAGCGGGAAGCGCTCCGCCAGGTCCGGGTTGTACAGGCTCGCGATCACGTCGCCGAGCGCGCGCGCGTACGGGCGCGCGGCGACGACGCGGTCCTGGGCCCGCTTCATCTTCGACGTCGCGACCATCTCCATCGTGCGCGTGATCTTGCGCGTGTTCTCGACGGACTTGATGCGACCCTTCAGTTCTCGTCCTTTGGCCATGTCTTCGGGTGCGGTCGGATGAAAGTCGAAGGTCTACGGAGGCGCGGCCGTACGGCCGCGCTTCCTTCAGCCTTCAGCCTCTATCGGCTCTTCTTGTAGGCTTCGATCGCCCGGCGGAGCTCGGCCTCGTTCTCCTTCGAGACGACCTTCTCCTTGCGGATCGCCTCGCCGAGGTTCGGGAACTGCGCCTTCATGTAGGCGTGGAACCCGGCCTCCCAGTCGCGGACCTTCGCCACGTCGACGTCGTCGATGTAGCCGTTGGAGACCGCGAAGATGATCATCACCTGCTGCTCGACCGGCATCGGCTGGTACTGGCCCTGCTTGAGGACCTCGACCGTGCGGGCGCCGCGCTCGAGCTGGCGCTTGGTCGCCGCGTCGAGGTCGGACGCGAAGGCCGCGAAGGCCTCGAGCTCGCGGTACTGCGCGAGGTCGAGCCGGAGGCGGCCGGCGACCGACTTCATCGCCTTGATCTGCGCCGAACCGCCGACGCGCGACACCGAGATGCCGACGTTGATCGCCGGGCGGACGCCGGCGAAGAACAGGTCGGACTCGAGGAAGATCTGGCCGTCGGTGATCGAGATGACGTTCGTCGGGA
>CAZIDS010000045.1:0-14378 GCA_964537945.1 uncultured Gemmatimonas sp. | reverse complement strand
ATCTCGTCGCGCGCGATCGTCGCCACGGGGAGCTACGGGCCGAAGGGCTACGCGAGCGAGTGGGAGGTGCCGCAGGGCGCGCAGGAGGCGGACGGCGTCGAGGGACTCACGCGCGCCGCGCGCGAGCAGATCGGCCACGGCGCCGACTGGGTGAAGGTCTACGCCGACTATCGCTGGGGACCGAACGGCGAGGCGCGTCCGACCTTCACGGTGGACGAACTGCGCGCGCTCGTCGCGACCGCCGCGGCGAGCGGGCGGAAGGTCGTCGCGCACGCGGCGACCGACCAGGGGATGCGCAACGCGATCGCCGCCGGCGTCGCGATGATCGAGCACGGCGACGGCGGGACGGCGGAGGCCTTCCGCGACATGGCGGCGAAGGGCGTCGGCTACTGCGCCACGCTCGCGGCGGTGGAGGCGACGGCGCGGCAGGCGGGCTGGAAGCCGGGCGATGCGCCGACGGCGCGGATGCTGGCGAAGCGCGCGTCGTTCCGGCTCGCGATGGAATCAGGCGTCGCGCTCTGCATGGGCGGCGACGCGGGAGTCTACGCGCACGGCACGAACGCGTGGGAGGCCGAGCTGATGGTGGAGTACGGGATGACGCCCGCGGCGGCGCTGCGCTCGGCGACGTCGGTCAACGCGCGGTTGTTCTCGCTCGCCGACCGGGGAGAGGTGCGGGAGGGGCTGCTCGCCGACCTGGTCGCGGTCGAGGGGGATCCGGCGCGCGAGGTCGGGGCGCTGCGGCGAGTCCGGCTCGTGATGAAAGGCGGACAGATACAGCCGCAGATGTGAGATGTAAGATTGAGATGTAAGAAGGGAGATGTGAGACGCGGCGTCCGCTCTCTCACATCTCCCTTCTCACATCTCATGTCTGCCGCTCTACGGTTTCAGCCAGTACTGGAACCAGTCGCGGAGCCGCCCGAGCCGGTCGACGAGGAGCCACGGCTCGCCGGTGCGCGACAGGTCGTGCGTCGAGCGCGGGTAGCGGACGAACTCGACCGGCACCCCCTGCCGCTTGAGCGCGGCGAACCACTGCTCGGCGTCGGTCATCGGCGTGCGGTGGTCCTCCTCGCTCTGCACCATCAGCGTCGGCGTCTTGACCTTGCGCACGTAGCGGATCGGCGAGAGCGAGTCGTACATCGCCGGGTTGTCCTGCGGGCGCCCGTAGAACTCGAACTCCGTCAGGCCCTGCGCGTCCGACGTGCCGTACCAGGACCACCAGTTGGAGATCATGCGGTCGGCCTGCGCGGCCTTGAAGCGGTCGGTCTTCACCGTCACCCAGGCCGTCATCACGCCGCCGTACGACCCGCCGGTCACGCCCATCCGCGTCGAGTCGACGTCGGCACGCGCGGCCGCGATGTCCACCGCCTTCATCAGGTCCTGATAGTCCTCGGCGAACCAGCGGCCGCGGGTCGCGAAGGTGAAGTCGGCGCCGTAGCCGCTCGAGCCGCGCGGGTTCGTGTAGAGCACCATGAAGCCGGCCGCGGCGAGGTTCTGCGTCTCGTCGAACCACTGCTCGCCGTACTGTGAGTGCGGACCGCCGTGGATGTAGAGCACCAGCGGGTACTTGCGGCCCTCGACGTAGCCGAAGGGCTTCATCAGCCAGCCCTCGATCTCGACGTCGCCGACCGACGTGTACGTGAAGCGCTCGGCGTCGCTCCACGCGACGTCCTTGTTGAGCGCGTCGTTGAACGAGGTGACGCGGCGCTCGCCCTTGCCGTCGGCGCCGGCGATGTAGAGCTCGGTCGGCTTGTTGACGCTGGTCGAGACGTACGCGACCTGGCGGCCCGCGCCATCGAACGAGAAGCCGTTCATCTTGCGGCGGCCGCCGAGGGACTCGCGGAGCTGGCCGTCGCGCGGGTTCACCATGTAGAGCGCGCTCGAGCCGCCGATGTCGGCCCACACGGCGATGTCGCCGGCCGGCAGCCATTCGATGCCGTTCGGCTCGTAGCGCCAGGTGCGCGCGAGCGGCGTCACGGCGCCGGTCGCGACGTCGAGCACGTTCAGCGTCGCCTGCTTCACGCGCCCGGGGCGCGCGATGTAGGCGAGCCGCTTGCCGTCGGGCGACCAGTTCAGGTCGCTCTCGGCGCCCGGCAGCGTGGCCACCTTGCGCGGCGCACCGCCGGCGACCGGGATGACGTAGATGTCGCTCTCGTTGCGGTCCACCTCGTCGCGCGCGGCGTCGTAGGGCAGCAGCGCGATCGAGTCGGCGAGCGCGGTCACGACCGAGTCGGGGCGCAGGTCGGCGTCGGCGACGAAGGCGACCCACTTGCCGTCGGGCGAGACGACCGGCGAACGGTGGGAGTACGCGGTCGTCGTGACCTGCACGCGCTTCGCGCCGGGCACCTGCGTGAAGAGCTGCTGCGGACGGATCACGCGCGCCGTGCGCGGGCCGGGCAGGAAGCCGGCGCCGTTCGCCTTGTAGCGCGTCTCGGTGATGTGGCGGCCGTCGAAGCGCGCCGGGTCCACCGGCTTGGTGATCGCACCGAACGGCGGGCGCGCCATCGGCTGCATGCGCGCGTACGGATCCTCGCTGCGGGTGCCGGCGCTGCCGCCGTTGCCCGCGGCCATCGGCGCGCCCTCGCCCTCCGCCGCGCCCGTGAACACCGCGAACCGATTGTCCCGCGGCCACGAGCCACTCGGATAGTCGGGGACCTGCGTGGCCTCGCCGCCGGGCGCGTCCATGCGGATCGCCCACGTGTTGCCGCTGCCGCCCGCGCGCTGCGACGAGAAGAAGAGCCACTTCCCGTCCTGCGAGAAGTTCGGGTTCGAGCTCTCGGTGGCCGGCGCGGTGTAACGCGCCGGCTCGCCGCCGGCGGTCGGCACGACCCACACCTCGGAGTGGCGGCGGTTCTCGCGCTCGACGACGGTCGTCACCGTGAACGCGACGAGCTTGCCGTCGGGCGACATCGCCGGCTGCGAGAGGGTGGTCACGCGGTGCCAGTCGTTCGGCTGCATCGCGCGCTGCGCGGGGAGCGCGGCCGGGGCGAGCAGCAGGAGGGCGAGGAGCGGTCGGCGCATCGGGACGCGGGCGGAGTGGAAGGGAGGAGCGCGCCCGGATCACGGCGCGCGAGCCATCAAAGGTAGTACGTGCCGGACGCGCGGGGCGCTCAGGCGAACTGTCGCACCGGGCGGCGCACTCGCGCCGAGACGTCAGCCGCGCGAGGGGAACCCGCGGCCCACTTCCGCCGCCGTCATCAGGCCGAGCGCGGCGAAGGTGAGCGTGCCGTTGCAGCAGCTGGCGGTGACGTTGGTCGGCGCGCCGGCGACGAACAGGTTCTCGTGGCCGTGCGCGCGCCCGTGCCGGTCGACGACGCTCGTCGCGGGGTCGTTCCCCATCCGGCAGCCGCCGCCGGGGTGCTCCTGCCCGATGTCGCCGGCGGCGGATTGGTTCGAGATCACCTCGCCGTCGCCGGCGCGGGCCATCCGCCGGAAGAGCTCGCGCAGCTGCTCCTCCTGCCAGGGCCGCAGCGCGACCGACTCGGGCGCATCACGGAACGCAAGGCGCGGCATCGGGTCGCCCCACGCGTTCCGCATCGCGCCGTCGAGCGTGAGTTCGCTCTCGCGCGACGGCAGCACGTCGTAGTAGGCGCGCACGCGCGCCGTCCCCTTCGCCGTGCGCCCGCGCCAGTCGGCGAGCATCGCGTCGCCGAAGAGGAGCGCGCCGTCGTCGCCGCGGAGCCGCGGCTCCTGCCCGAACGCCGACTCCCACACGCGCAGGTCGTGCCGCAGGTAGCGCTCCTGCGCGCCGGGCCGCATGAACTGCTTCGTGACGAGCGAGTGCTGCGCATTCACGCCGGGAAAGAGCTTCATCGGCAGCCGCACCTGCGCCGCGATGTTGCGATGGCCGCAGAGGTACTTGCCGACGAGCCCGCTCCGGTTCGCGAGCCCCGCGGGGAAGGCGCTGCTCGTCGACAGCAGCAGCAAGTGCGGGCTCCACGTGAATCCCGCCGCGAGCACGAAGGTGCGCGCGTGGATCTCCGCCTCCTCCGCCGTCCGCCGCGAGTGGTTCCCGGTCGCGTGCGTGACGCGCCCCGTGCGCGTGTCGGCGTGCAGCCGGCGCACGAGCAGGTCGGTGACGAGCGCGATCCGGCCCGCCTTCACGAGCGCGTCGAAGGAGAAGTCGGGCGAGTACTTCGCGCCGGTGGGGCAGACGGGATAGCAGGTGTCGCAGCGCTGGCAGGTCGCCCGTCCGTGGTATGGCACGGAGTTCTTCGCGCTCGGCTGGCTCCACATCGTGATGCCGGCCTTCGCGGTCCACTCCTTCAGCTGCTGCAGGTTGTGGCTCAGCGGCAGCGCGGGCATCGGGAACGGCCTGCCGCGCGGATCCATCGCGGGCGGCCCCTGCTCGCCCGAGATCCCCATCCGCTCCTCGGCTTCCTGGTAGAAGGGGTCGAGGTCGTCGTACGAGATCGGCCAGTCGTCGCCGACGCCGTAGAGCGAACGCAGGCGGAAGTCCTCCGGCGAATAGCGCGGCGTGACGCCGCCCCAGTGCATCGCGAGTCCGCCGACGTTCATCGAGGGCGAGAATCCGTACGCCGCGCCCAGCGCGTTCTGGTCGTCGAGATGGTCGTTCGGCCACGGCGTCTCGCCGTAGTCGCGCCAGCGCGCGCGGCGGATCGCGCGCTCACGCAGCGGCACGCTCGGTCCGCCGGCCTCGATGACGAGGATGCTCGCCCGCGACTCGGCCGCGAGCTTCTCGGCCATCATCGCCGCGGTGATGCCGGCGCCGATGATGACGATGTCCGCCTCGAGGCGGCGCGGCGCGCTCACGGCGCCCCTCCGCCCGCGAGCGGCAGCGGCTGGCGCGACGTCTCGGACAGGAGCCGGCAGTTCTCGCGGGCGATGCGCGCCTCGTACGCGAGGTCCACCGCTTCGCTCGACGACGCCCAGTGCGCCATCAGCGCGACGGCCACGTGTCCCGCGTCGAGCGGCGACGAAGGCAGCCGCGCGGCGCCGCCGCGGCCGATCGCGGTCGCGAGCACCTCGCGACGCAACGGCACACCCAGCCGCCCGAAGGCACGGCGATGCTTGCGGCGCGCGAGCAGGTCGAGCGCGGTGAGCTGCGCGTGCCATCCGGGAGCGGGGTCGGGCGGCGTGAAGGTGATCTCTGCGTCGCCGTAGCCGTGCATCTCCTCCGACACCGGACGGTAGCCCTCGACCCATCGCGAGAAGGCCGCGACCGCCGCGGCGCGACCGGTCGCGCCGAGGGACTCGGGAAGCACCGCTTCGCCGACCGCGGCGAGGAGCGCGGCATCGAGCACGCGCGGCGCGGGCTGCGCGGTCGGCGGTGCCGCTCCGGCGGGCGCGCGAGCACCCTGCGTGCGATCGCCCTGCGCGGGAGCGCCCTGCGCCGGCGCCCGCTGGACGCTCGCGGCGGTGTCAGTGCCCGCAGCCGCCACGACGGTGATCGCGGCATCGCGGAGGAACTCGCGGCGGTCGGGGCTCATGCGCAGATGATAGCCCGCGGCCCGATGGCGAGCGAGCGCGGGCGCACCCACATTCCCCGCGACCCGACCCGAGGCCGCCGATGCCCCCCGCCCTTTCGCGCCAGCCACGCCGCTTCGCGGCACGCGCCGCCCTCTTCGTGCTGCCGGCGCTGGCCATCGCCACGCTCGGCGCCCCGCGCCGCACGCCGATGCCGGCGCCCGCCGCGACGACCATCCGCGCGGGCCGACTCATCGACGGCGCGGGCGGCACGCAGCGCGATGTCGTCCTCACGATCGACGGCACGCGCATCACCGGCATCGCGCCGTGGCGCGCGGGGAGCGCCGTGACGCACGACCTCTCGGCGTACACGGTGCTGCCGGGCCTGATGGACACGCACGTCCACATCGACGGCCACTTCGGCGCCGACGGCCGCGCGAACACGCGCGGCGAGACGCCGGAACAGCGGCTGACGGCGGCGCTCGCGATCGCGCGCGCGACGATCGACGCCGGCTTCACCACCGTGCAGAGCCTCGGCGCGGCCATCGACCTCGACCTCCGCGACGCGATCCGCGCCGGCCGCGGCGACGGGCCGCGCATCCTCACCGCGGTCCGGCAGTTCAACGACACCTCGCGGACGCCGGAGCAGATCCGCGCGTGGGTGCGCGAGACCGCCGCGATGGGCGCCGACGTGATCAAGATCTTCGCGTCGAAGAGCATCCGCGACGGCGGCGGCCAGACGCTCACCGACGAGCAGATCCTCGCCGCCTGCGACGAGGCGCGGAAGCTCGGCCTGCGCAGCTGGGTGCACGCGCACGCCGCGAGCGCGGTCCGCGCTGCCGTGAACGCCGGATGCACCGCGGTCACGCACGGCACGCAGGTGGGGCCGGCCGAGCTGCAGCTGATGGCGGCGAAGGGGACGTTCTTCGAGCCGAACATCGGGCTCGTCATCCAGAACTACCTGGAGAACCGCGACCGCTTCGTCGGCGTCGGCAACTTCACGGCCGAGGGCTTCAAGTTCATGGAGGACGTGGTGCCGAAGAACCGCGCGCTCTTCACGGCGGCGCGGCAGGTGCCGGGTCTCCGGCTCGTGATGGGGACCGATGCCGTGGCCGGCGCGCATGGGCAGAACGCGCGGGAGATCCTCGCGCGCGTGCGCGAGACGGGCCAGCCGCCGATGGACGCGATCATCGGCGCGACCTCGCTCGCCGCGCGTGCACTCGGCCTCGCGGATAGCCTCGGCACGCTCAAGCCGGGCTTCGTCGCCGACCTCGTCGCGGTGGAGGGCGACCCCGTCGCCGACATCACCGCGGTGCAGCGCGTGCGCTTCGTGATGCTCGGCGGGCGCGTGATCCCGCGGCCGGGCGGCGGCGTTCAGCGACCCTGAGCGGCGAGCAGCCGGAGGAGGTCGCGCGCGACGATCGCCTTGCCGCGCTCGTCGTTGCCGGGCTCGAGCTGCCACAGGCGCTGCGCGCCGTCGTCGCGTCGCCGGATCACCACGACGGTGCCACGCGTCACGATCGGTACGCCGATCGAATACGTGCGCTCGGTGACCGGCTCATCCACGGTGCAGGAGCTCGCCGGCTGTCCGCTCCGGCTCTGGTCGCACCGGCGCAGACCGCTCGTCGCCGTCGAGATCTTCTCGGTGCGTTCCTCGCGGCGGAACCCCGTGCGGGCGACCTCGAAGACCGTGATGTCGTAGTCCGCCGAGTCGCCGACGTCGCGCCATCCCTGGCTGTGCAGGACGGTCGCGATGGCGTCTCGCATCGGCAGGACGCTCGCGCCCCCGGAACTCGCGATGTCCTCCGACGTCGCGGCGATCACGATCTCGTTCGGCGCGACGAAGCGATAGCCCTGCTCGGCGGGCAGGTCGACGATCATCGGGCCGGCGGCGATCGAGAGGCCGGCCCCGATCGGCACGTCACGCGTGCGGCGCGCCTCCCCTGTCGCCGAGGCGCGGCAGGCCACCAGCACGAGGAGGAGCGACAGCGCGCGCATCAGCCGGTCATGCGCTTGAGGAGCCGGCCCGCGCGCTGCGCCGCCTCGGTGATCCGCGCCGGGCTCGTGATGAACGAGACGCGGAAGAACCCTTCGCCGCCGGCGCCGAGCGCCTTGCCGGCGAGCGCGATCACGCCTTCCTCCTGCATCAGCCGCTCGTGGAACTCCATCGACGCGATCCCCTTCGGCAGCGGCACCCAGAGGTACATCGAGGCCTTCGGCGCCTCGACCGGGAAGCCGTTCGCGCGGAAGGCGGCCACGGCCGCGTCGCGACGCTCCTTGAAGACCGCGACGTTCTTGGGGACCCAGGTCTCCCACGACTCGAGCGCGGCCACGCCGGCCGCCTGGACGGCGAGGAACTGCCCCGTGTCCATGAAGCTCTTCACCTTCGCGAGCGCGCCGACCGCGGTCGCGTTGCCGCACGCCCAGCCGCAGCGCCAGCCGGTCATGTTGTAGGTCTTCGACAGCGAGTGGAACTCGATCGCCACGTCGCGCGCCCCCGGGATGTCGAAGATGCTCGGCGCGACGTAGCCGTCGAAGGTCATCTCCGAGTACGCGTTGTCGTACACCAGGAGGATGCCCAGTTCCTTGCAGCGCGCAACGACCTTCTCGAGATACTCGCGCGGCGCGATCGCGGCCGTCGGGTTGTTCGGGTAGTTGAGGAAGAGGAGCTTCGTCCGCTTCATCACGTCGGCCGGGATCTCGTCGAGATCGACGAGGAACTGCGTGCGCGGCGTGAGCGGATAGAGGTACGCCTCGGCCTCGCCGAGCAGCGTGCCGCCCAGGTAGGCGAGGTAGCCCGGGTCGGGGATGATTGCGACATCGCCCTTCTGCAGGTAGGCGAAGCAGAGGTGCGCGATGCCCTCCTTGGAGCCGATGAGCGGCACGACCTCCTTCATCGGATCGAAGCGATGGCCGAAGCGCTTCTCCATCCACGCCGCGACGGCCTGCCGATACGCGGGCAGGCCGAGGCCGAAGCCGTAGCGGCTCATCGCGGGGTCGTCCGCGGCGGCCTCGAGGGCCGCGGCGGCGGCCGGCGGGGCCGGCAGGTCGGCATCCCCCGCCCCGAGATCGATGACGTCCACCCCCCGCTCGATGAGTTCCCGCTTCTTTTGCGGGATGGTGGCGAGCGGATATACTGGTAGGGTATCGAAGCGGGACGTGAAGCGCATCGTGAGCCTTGAGGGAGTCGTATCGTGAGCCTCGGACAATCTAAGGTGCGTGCCCTGCTCTGCGTCGCCGGTGCCGCGACCGTCGTGGTCGGTGGCTGCATCGGCCCGCAGCCGAGCAAGCACGACGGCTACGATCCCGGCCTCACCGCGCCGCCGCCGCCGCTCGTCACGCACCTGCGCGGCGTCGTGCGCAACGCGCGCACGGGCGCCGTCGTGGAGAGCGCGTTCGTGTCGATCGATTCGACCGTGTGGATGACGCGCTCGGACGGCTCGTACACGCTGCAGAACCTTCGACAAGGTTCCGGCATGCTGACGACCGTGCGCGCAGGCTTCGACACGGCGCGGACGCAGCTCGCGCTGCAGGGTGGCGATCGCGTCTTCAACGTCAGCCTCACGCCGCGCACGCCGTAACGGCAGGCGGTATGCGCGCGTGCATGCACGTTCGCGCATGCGTCTTCCCCGGCGCTGTCGCGACCGTGCGCGCATGGTCAAACGATGACGCCGCTGTCGGATTTCTCGCTATTGCGCGCCGCGGGACGCGGGTGAATACTCGCGATGCAGAGTGAGGGCGACGCCAACGCGAAGCCGGAAGCGGATCGGGCAACTGGTCCCGGTTCTCCATCCGCGGAAGGAGCCAAGCGCCAAGGCCGAGTGCGCGCTGACCCGCTGCTTTAACCCGCCGCCGTGCGGGATACACGGTCAGGTGGCAGGCGACGCACCTGAGCCGACACCGACCCGGAAACCGGGAGCCGCCGCTTGCTCCCCCGGCAATGCCGCCGCGATCCTCCGGGGACGGTGCAACGAGGGCCAAGGCCATCGCGCCTTGGCCCTCCGTGTTTCCCAGACCTCGTCCGCGCTTGCTGTGCGCCCCTGCTTCGGTGTATCTTCGGTCTCGCTCTGGAGGCGGGATGGGGGCAGCGGAGGAGTGGGTGCAGCTCGCGCGGCGACGCGACGGCTCGGCAGTCGGCGAAACGGGCGAGACGCGGTACCTCGCCGTGCCGCCGCGTGGGGTGCTGAACTCCACCGCCGCCACGCACATGCCCTTCTGGTCGGTGAACCCGTACATCGGATGCGAGTTCGGATGCGCGTACTGCTACGCGCGCGAGACGCACCGATGGACGGTGGAGCGCGCGATCGCGCGCGGCGCCGAGACCGCCGTCGAGATCTCGGGGCTGCCCGCGACGACGGCGTTCGAGCGGCGCATCATCGTGAAGGAAGGCGCCGAGTTCGTGCTCGCACGCGAGCTGCCGAAGGCGCGGCTCAACGGCTGTCGCGTCCTCTTCGGCACCGCGACCGATCCGTACCAGCCGGCGGAACGGCGCTTCGGGCTCACGCGCCGCCTTCTCGAGGTGTTCCTCAAGCACGAGGGCCTGCGCGTCGGCCTGATCACGAAGTCCGCGCTCGTGATGCGCGACGCACCGCTGCTCGGCGCGCTCGCGAAGCGTCACGACGTCACCGTGAGCATCTCGCTCGCGTCGGCGGACGGTCCGCTGCTGCGCCGGATGGAACCGCGCACGCCGGTCCCGCGGGCGCGGCTCAAGGCGATGGCGGCGCTCGCCGCCGTGGGCGTGCGCGTCGGGCTGCTCGCCGCGCCGATCCTCCCAGGGATCAACGACGACGAGCGCGGGCTGCGCACGCTGCTCGCCGCGGCAGTCGCGCACGGCGCGCGATGGACGCGCTACGGCACGCTGCGCATGGGTGCGGCCACGCGCGCGACCCTCTATCCCTGGCTCGCCGCGAACCGGCCCGAGCTGCACGCGCGCTACGTGCGGCACTACGGGAACGGCCAGTCGGTCTCGCGCGCGTACGCGGCGGCCTTCAAGTCGCGATTCGAGCGGCTCTGCGACGAGGTGGGATTCCCGCCCGAGACCGGCGCGAGCGGCGTCGGCGAGCAGGTCGAGATGTGGCCGACCGGGAAGGACTGGGAGTAGCCGCTACTGGCCCAGCGTCCGGCGTGCGGCGGGCTTCTGTCCCTCCGGCACCGACGTCGGCCGGACGAGCACGAACATGTTCTCGGCGTTCACGTGCGCCCACTCCTGCCGACCCATGCGCGCGGCGGGATGCACCTTCGCGGTGTCGGGCAGCCCGTCCTCGCCGAGCACGTCGTCGCGCACGTGGAGCGCGAGCACCTCGCCGATCACCCAGGTCGAGTGCTGCGGTCCGCTCCCGTGCGGCACGACCTGGAACACCTTGCACTCGAGTGACGCGGGCGATTCGCGCACGTAGGGCGGCTTCACGAGCACCGACGGCGCGCGGGTGAAGCCGACGGCGTCGAACTCGTCGACGTCGGGCGGATAGGGCGCCGACGTCGCGTTCACGCGCTCCGCCATCTCGCGCGAGACCACGCTGACCGTGAACTCGCCGGTCTCCATCACGTTGCGCAGCGTGTCCTTGGGCCTCCCTTCCCGGTCGGCGACGGGGCAGAACGCGATCGACTGCGGGTTCTGGCCGCCCATCACGAAGAACGAGAAGGGCGCGAGGTTGCCGGCGCCGGCGGCGCTCACCGTGCTCACGAACGCGATCGGCCGCGGCGCGATGAGCGGCGTGAGCCAGGCGTGGCGCTGCTGCGGGGCGAGGTCGGCCATCGCGATCAGCCGCTCCGCGGACGCACCGCCTCCCGCGGTCACGAGGTCGGCGGCGCGAAGCCCGGCCCGCCACCCTCGATCCACGAGTACATGTACTTCGGGTCCTCGTACGGCAGGATCGCCCTCGCCACCTTCAGCGGACGGAACGAGTCCATCATCACGGCGAGCTCGTTGGTGTGCGTCATGCCGATGCTGCCCTCGTAGCGGCCCGGGTGCGGCCCGTGCGGGATGCCGTCGGGATGGTGCGTGATGCTCCCGTACTCGATCCCCTTCCGGCTCATGAACTCGCTCGACGCGTAGAAGAGCACCTCGTCCGAGTCCACGTTGCTGTGGTTGTAGGGCGCAGGGATCGCTTCCGGGTGGAAGTCGTACGGGCGCGGGCAGAACGAGCAGATCACGAACCCGTCGCCCTGGAAGGTCTGGTGCACCGGCGGCGGCTGGTGCACCCGCCCGACGATCGGCTCGAAGTCGTGGATGTTGAACGCCCACGGATAGAACTGCCCGTCCCAGCCGACCACGTCGAGCGGGTGATGGTCGAGGATGAGCTCGTTGAGCCCGTCGTACTGCTTGATGATCACCGGGAAGTCGCCCTTCTCCTCGTGCGTGCGCAGCTCGCGCGGCACGCGGATGTCGCGCTCGCTGTACGGCGCGCCCTCGACGTGCTGGCCCACGTTGTTGAGGTAGCGCTTGGGCGGGCGGACGTGGCCGCGGCTCTCCATCACGAGGAGCTTGGCGGGCTTCGTGAAGCGGTAGCGGTGCAGGATGTGCCGGTGGATCACCAGGTAGTCGCCCTGCAGGATCGGCAGGTCGCCGTACTGCGTCTCGAGCGTCCCCTCTCCCTCGGCGACGTACACCACCTCGTCGCCCTGCGCGTTCCGGTAGAAGTGCTCATCCTGCTTGTCGGGGGCGCAGTAGAGCATCGCGATCTCCTTGTTGAAGAGGATCGGGATGCGGTCGAGCGTGGGCGACCCGCCGCGCGCGATCGGCGCGGTCCTGAAGTGCCGATGGCGCAGCGCGTGGTCGCCGTCGGCGACATAGGGCGTCTCGGCCATGCGACGCACGGCCTTCACCATCGTGGGCGGATGGACGTGGTAGAGCAGCGCCGACGGCCCCGTGAAGCCCTCGATGCCGACGAGCTGCTCGTTGTACAGGCCGCCGTCGGGGCGGCGGAAGGCGATGTGCCGCTTCCGCGGGATGCGCCCCAGCGTGTGGTAGAACGGCATTACAGGTTCCCCCGCTTCGCCTGCTCGCGCTCGATCGACTCGAAGAGCGCCTTGAAGTTGCCGGCGCCGAAGCTCTTCGCGCCCTTGCGCTGGATGATCTCGAAGAAGAGGGTCGGCCGGTCCTGCACCGGCTTGGTGAAGATCTGCAGCAGGTAGCCCTCGTCGTCGCGGTCGACGAGGATGCCGAGCTCGGCGAGCGGCGCGATCTCCTCGTCGATCTTCCCCACGCGGTCGAGCACGGTCTCGTAGTACTCGCGCGGGATGTGCAGGAACTCGATGCCGCGCGACTTGAGCGTGCGCACGGTGCCGATGATGTCGTCGGTCGCGACGGCGATGTGCTGCACGCCGGGGCCGCGGTAGAAGTCGAGGTACTCGTCGATCTGCGACTTCTTCTTCCCCTGCGCCGGCTCGTTGATCGGGAACTTGATCCGGCCGTTGCCGTTGCTCATCACCTTCGACATCAGCGCCGAGTACTCGGTGCTGATGGTCTTGTCGTCGAACGAAAGCAGGTTGAAGAATCCGAGCACGCGCGAGTAGAACTCGACCCAGTGGTTCATCCTGCCGAGCTCGACGTTGCCGACGCAGTGGTCGACGTACTTGAGCCCGACGGGGGCCGGCTCGAAGGGGGATGACGCGGGCACGTAGCCCGGCATGAAGAGCCCCTGGTAGTTCCGCCGCTCGACGATCGAGTGGATGGTGTCGCCGTAGGTGCGGATGCCCGCGATCACCACCTCGCCGTTCTCGTCCTTCAGGACGGTCGGCTCCTGCACCGAGACGGCCCCGCGCTCGATCGCCTTCTTGTGCGCGTCGCGGCAGTCGTCCACCCAAAAGGCCATGTCGCGGACGCCGTCGCCGTGCCTGGCGATGTGCGCGGCGATCTCCCCCTCCGGGCCCATCGGCGTGGTGAGGATCAGCCGGATCTTGCCCTGCTCGAGCAGGTAGCTCGCGCGGTCGCGGACGCCGGTCTCGGGGCCGCGGTAGGCGACCACCTTGAAGCCGAAAGCGGCGCGGTAGAAGATCGCTGACTGCTTGGCATTGCCGACCCAGAACTCGATGTAGTCGGTGCCGTTGATGGGGAACGTGTCGTGCGCCTGTTCGGCGCTGGGCTTGGTGGCGGTGGCCATTGTACGAGAGAGGTTGAAGGATGAAGGATGCAGGCGTGCGGTCGAAGGCCAGGATGCGCGCGAAGTCGTCGCCGTCATCCCTCGACCTTCCACCTTCATCCTCGGTTCACGCCCCTCTCGCGCCAGTCCTCGCCGAGGTCCACCACCTTCCCCACGCGCTGGTCGTCACCCAGTCCTGGACTCGCATGCGACGCTCCTGACGAAGGTCGGGTCCGGTCATCGCATCAATATACCCCGGCGGGGACGGGGCCCGTCCAGTTCGGCGCGCACCGCGCTGCCGTTCACGTGCGGAGCGCGGGCAGGTCCCTGTAGAGCGCGAGCGCGCCCGGATTCGCCAGCGCATCGGTGTTCTTCACCGGCCGCCCGTGCACGACGTCGCGCACCGCGATCTCGGAGATCTTGCCGCTGATCGTGCGCGGGATGTCGGCGACCTGCTCGATCACCTTCGGCACGTGGTGCGGGCTCGTGGCCGCGCGGATGCGCGCCCTGATCCGCGCGCGCAGTCCGTCGTCGAGCACGCGGCCGGCCTGCAGCCGGACGAAGAGCACGATGCGCACGTCCTTCTCCGCGCCCCGCCCCACATCCTGGCCGATCACGATGCTCTCGAGCACCTCCTCCATCTGCTCGACCTGGCGGTAGATCTCGGCGGTGCCGATGCGCACGCCGCCCGGATTGAGCGTCGCGTCGCTGCGGCCGTGGATCACCATCCCGCCGTGCGCCGTGAGCTCCGCCCAGTCGCCGTGCCGCCACGCGCCGGGGAAGCGCTCGAAGTACGCCGCGCGGTACTTCGCGCCGTCAGGGTCGTCCCAGAACGCGACCGGCATCGATGGGAACGGTCGCGTGCAGACGAGC
>CAZIDS010000044.1:0-14784 GCA_964537945.1 uncultured Gemmatimonas sp. | reverse complement strand
ATGAAGTGATGGCCGCGGCGGGGCCGGTGGGCGCGACCCTCGTCGCGTGCTCACCACCTCCCAGGCGGCGCGGCTGCTCCAGGCGGCTGGCGCGCACCCGCTCGACACGCTCCTCTCCGCGCTCGGATTCACCGCGCCGCTCGACCTGCCACGGCGTGAGCGCGCCCGGCTCGGACTGGACGGCGATGCGCCCGCGCGCGCTGCGGTGGCCGCCGGCGAAGGCACGCTCCGCGCGCTGCTGCTCGAGTGGGACGACGGCGCGCCGCTGCGGGAGCGTCTCGCCGCCCTCGCCCCGCGCATCGCACGCGCTGCCCCTGCCGTCCATTGGCTGCTGTGCGCGCGACAGCGCGCCCGCGGCGAGGTCGGCCTCGCCGCCCCCGCCGCGGACCCGCGAGGTCCGCTGCCGGCCCTCGTCATCGAATGCGCACGCGTGCGTGAGTCGGACGCGGAGACCTTCGCGGTGCTCTCGAGCGTGGACGACACCGTGCCCGCGCTCCGACACCTGCGCTGGCGCGAGGTACTCGGCCGCGATGCGCTGACGCGCCGCTTCTACCGCGACCTCGAGCGCGCGGTGGACCGGCTCGCGACGACCGCGCACGGACGCGCGACGGACGCGGAGCGCCGCACCATCGCGCTGCTCGCCGCGTCGCGGCTGCTCTTCCTCTCCTTCATCGAGGCGAAGGGCTGGCTCGACGCCGATCGCGCGTTCCTCCGGCACCAGGTCGAGCGGCTCGCGGGCCGAGGGCCGCTGCAGTCGCGGCTGCTCGACCCGCTCTGCTTCGGGACGTTGAACACGCCGGTCGACGCGCGCTCCGCCGCCGCGCTCGCGTTCGGGCGCGTGCCGTTCCTGAACGGCGGGCTCTTCACCCGCAGCCCGCTCGAGCGGCGACGACGCGCGCTGCGGCTGGACGACGACGCGATCGCGGCGCTCGCCTGCGAGCTGCTCCCGCGCTACCGCCTCACCGCGCGCGAGGCGAGCACGGGCATCGCCGATGCGGCGGTGGATCCCGAGATGCTCGGCCGCGCGTTCGAGTCGCTGATGCAGCCGGCGGTGCGCCGCGCGCGGGGGAGCTTCTACACGCCGCCGGCGCTCATCGACGGACTCGCGTCGCAGGCGTTCGGTGCGGCCGCGCGGGCGGACGATGCGCGCGGGGCGGATCCACGCGTGCTCGACCCCGCCTGCGGTTCGGGCGCGTTCCTCGTGCACGCGCTCGAGGCGCTCGCCTCGGCGCGGATCGCGCGCGGCGACGCGCGGCCCGTGAGCGCGGTCCGGCGTGACGTGCTCGCGCGCTCGATCTTCGGCGTCGACCTCGACCCGATGGCGGTCTGGCTCTGCCAGCTGCGGCTCTGGCTCTCGGTGGTCGTCGAGGACGAGCGCGAGGACCCGATGCGGCTGCCGCCGCTGCCGAACCTCGACCGCAACATCCGGGAGGGGGACGCGCTCGCGGGACTCGGCTTCGAGCAGTCGCCGGTCCCCGGCGCGCCGGAGCTGGCGCGGCTCCGGATGCGCTATGCGCGCGCGAGCGGGATACGGAAGCGGACCCTTGCGCGCGCACTCGACGCACTCGAACGCCGGCGCGCGGTCGCGCTGCTCGGCGCGCGCGTCACCACACTGACGCACGCGAGGCGCGAACTGCTCGCCGCGGCGCGCGCGCCCGACCTCTTCGCGTCGCGGCGCGGGCTCGATCCCGCCGCGCGCGCCGAGGCCGCGCGGATCCGCGAGGCGCTGCGCGACGCGCGCCGTGCCCTGCGCGCCCTGCGCGATGGCGGAGCCCTCCCGTTCGACTTCGCGACCCACTTCCCCGACGTCGCCGCGGCGGGCGGGTTCGACGTCGTGATCGGCAATCCCCCCTGGGTGCGCCCGCACGCCCTCGCCGCCGAGGCGCGCGAATCGCTGCGCACGCGGTTCGTCACGGCGCGGCAGGCGGCATGGGAGGAGGGCGCCGCGCTCTCCGGCGCGGGACGCGGCTTCGCGTCGCAGGCCGACCTCGCGGCGCTCTTCGTCGAGCGGTCCGTCGCGCTCGCGCGGCCGTTCGGCGTGATCGCGCTGCTGCTGCCGTCGAAGCTGTGGAGCGCGCTCGCCGGCGGCGGGGTGCGGCGGCACCTGCTCGCGCGGACGCGCCTCGTCGCGCTCGAGGATTGGGGCGGCGCCAGCGCCGGCTTCGACGCGGTGGTCTATCCGTCGGCGCTGGTGGCGCGGCGCCGGGCGGACGCGAGCGCCGCCGGCGGCGGCGAGCGCGTCCGGCTCACGGTGCACGAGCGTGACGCGTCCCCGAGCTTCGACGTCGCGCTCCGGTCGCTCGCTTTGGATGCGTCGCCCGGCGCGCCGTGGCTCCTCGTGCCGCCCGACGTGCGCGCCGCGTTCGACCTGCTGGTCGCGCGCGGCGTGCCGCTCGCCGAGTCCGCGTTCGGCCGACCCGTGCTCGGCGTGAAGAGCGGCTGCAACGAGGCGTTCGTGGTGGAGCGCGACGCGGAGGCCAGCGCTTCCGTGGACGGCACGGTTCGCGTGCGCAGCGGCACCGTGCACGGCGAGGTAGAGCAGGCGCTGCTGCGACCGCTGCTCCGCGGCGAGCATCTCCGACGCTTCGGCGCGGTGGACTCGGCGCGGTCGAGTGCGATCGTCTGGACACACGCGGGGCGCGGGGAGGCGCGCGACGCGCTGCCGCGCGCGGCCGAACGCTGGCTGCTGCGCTGGCGGCGCCAGCTCGAGCAGCGCACCGACGCTCGGCACGCGCGCTGGTGGACCCTCTTCCGTACCGAAGCGGCCCGCGCCGACCGCCCGCGCGTGGTGTGGGGCGACATCGGCCGCGCGCCGCGCGCCCTCGTGCTTCGCGCCGGGGATCCCGCAGTGCCGCTCAACAGTTGCTACGTGGTGCGGGCGCCGAGCGAGGACGACGCCCACGCGCTCGCCGCGTTGCTGAACTCGCGCGTCGCCTCCGCGTGGCTTCGGCTGCTCGCCGAACCGGCGCGCGGCGGATACCACCGGTTCATGGGCTGGACCTGCGCGCGACTCCCGCTCCCGCGCGACTGGGGACGCGCGCGCGCACTTCTCGCCCCGCTCGGCCGCGCCGGCGCGCTTGGCGACGGTGGTCCATCCGCGGAGACCGAGCTCACGCAGCGCGCCTGCACGGCGTACGGACTCGCGGCCTCCGATCTCAACGCACTGCTGCGCGACACGGATGAGCGCTGACGAACGGCGCCGGTTCGCCGAGGCGGTGGTGGGCGGGAGCGAGTCGCACAGGCCGTGGCGGGTAGGTGGCTTCACGCTCCGCGCGGAACAGGCACGGACCGTCCGCACGGCGCTCCGTTCCGTGGACGCGTACGGCGGCGTGCTCATCGCCGACCCGCCTGGGAGCGGGAAGACCGTGATCGCGCTCGCGATCGCGGCGGCACTCCACGCGCGTCGCGGAGCGTCTCGCGACGTCGCAGCCGGAGACGTCGCAGCCGGAGACGTCGCGACACGAGTCATCGCACCGGCCGCGCTGCGGTCTCAATGGCTCGAGTCGGCGGCCCGAGCGGGCGTGGGGATCCAGTTCCTCTCGCTCGAGTCGCTCAGCCGTCGCGCCGCGAACGAGGATGGGGGCGCCGCGATCCCGCTCATCGTCGACGAGGCACACCACCTGCGGACCGTGACCACGCTCCGGTATTCGCGCGTCGCCGCGCTCTGCGCTGACGCGCCGGTGATCCTGCTCTCCGCGACCCCCGTCGTGAACCGCGCGGCGGATCGCACGGCGCTGCTCGCGCTGTTCCTCGGCGCGAAGGCCGCCGGCGCGGACGCAGCGCTCGTCCTCGTGCGCGCGGACGCGCGGGCGCCGCGTCCCGCCGTCCGGCGGCTCGGCGCCATCCGCGCGGGAGTGAACGTCGATGGGATCGCGCGGGCGCTGCGCGAACTGCCGCCGCCGCTGCCGCTCGCGGGGGGAGCCGCCGCCACGGCCCTCGTCCGCATGACGCTCGCGCTGGCGTGGCGTTCGAGTCTCGCCGCGCTCGACGCTGCGCTCCGCCGCCGCCTGCAGCGGGGCGAGGCGATGCGCGACCTGCTGCGTGACGGCCGCCGGCCGACGCGCGACGCGCTGCGGCTCTGGCTCCTCGACGGCGATGCCACACAGCTCGCGCTCGGCGCGCTGCTCGCGCCAGCCGACGAGTCGCTCGCGCACGGGGCCGAGTCGAGCCGTGGGATGGCCGGGACGCTCGACGTGCACCTGGCCGCCGTGCGCGCGCTCCGGGCATCGATCGCGCCGCACGTGCGTGAGGACGCGTCGCGCCGCGCGACGGCGCTCGCCGAGCTTCTCGCGGCGCACGGCGGCCGCCGCGCGGTCGTGTTCGCGCGGCACGCCGAGACGGTGCGCGCCCTGTTCGCGGCGCTGCGGGGCGTGCCGGGTGTCGTCGCGATCGTCGGTGAGCGCGTGATGGCCGCGGCCGGCCGCTGGTCGCGCGACGAGGTGCTGCGCGCCGTCGGCCCGCGCGCCGCGCCGCTGCGAGACGGTGACCCGCGCGCGATCCGTCTCCTGCTCGCGACCGACGTCGTCGCCGAAGGCGTGGAGATGCAGGGGATCGGGCTCGTCGTGCACGCGGACCTGCCGTGGACGCCTGCGCGGATCGCGCAGCGCGTCGGGCGCGTCGCGCGCGTCGGCAGCCCCGACCGTGAGGTGCTGGAGGCGTGGTTCGCCTCGCCGCGCGGTGCCACGCGGCTCATCCGGCTCGGCGCGCGGCTGCGCACGAAAGCCGGTGCGGGGCGCGAGGCGACCGCGGCCGCGCGCGCGACCAGCGCGGTGTTCGCACGCCTGCGGCGATGGGCGAGCGGATCGAGCGGCAGCGAGCCACGCGCGGCACCCGGCGGCGTCCTCCTCGCGCTCATCGAATCGAACGGCGAGCGCGCGCTGCTCGCGGGGCGGCACGACGGCGCGCGCTGGCGCCTCTCGACCTCACCCGCGCGAATCGCGCGGGCGATGCGCCAGCTGGAGCGCGCGGCGATCGTGCCGACGACGCCGTCACTCCCGCGGCTGATCGAGCGCTTCCTTGCTGCGCGCAGGGCAGCCGAGTCGCTCGGCGACGTCGAAGCCTCGCGACTGACGCGCACGCGGGCACGCCTCGCGCGGCTCCTCGAGCGCGCACCGGCGCTCGTGCGCGCTCCGCTCGCGGAACAGCTCGCCCGACTCGGCGCGTGCCTCGCCCGACCGATCGGCGTCGCGAAGGCGCGCGCACTCGACGCACTCCTGCGCGACGAACCGGACGACGACCGGTTCGCACGACGGCTCGGCGCGCTGCTCCGCGCGGCGCGCGAGCCCACGGCGCCCGCGATGGAAGCGGAAAGGCGGCCGGGTGCTCCCGGCCGCCTCATCGCGCTGCTCGCTACTCCCGCCGCCGCGTCGCCGCAGTCGGCTCAGGCGCTCAGCGCCGTTCGCCCACCGGCGCCGCACCCGCGCGTTCGGCGAGCAGCTTCGCCTGGAAGCGCTGCGACTCGCTGATCCGCTCGAGCTCGACCGCCATCGCGTCGAGGCTCTCCTGGAGCTGCCGGATCTGCGGCTGGAGGTCGCTCGCCTTCACCGAGTCGAGTTCCATCCGCCGCTCGTTGCGCCGGATGAGCGCCCGCACGATCGGGAAGCCGAGGAAGATGATCGCGACCATGCCCACCATCATGCCGACGATCGGCACGGTCTCACGGATGAGCGCCTCCGGATTGATCGGTGGCGGGCCGGTCTCCGTGAAGATGGTCGGCGGCGCCGGTGGCGCGGGCTGTCCCGCGATCACGGGGCCGCCCGCCTGGCCGGCGATCTGCCGCGCGACGTCGGCGGCGAGCTTCGCATCCTGCGCGGCGCGCTGCGCGTCCTGAGCCGCCTGCTGCGCGCCCCGCGCCGCCGACTGCGTCCCGCCGGTCGACGCGCCGGGCGACGACGGCAGCGCGGGGATCTGCGGAGAGGGGGCCTTCTGGGTGGTGCCCTGGGTGAAGGCGATGGTGCGGCTCACGACGGCTCCTGGTGCTGGGCTCCCCCTCCCGTACGAGGGGAACTGGGGGGCGGTTCCGTCCCCAACCGGGACACCAAAGGATAAGGTTCCGCGTAGGCCCCCGCACCCCGGAATCCCACTCCGGCGGCCTGCCGGGCGGACTGCCACCCGTTCAAACCTTCCGGGGCTCCTCCCCATCCTATCCGGTGCCTGAGAACGGCGCCGAATGACCCTTCCACTGTCCCTCTCCCCCACCCCCACGACCGACGACGTCTCGCTCGCCGCTGGCGGCGACCGATTCGCCTTCGAACGCCTCTACCGGGCGAACGTGGACCGGATCTTCTCGGTCTGTGTGCGCATGGTGGGCGACCGGGCCAGGGCGGAGGAACTCACGCAGGATGTCTTCGTGAGGGCGTGGGAGAAGCTCGGCACCTTCCGCGGCGACGCGCTCTTCAGCACCTGGCTCCACCGACTGGCGGTGAACGTGGTGCTCAACGAGCGCGAAGCCGAGGGCAGGCGGCGGAACCGGCACGACGAAGGGATCGAGGACCTGGACACCATCTCCTACGGCGATGTGCGTCCCCTTCCCGTCCCAGGGCTCTCGCTCGATCTCGAGCAGGCCATCGCCGCGCTCCCGCCGGGGGCGAAGAAGGTCTTCGTCCTGCACGACGTCGAAGGCTACACGCACGAGGAGATCGCCGGGATGCTCGGCGTGACCTCGGGCGGGTGCAAGGCGCAGCTGCACCGTGCCCGGATGCTCCTGAGGAGGATGTTGACCCGATGACCGAACACGAACTCACCAACGAGACGCATCGCGCCGAGTGCGCGCAGTGCACGGCCGAGTGGGCCGAGCTCGAGGAGATCAGTGCCGAGGCGCGCGCGCTCCCGACGCTCACTCCCAGCCGCGACCTGTGGGCCGGGATCGAGGCGCGCATCAGCGGCGGCGCCACCGCGGGCGGCGCGACGGCGACGCCGTCGGCCTCCGAACAGAAGGCGCAGCGGCGCTGGTTCGCCTCGCCGCTGCTCCGCCAGGCGGCCGCGGCGGTCGTGCTCGTCGCGGGCACGGCGACCATCACGTGGAAGCTCGCGGGCCGCGGCGGCGACGAGCAGGCGCAGGTGGCGCAGGGCACGAACGGGATCGGGACGGTTCCGGTCGAGTCGCTCGGCGTCTCCGACGCGAACGATGACCGGATCGCGCGGATCCGCGAGGTCACGTACGAAGACGATTTCGACGCGATGGACCTCGAGGTCATCGCCCTGCAGGAGCTGGTCACGAAGCGCCGCGCGCAGCTCGACAGCACGACCCTCGCCGTCCTCGACAAGAACCTCGCGGTGATCGACACGGCGCTGAAGGAGTGCCGCGACGCCTTCCGCCGCGACCCCTCCAGCCAGTTCCTCGCCGCGCAGCTCGCGCGGTCCTACCAGACGAAGCTCACCCTCCTGCGCTCCACGGCGACCATGCCGGTGGGGCTCTGACCGGAACCACCATGCGAACCTTCCTGCGACACCTCACCCGCGCCGCCCTCGGCGCCCTCCTGCCCGCACTGGCGCTCCAGGCGCAGGTCGAGCGCCAGCGGGTGGACACCAGCTTCGCGTTCGAGCGCGGCGGCTCGGTGCAGCTCAGCCTCGTCAGCGGCGAGATCCGCGTGATGACGGGCACCACGAACGAGATCCGCATCTTCGCGACGATCGAACGCGGACGCCTCGAGACCTCCCTGTCGCGGAGCCGGGTCACGATCGAGGCCAGGAGCATCAACAACCGGCTCGGCGCCGGCCGCTACGAGATCACCGTGCCCCCCGGCACCCGCGTCGACGCGGGCGCCGTCTCCGGCGACGTCTCGATCCGGGGCACCGGGGCCGAGGTGGACGCGCACTCGGTGAGCGGCTCGGTGGTGGTCGAGGATGCGAACGGCACGATCGACATCGGCTCCGTCTCCGGCGACGTCGACCTGATCCGCGTCGGGGGCCGGGTGGACGTCTCCACCGTGAGCGGCGAGATCCAGGTGGACGGCGCGACCGGCGACTACGAGGCGAACACGGTGAGCGGCACGATCACCATCCGCCGCGGCAAGCTCCGCTCGTTCCGCACCGAGACCGTCTCGGGCGACGTGAACTATGACGGATCGATCGACGCCAACGGCGACTTCCACCTGAACACCCACTCGGGCGACGTCATGATCGCGCTGCCGGCGAATGCCGGCGCCGCGCTCGAGCTCGAGACCTGGAGCGGCACGATCACGAGCGACTTCCCGCTCACGCTGCAGCCGGGCGACAACCTGGGCCGCCGGAACCGGCGGATGACGTTCAACATCGGCCAGGGAGGCGCCCGCCTCTCGGCCCAGACCTTCAGTGGCGACATCGCCATCCGTCGCGCCCCGCCGGCGCGCACCAACGAGGAGTGATCCACATGACCCGCAAGCTGATGCTCACCTCGCTGCTCGTCCTCGGCGCCGCCACCGCGCAGGCGCAGGACCGCAGCGAATGGAAGTGGAACGGCACCCTCGGCAACGGCCGCACCGTCTACCTGCGCAACGTGAACGGCGAGGTGCGGATCGAGCAGGGCTCGGGGAGCACCGTCGAGGTGGTGGCGACCAAGCGCTGGCGCCGCGGCGACCCGGATGACGTGCGGATCGAGGCGCGCCAGGCCGGCAACGGCAACGGCGACATCATCATCTGCGCCCTCTGGAGCGAGCGCGCGACCTGCGACGAGGACGGCTACCACGGCAACAACGACCGCAACCGCGACCGCTGGAGCAACCGCGACAACGACGTGTCGGTCGAGTTCGTGGTGCGGATCCCGGCGAACGCCCGGGTCGACGCGACGACGGTGAACGGCGGCATGACGGTGGACGGCACCAGCGGCGACATCGACGCGAGCACGGTGAACGGCGACGTCGAGGCACGCTCGAACGGCGGCCGCGTCGAGGCGACCACGGTGAACGGTGACGTCCACGTCCGGACCACTGCGTCGAACGCCAGCGGGCTCGAGTACTCGACCGTGAACGGCTCGATCACCATCGAGCTGCCGGCGAACGCGAACCTCTCGGTGAACCTCTCGACGGTGAACGGGGGCATCAACTCCGACTTCCCGCTCCGGCTCGAGGGGAACATCAACCCGCGCCGCATCCGCGCCCAGCTGGGCGACGGCGGCCCGACGCTGCGCGCCAGCACGGTGAACGGCAGCATCCGCCTGCGGAAGCAGTAGGCGCGCCGCCGCGCGCACCGCTGCGCAGCCAGGGGGGGCGTCGCCGGGGACGGCGGCGCCCCCCGTTCCGTCCGGGGGCCCCGGAAACAGCCGGCCGCGAGGGAACGTAGTTTGGTGCGTCCGCCACCCGGAGCCCTTCGATGCCGCGCCGTCCGTTCCTGCCGCTCCTCCTCGCCATCGCGTTCGTCGCCGCTTGCGACGGGCAGGACAGCGGCCCGGTGCAGGTCCGCGAGAACGCGTTCGTCTGGGGCTCGCCCGCGGCCGCCGGCGACCGCATCGTGCTGCGCGACTTCGCCGGCGACATCGTCGTGACGCCGAGCGCGGACGACACGGTGCGCGTGACGGCGAAGCTCGAGTGGCGCCGCGGCGACCCGGACAAGGACATGCACTTCCAGGGTTCGCGCAGCGGGACCGACATGCTGATCTGCGCGATCTGGGGCGACGGCAAGTGCACCGTCGACGACTACACGGCGAACTTCAAGGGCCGCAGCGGCGCCGGCGTCAAGGCGCACTTCACGGTGCAGGCGCCCGCCGGCGTGAAGGTGTTCGTGAGCAACATGTCGGGCGACGTGACCGTGCAGGCGAGCGCGCCCGTCGAGGCGACGACGATGGACGGCGACGTGCTCGTCGTGACCGCCGTCGGCCCGGTGAAGGGCGAGACGATGAACGGCAGCGTGGACGTGCGGATGTCGTCGCTGGCGGCCGGCACCGACTCGGTGGTGGCGAAGACGATCAACGGCGACGCGTTCATCTACCTGCCGGCGCTCGACGACGCGCGCGTGGACCTCGGCGTGATGAACGGCAGCGTGGCGTCGGCGTTCGCGTCCTCGGGTGCGCCGAGCGAGCGCACGAAGAAGCTGCAGTTCACCGCCGGCGCCGGCACGCGGCCGATCGTCGCCTACTCGCTGAACGGCGACGTGGCGCTGCGGCAGCTCGACGCGGCGGGGCGGGCGCCGTAAGGCGCCCGCGGGCGCTCAGCCGACGATCCTCGCGGCGAGCTGCAGGTCGTTCTCGGTGATCCCGCCGCTGTCGTGGGTCGAGAGCGTCACGATCACGCGGTTGTAGCGCACGTCCACGTCCGGGTGATGGTTCATCCCCTCGGCCGGCGCGACGAGCGTGCGCACGAACTCCACGGCCTCGGGGAAGCCGGCGAACGTGAAGGTGCGGCGCAGCGCGTCGCCGTTGCGCTGCCAGCCGGGCAGCCCCTGCAGGCGGCGCTGGATCTCGATGTCGGACAGCACGGGAAGGCGGCCCACGGAACCCTCAGGCGACGGACGACGGGAGAACCACCACGTTATGGGCGGGTCACGCCCGACGTGAATGTGTGCGCGGTTCTTCGTACGTTCAATGGCGACCGGCGTCTAACCCCAGGAACGCGGACCCCGCCCCCGAGCCCGTGACGACCGACGAACTGCTGCCCTTGCTCCGCCGAGGCCTGCTCGTGCTGCTCCTCATCGGGGCGGCCGGGCTCATCGCGGAACTCGTGCTCCTCGAGCACTACGAGGACTCGATCCAGTTCATCCCGTTCGTCCTGCTCGCGCTGACGCTCATCGTCACCGCGTGGCACTGGCGCACCGGCTCGCGCGCGAGCCTCCGCGTCTTCCAGGCGGTGATGCTGCTGCTGATCGTCGCCGGCCCGGTCGGCATCATCCTCCACCTGCGCGGCAACTATCAGATGGAGCGCGAGTTCGACCCGTCGGTCCTCGGGCTCAACCTCTGGCTCGAGGTCATCCGGGGCGAGGCCCCGACCCTCGCCCCCGGCACGCTCGTGCAGTTCGGCCTCCTCGGCCTCCTCTACGCGTACAAGCATCCCGCACTCGAACCCGTCACGAAGGAATCCTGAGATGACCGCCTCCGCATCGCGCACCGTCGCCGCGCTCTTCGCCCTCGCCCTCGCCGCCACTCCCGCGGTCGCGCAGGTCGGCAAGCCGGTCACGGTCAAGGACGCCAACACCATCGCCGAGGCCGAGATCGCGGCGCTGCCATACATGAACGTCGAGATCGCGAAGGCCCTCGTCACGGCGCGCCCGTTCCCGAACGCGACCGCCTTCGACGCCTTCCTCGAGGGGAAGCTCTCGAAGGAGCAGCGGGCCGAACTCTACGCGAAGCTGTGGGTCCACATCGACCTCAACTCCGCGTCGCGCGAGGAGATCGCGCTCATCCCCGGCATGGGCCCGCGGATGATCCGCGAGTTCCTCGAGTATCGCCCCTACGCCTCGATGGCCGTCTTCCGGCGGGAGATCGGGAAGTACGTGAGCCCCGAGGAGGTCGCGCGGCTCGAGCAGTACACCTTCGTCCCGATGGACCCGACCACCGCGAGCGACGACGACCTGCTCACCATCCCGAACCTCGGCCCGCGCATGCTGCGCGAGTTCAAGGAGTACCGCCCCTGGACCGGCACCGCGCAGTTCCGGCGCGAGATCGGGAAGTACGTGAACGCGAAGGAAGTCGGGCGGCTCGAGCGCTTCCTGCGCTTCCCCTGAACGACGAGGAGCGAAGAGCGAGGGAAAGGGGAAGGGTCGAAGGGAGAGAGGCGAGTGGAAGAGAGAGAGGGGGGCCCGGCTCGCAGCCGTGCCCCCCTCGTCCCTTGGTTCAGGTCCGCTCCGTGCCGCCCGTGCTACCCCGCATCCCTCACCGACGGGCCGAGCACAAGTATTCGAGTGCGACCCCGGAGAAGTTCGTGTTCCAGACCGGCCCGAACCCCGGCATGCGCGGCGCCGTGCGCTGATAGATCGTCCCCGCCGCCTCATCGATCCACAGCACAGACTCCTTCACCGCCACCTTCTTGTCCTTGCACAGGAACATCGCGGTCGACCGCGCACCCGTGATGTTCCCCTTCGGCGTCTTCACCGGCGTGAGATAGACCACGCGGAACGTCCCCGTGATCGTGCTGTCGCGGCGGACGATCGACGCCGGGTCCACGAAGACGGGATTCCCGGTGGACGTCTTCCCGATCTCGCGCCATTCGCGGCCGGCCACCTGCACCGCCGCCTGCACGGTCGCCGGCGCGGCGGCGGCGGGCGCGGGCGTCTGCGCCGCCGGCGTCGTCGGCGAAGCCGGGGCAGGCGGCGTGGCCGGATTCCCCTGCGCGGCGAGCGCGGCGGGGATCACCAGGGCCAACAGGATCGGTCGCATCATCGTCGTCGGAGTGGGGGTCCCTGCAATCTAGCGACGCCGGCTCAGATCTCGATCAGCCGCACCACGCGGTGTCCGCAGGTCGCGCACTTCCCGATCAGGGCGAGGTCCTTCCCACGGATCTCGCCCTCGGTGAGTTCGAAGTGGCGTGTCGCGAGGCAGTGCGCGCAGAATCCGCTGTCGAGCAGCCGCGCGCGCGTCGCCTCCGGCACCTGGTCCCATATCGCCTGCGCCTCAGGCGTGAACGCCATTGCGGCCCTCTCGGCTGCGAGTCTGCGCTACGATGCGCCGGCCACGGTGCCCGCGCCAGTCGCCGAGCGGCGCGTGGTGAACCATCCGAGCAGCCCGGCGCTCGCGAAGAGCGTCGCAGCGATGAGGAACGGCAGCCCCGGCAGGTGCCACGCCGCCCCGTCGCGGATCGCCCACGCGAATGCCGTCGTGAACAGGCCGGGACCGAGCATCCCCGCGATGCCGATGATGCTCGCGTTCGCGCCCTGCACCCTGCCCTGCTCCGACGGACCCACCCGCTGCGAGATCAGCCCCTGCAGCGACGGATTGAAGAATCCGGCCGGCGCGTACGCCAGCGCGCCGATCCAGAGCAGCAGCGCGGTTCCCGTCAGTCCGTAGCAGAGGAATCCCGCGGTGCCGGAGAGCGCGCCGAGCACGAGCGCGCGCCGCTCGCCGAGCTTCGCGACGACCGGTCGCACGAGCCCGCCCTGCACCACGATGCTCAGCGCGCCCACCACGGCGAGCACCGCGCCGACCTGGCGCGGACCCCAGCCGAGCACGTAGCCGGCCCAGAGCACGAACACGCTCGGGAAGACGGTGTGGCTCAGTCCGTACAGCAGGCTCGCCCCCGCGAGCCCGAAGAGCTCGTGGTGCGACCGCAGCAGCTGCAGCGCACCGAGTGGGTTCGCCTTCGCGAGCTGCAGCGGCGCGCGGCGCTCGGGCGGCAACGACTCCGGCAGCACGAAGAGCCCGTAGGCGGCGTTCACCAGCGCGAGCATCCCCGCGACGTAGAACGGCAGCCGCGGGTTCGACGCGCCCAGCAGCCCGCCGAGCGCGGGTCCGGCGATGAAACCGAGGCCGAACGCCGCGCCGAGCATGCCGAACGCGCCGGCGCGCTTCTCCGGCGGCGTCACGTCGGCGATGTACGCACCCGCCGTCGCGAACCCCGACGCGGTGATGCCCGAGATGATCCGCCCGACCATCAGCCAGCCGAGCGACGGTGCCAGCGCCATGAACAGGTAGTCGAGTCCGAGCCCGAGGATCGACAGCAGCAGCACCGGCCGACGCCCGAACCGGTCGGAGAGCGCGCCGAGCAGAGGCGAGCAGACGAACTGCATCGCCGCCCAGACCGTGCCGAAGAGCCCGAAGATCCGTGCCGCGCGCGCGGTGTCCCCTGACAGGAAACCCCGGATGAGCTCCGGCAGCACCGGGATGATGATCCCGAACGCCATCACGTCGAGGACGACGGTGACGAAGATGAACGCGATCGCGGCTCGGCGGGGCACGGCGTGCGGGAGACGGGGGAAACATTCGTGCGCGGGCGGAGTCCAATATGCACGCGAACACCGCGACACGACGCTGGCGAACCTCAATGGAGCGATGACGGTGCGAGACGACGCGAGGCAGGACGGATGCGGACACGAGGCGCGCGCCTGCGGCCCTGACGACGGCCGGCGCGGTTTCCTGCGCGACGGGCTGATGGCCGTGGCGGCACTGACCGCGGTCGCCGGCGGCGCGGCGCCGCTCCACGCGCTCGCACGCGACTACGTGTCGGGCCTCGCGTCGCTCGGCGCCGTCAGCTACGCCATCCCGGCCGCCGACGGCGCGACGATCGACCGCCTGAACCGCGTCATCCTCGTCCGCTACCGCGGCCAGCTCCACGCCTTCAACCTCGAATGCCCACACAAGGGCACGATGGTGAACTGGGAGCCGGAGCACAGCCGGTTCTTCTGCCCCAAGCACAAGAGCACCTTCCAGCCGGAAGGCACGCTCATCCAGGGCAAGGCGACCCGCAACCTCGACCGCTATGCGGTGAAGGTGGAGGCCGGGAAGGTGGTCGTCGACACGTCGGTCGTGGTCGATTCGCAGCAGGACGCCGCGGGCTGGGCCGCCGCGGGCGTCCGCGTCCCCTGACGCGAGCGCGTCAGGACTCCTCGACCTCGCGTTCCACCGCCGCGCGCAGGATGCTCATGAAGTCCTGCGCGTTCGTCACGACGCCGATCGCCTGGTGCGTGCCGCGGTCCTTCAGCTTCGACACGAGGAACTCCGACGCGTCCACGCAGATCGTCGGCAGCTCGCGCAGCTCACCGTCGGGCGCCGCGTAGTACGCGGGCAGCATGTTGCCCACCGCGATCGAGTGCAGCGCGGTCGCGATCATCACCGCCATCGTCGCCTTGATCGTGTGCGCGCGCGTCGCCTCCTGGGCGGCGACGTGGTCGGCGAACACGCCGGTCAGCGCGCCGTCGTCGCGGATCGAGCCGGCGAGCACGTAC
>CAZIDS010000043.1:0-14786 GCA_964537945.1 uncultured Gemmatimonas sp. | reverse complement strand
AGTCGCGATCGCGCGCGCGCTGATCACCGATCCGGCGCTGCTCGTCGCGGACGAACCGGTCGCATCGCTCGACCCCGAGTCTCGCGAGCGCGTGCTCGCACTCTTCGACGCCCTGATGCGCGAGCACCATATGTCGTTGCTTCTCGTCACGCACGACCTCGCGGGGGTGATGAGAATCACTGATGCGTGCTGCGTGATGAAGCGCGGCAAGGTGATGGAGTCGGGACGGACAGCCGTTGTACTCCTGGAGCCCGCGAACGCGTACACGATGGAACTCGTCGGATCGGTGCCCTCGGGCTCTCCAAGGCGGCGATAAGTCGCACTTCCCGGTGATGCGGGACACGGGGCGTGATGGCCCTCACGCGGTGGCGGACGTGATGCGCAACACGTTGTGGCGTCACGGGTTGTAAGGGAATCGATGGCCTCCCTATTGCGTTGTGATGGCACCGTCAGGTCCCATCCCATTCCGCACCCCGGAGCCATCCCATGAAGTTCCTTCGTTCCCTCCTGAGCGGCGTCGCCGTCCTCGCCCTGGCGTTCGCGCTGGCGAGCTGCGGCGAGGCGCCGGTCGCCCCCGCGGCGCCGGACGTCGTCCAGCCGAACGCCCAGACCAGCCCGGAGCTCCTTGAGCTCCTCTCCCGCCCGGTGGGGCAGCTCGGCCTCGTGCGCTGCGAGGCGCTGCCGGCTGACCGCGAGTCCGAGTGGATCGGCCCGCAGGGCGGCACGCTGCGCGTCGGCCCGCACCGCCTGGTCATCCCGGCGGGCGCGCTCAAGCGCTGGACGCTGATCCGCGCCGAGGCGCCGTCGGAGCATGGCGTCCGCCGCGTCGTGTTCGAGCCGCACGGCCTCGAGTTCGAGAAGCCGGTCGCGCTCACGATGAGCTTCGACCGCTGCAACCTGCTCGGCACGCTGCTGCCGGGGCACATCGTCTACACCACCGAGGATCTCCGCATCCTCGAGGTGCTGAACGCGGTGCCGAATCTCCTCCGTGAGGAGACGACGGCGAAGATCGACCACTTCTCGGACTACGTCCTGGCCTGGTAAGTCCACCGTGACCGCCGTCTCCTCTCCTCGCCGCCCGAGCGCGTCGGACCTTCGTGGTCCGGCGAGCGCGTCGGACCTCCTCTTCGAGGCGCGCAGCCTCGAGCGGGGCGGGTGCGTCGCCGAGGCGGTGGAGAAGTACGAGGCGGCGGTCGCGGCGTCGGTGCGGGATGGGGAATCGAGCACGCACGCCGAGGCGCTCCGCCGCCTCGGCGTGCTGCTGCATCACCGTGGGCAGTCGGACACCGCCCGCGAACTGTGCGCGAAGAGCGCCGAGGTCGCGCGCGGGGTGAGCAAGCTGCACCTCGCGGCCGAGGCGCTGAACAGCCTCGGCTGCATCGCCCTCGCGACGGGAGAGCTGCAGGAGGCGCGGGCGCACTTCATCGAAGCGCTGCTGCTGGGCGGCGCGAGCCAGGAGCTGGAGGCCCGCGTCGAGCAGAACCTCGGCGTCATCGCCAACATCCAGGGCGAGCTCGACGAGGCGCTGGACCGCTATCGCCACTCCCTCGACGCGTACCGTGCCGGCGGGAACGAGCACGGCTGCGCGATCGCGTATCACAACCTCGGCCTCGTGAGCGCCGACCGCGAGCTGTGGGACGCCGCCGACGGCTACTTCACGCAGAGCGGCGAGATCGCGGAGCGCGCCGGCGACGTCTACCTGCGCGGTGCCTGCCACCTCGGTCACGCGAAGATCCAGCTCGCCCGTCAGCGCTACGACGATGCGCGCCTGCGCGCCGAGAGCGCGCTCGCGCTCTTCGAGCAGCTCGGCGCGCGCGCGGAGAAGTCGGGCGCGTATCGCGTGATCGGCGTCGCGTACCGCGACACGAGCCGCTTCGCGCTGGCCGAGAGCCGCCTGCGCAGCGCCATCCAGCTCGCCGTCGACACGAAGTCGGTGCTGAACGAGGCGGAAGGCACGCGCGAGCTGGCGCTGCTCTACCAGATGACGGGCCGCAACCAGGAGGCGCTCACTCTCCTGAACAAGAGCCACCAGCTCTTCGGCCGCCTCGACGCCCGCCGCGACCTGATCAACGTCGGCGCGAAGGTCGTCGCCCTCGAGGGCACCTACCTCCAGGTCGTCCGCGACTGGGGCCAGTCGATCGAATCGTCGGACAGCTACACGTTCGGCCACTGCGGGCGCGTCGCCGAGACGGCGGTCGCCGTCGCGACGGAGCTGGGGCTCGACGAACTCGAGATCACGACGATCCGCCTCGGCTCGTACCTCCACGACCTCGGCAAGGTGAAGGTCCCGCACGAGATCCTCAACAAGGCGGGTCCGCTCACGCGCGAGGAGTTCGAGGTCATCCAGATGCACCCGGTCTGGGGGATCGAGATGCTGGCGGACGTCGAGTTCCCGTGGGACATCAAGCCGATCATCCGCTGGCACCACGAGAAGCACGACGGCACCGGCTACCCCGACCAGCTGAAGGGCGACGAGATCCCGCTGCACGCGCAGATCGTCGGCATCGCCGACGTGTGGGATGCGCTGACGACCACGCGCGCCTACCGCACCGCGATGACCACGGAGGCGGCGCTGGGGCAGCTGGAGAAGATGCGGAACAGCTGGTCGGCGCCGGTCTACGAGGCGTTCGCCCGCGCCATGGCGAAGTCGGCTATCCCGCTCTCGGCGGCGGACCGGGTTCCGGCACGGGCGGCGTAGCGCCGCTGGTGCGCTGCTCGCGCTGCGAGCGCGTGCCGCCGTAGGGCGTCTTCAGCCGACGCCGCAGCATGTGGCCCGCCGCGCTCTCGAGCGCCTCGCGGTCCACGATCCGCACGCGGCCGTCGCCCACTACGATCTGCTGCTTCTGCGCCATCGCGCCGATCGTGCGCGACACCGACTCGCGGGTCGAGCCCACCATCTGCGCGATCACCTGGTGCGTCGGGAGGTCGCGGATCTCCTCGCCCGGCGTGCGCGCCTCGAGCTCGAGCAGCAGGTGCGCCACGCGGCCGGTGACGTCGAGCAGCATCAGCCCCCCGATCTTGCTGTCGGCCTCGAGCTGGCGCTGGCAGAGCGCGCGGAGCAGACCGAAGGACATCTCGGGGAACTCGCGGATCGAGCGCCGGAAGTCGTCGCGCAGCAGGAGCAGCAGCGTCGTGTCCTCGGCCGCGATCACGCTGGCGGCGTAGGGCTCGTCGTCGAGCAGCGCCATCTCGCCGAAGAAGTCCCCCTCGCGGACGAGGGAGAGGACGACCTCGCGCCCGTCCTCGGCGACGAGCATCACCTTCACCGAGCCCTTCAGCACGATGTAGAACGCGTCGCAGGGGTCGTGCGCGAAACGGATGACCCGGTTCCGTGCGTACTCCCGTTCGGCGAGGAGCGGGGCGAGCTTCTCGAGGTCGGTCTCGCGCAGCTGCGAGAAGAGGGGGACTTCGCGGAGTGCGGCCGGGAGTCGCATGCCTCATTATACGCGTCCGTCGGGGAAATGCTCACCCGTGGGCGCCTGGGGGGAGAGGACGATCGAACGACTGAAGAGGTTGGCGCCGGCGATCCTCGGCGCGGCGCTGCTCGCGCTCGCGGCCGGAGTGCTGCACCGCGAGCTGCGCGACTACCAGTACCGCGACCTCGTGCGCGAGGTGCGCGCGCTGCCGTCGGCGCGGGTGCTGGTGGCCGTGGCGCTGACGGCGCTCAGCTACCTCCTGCTGGTCGGCTACGATGCGCTCGCGCTCCGGTACGTCCGGCACCCGCTGGCGCTGCGGCGCGTCGCCTTCGCGTCCTTCACCGGCTACGCGGTGAGCAACACGCTCGGCTTCCCCCTGCTCACCGGGGCCTCGCTCCGCTACCGGCTCTACACGCGCTGGGGCGTCCCGGCGGCGGACGTGGCGCGGATCATCGCGTTCTACTCGACGACCTTCTGGCTCGGCGCGCTCACGGTGGGCGGGCTCGCGTTCCTGTTCGACCCGATCCAGCTCCCGCCGCTGCTTCAGGTGCCGACGGCGCTGCTGCACCCGATCGGCGCGCTGATGCTCGCCGCGGTCGCGGGGTACGCGGCGCTCAGCGCGCTCCACAAGAAGAGCTTCAGCATCCGCGGCCACGCCATCCAGGTGCCGTCGCCGGGACTGGTGGCGATGCAGTTCCTCGTCTCGACCGCGGACTGGCTCGCGGCGGCGGCGGTGCTGCACGCGCTGCTGCCGCCGGGCTCGGTCTCGTTCGCGTCCTTCGCGGGCGCGTTCGTGATCGGGCAGATGATCGGGATCGTGAGCCACGTGCCGGGCGGCGTCGGCGTGTTCGACTCGATCGTGCTGTTCTTCCTCGCGCCGCAGATCGGCGCGCCGGCGGTCGTCGGCACGCTGATCGTCTACCGCGCGACGTACTACCTGCTGCCCTTCTCGCTCGCTGCGGGAGGCCTCGCGTGGGCGGAATGGCGACGGCTGCGGCACCACCTCCGCGCCGCGGCGCCGGCGGCCGAGTGGGTCGCAGGGCTCGTCCCGCAGGTGATGGCCGCCCTGGTCTTCCTCGCCGGCACGATCCTGCTCCTCTCGGGCTCGGTGCCCGGTGTCGGGAGTCGGCTCCGGTGGCTCGACCGCACGCTGCCGATCGCGGTCGTCGAGCTGTCGCACTTCCTCGCGAGCGCGGTCGGCGTCGGACTGCTCCTCCTCGCGCGCGGCCTCCAGCTGCGCCTGCGCGTGGCGCTGCAGCTCGCCGGCGCGCTGCTCATCGCCGGCGTGCTCCTCTCGCTCGGCAAGGGGCTCGACTGGGAGGAGGCGTTCGCGCTCCTGGTCGTGCTCGGCATCCTCTACGCGAGCCGCCGCGAGTTCGCGCGCCCGTCGGCGCTCACGTCCGAGGCCTTCACGGCCGGCTGGGCGATGGCGGTGCTCGCGGTGCTCGCGAGCTCGGCCTGGCTCGGCTACTTCGCGTTCAAGCACGTCGAGTACAGCGACGACCTCTGGTGGCGGTTCGGGCGGAACGCCGAAGCGCCGCGTTTCCTGCGCGCGATGGTCGGCGCGATGGTCGTGACCGGCGCGGCCGCGCTCTGGCGGCTCCTGCGGCCCGCGCGCGTACGCGTGCAAGCGCCCGACGAGGCCGCACTCGCGCGCGCCGCCACGGTGATCGCGCGGCAGGACGCCGCCGAGGCGAACCTCGCGCTGCTCGGCGACAAGGCGCTGCTCTTCGACGACGCGGGGGAGGGATTCGTGATGTACGGTGTGGCCGGACGCAGCTGGATCGCGCTCGGCGACCCGGTCGGGCCGCACACGTCGCGGCGTGCGCTCGTCTGGCGCTTCCGCGAGGCCTGCCACGCGCACGGGAGCCTGCCGGTGTTCTACGAGGTCTCGGCGGAGTCGCTGCCGCTCTACCTCGACGCAGGACTCACGCTGAGCAAGCTCGGCGAGGAGGCGCGTGTCGCGCTCGGCGCCTTCTCACTCGACGGGAGCGGGCGGAAGGGCCTGCGGCAGACGCTGCGGCAGGTGGAGAAGACGGGCACGACGTTCGCGCTCGAGCCCGCGGCCGCGGTGCCGGCGCTCCTGCCCGAGTTGCGGCGCGTCTCCGATGCGTGGCTCGCGCACAAGCACGTGGCGGAGAAGGGGTTCTCGCTGGGCCGGTTCGACGAGCGGTATCTCGCGCGCTTCCCGATGGCGGTGGCGCGGCGCGAGGGGCGCATCGTGGCGTTCGCGAACGTGCTCGCCGCGGCGCCGGGCACCGAGCTGTCGATCGACCTGATGCGCTATGACGACGCCGCCCCGTCGAGCGTGATGGAGTACCTCTTCACACAGCTGATGGTCTGGGGGAAGGCGGAGGGGTTCGGCTGGTTCAGCCTCGGGATGGCGCCGCTGGCGGGCGTGGAGTCGCGCCGACACGCGCCGCTCTGGAGCCGCGTCGGCGGCGCGCTCTTCAGGCACGGCGAGCACTTCTACAACTTCAAGGGGTTGTTCAAGTACAAGGAGAAGTTCGACCCCGTGTGGGAACCGCGATACCTCGCGTCGCCGGGCGGGCTCGCCCTGCCGCGGGTGGCGGCGGACGTCACCGCGCTGATCGCCGGCGGGCTCAAGGGCGTCGTGATGCGCTGAGGCGCTGTGACCGTGGTCACCGGCCCCGTGCGCAGGGGTGCTTGCCGGGTCCGTTAACGCCGGGCCACCTTAGAGTGCATCCCTGCCCTGAGGACCAGCGCGTGCAGCGTCCCACACGCACGACCGCCCGCCGCGCCCTGCTCCTTGGCGCGAGCGCCCTGATCGCGACGCTGAGCTGCGGGCGCGATGTGACGGGCCCCGCGGGCGGTGTGCAGGTGATGCGCGGCTTCACCTTCGAGGCGCGCTTCGACCAGTCCGGGCTCGCGAACGGTGTCGCGAGCGACCTCGTGCCCTACACGCGGGTGCGCGTGCTGCTCGTGACGCAGTCCGGCCGCACGGCGGTGGATCAGATCGTCGACTTCCCGAGCAACAGCGACTCGGTGCGGCTCGCGCTGAACGTCCCGCTGTCGGGGGATGCGCCGGCGGCGGGCGAGCTGATGGACCTCTCGCTGGCGTTCATCAATGCGGCGGGCGACACGGTCTTCCGCGGCGGCCCGCTGCCGGTGACGGTCGTCGCCGGCTCGCCGGGGGCGAACGGTCCGCCGCCGCCGCAGGTGCCCGTGACGTACACGGGGCCCGGCGCGACCGCGACGTCGGTGACGATCTCGGCGGCGCTCGACACGATCCTCTCCGGCAACCCGTTCACGTACACGGCGATCGCGCGCGATGCGCAGTCGAACGTGATCGCGGCACCGATCGCGTGGCGGACGTCGAACGTCGCGAAGGCCACGGTCACGGCGCCGGGCGCCGGCGCGGGCACAACGCTCCCTGCGCGCGGACCGGTGTTCGTCATCGCCCAGCTGCTGACCGGCCAGGCCGACACGGTGGCGGTGGAGATCCTGCCGCGCGCGCAGTCGCTCATCGTCTCGTCCGGGAACAACCAGGTCGCGACGTTCAACACGGCGCTCGCGCAGCCGCTCGTCGCGCAGGTGAACGCGACTGACGGCTTGGGGATGGCCGGCGTCAACGTGGCCTGGGCAGTGGGCACGGGCGGCGGCGGGCTCGCCGGCTCGACCACCACAACCGACGCGAACGGCCGCGTCCAGACGAACTGGACCGCCGGCAGCGGGCTCGGCGCGCAGACGGTGACCGCGACGAGCGCGGGGCTCACCGGGTCGCCGCTCACGTTCACCGCGATGGCGCCGACCTTCGAGATGCTCCACGCCTATTCGATGGCGGCGGGCGTCACCGACGCGATCGGCGGGGTGAATGGCACACTGAATGGCGGCGCGACGGTCGCGAACGGCGCGCTCACGCTCGACGGGACGAGCGGCTACGTCTCCTTCGCGCAGAACCTGATCCCCGCCACCGGGAGCTTCACGCTCTCGTTCTGGCTGCGGAACCGCACGACGGGCCGGATCGCCGAGTGGATCTCGCAGGGTGCGACCCTCGCCGGCGGCTTCTACGTCGGCACCGACGCGACCGGCCAGATCCGCGTCAGCGACGACTGGATGGCGACGGGCGTCCAGGCGCCGCCGGTGGACGGGCTCTTCCATCACGTCGCGATCACCGCCGACTCCGCGGGTGCCGCGACCAGGCTCTACATCGACGGCACGCTGCGCGCGACGCTCCCCCAGCGCGTGCCGGGCGGACCGACCGGCACCTTCACGCGGTTCGGGCGGCAGTTCGACCCGTACACCGAGTACACCGACGGCGACCTCGACGAGGTGAAGCTCGCGCGTGGCGTGCTCACGGCCGCCGAGGTGGCGGCGATCCGCGCCGCGGGCGTCTCGACGCCTGACCGGCTGGTGTTCAGCCAGCAGCCGACGAACGTGGCCGCCGGCACGGCGATCGCGCCGGCGGTGACCGTGCGCGTCGAGGACGCGACGGGGCAGCTTCGCGCCGGGTCCACCAGCGCGGTCACCGTCGCGCTCACCACGAACCCGGGCGGCTCGACGCTCGGCGGCACGCTGACGGTGAACGCCGTCGCGGGCATCGCGACGTTCGCGAACCTGACGCTCGACCGCGTGGCGAGCGGCTACCGGCTCGGCGCCACGGCGGCGGGCGCGACGCCGGCGACCAGCGGCACATTCAACGTGAGCGCGGGCGCGGCGACGCAGCTGGTGTTCACCGCGTCGCCGGCGCTCGCGACGGCGACGGTGCCGATGTCGCCCGCGATCACCGTGCAGGCGCGCGATGCGCAGGGGAATCCGCGCACCGACTACACGGGCGCGGTGACGCTCGCGATCGGCACGAACCCGGGCGGCGGGACCATCGGCGGGACGACGACGGTGAATGCGGTCGCCGGCACGGCGAGCTTCACCAACATCACGATCAGCGCGGTCGGGACCGGCTACACACTCACGGCGAGCGCGACCGGACTCGCGACGGCGACGACCACGCCGTTCGACGTGACGGCAGGGGTCCCCGCGTACCTGGAGTTCACGCAGCAGCCGACCGTCGGCGATGCCGGCATCAACTTCAACACGCCGTTCCTCGTCGTCACGGCGCACGCGATCGGCGGCGCGGTCGCGACCGGGTTCACGGGCCCGGTGACGATCAGCATCCAGAGCGGCGCGGGCACGCTCGGCGGCACCCTCACGGTGAACGCGGTCGCCGGCCAGGCGAACTTCACCAACGTCTTCGCGACGACCGCGCAGGCGCAGCTCTCGCTGCGGGCGCAGGCGGCGGGCTTCCTGGCGGACACGACCGACTGGATCACGGTGAATCACGGCTTCCCGGCCAGGACGGCGTTCGTGACGCCGCCGTCCAGCGGCGCGCTCGCGGGCCAGGCGATCACGCCGCCGATCCAGGTGCGCGTGGAGGACGCGTACGGGAACTGGGTCCCGGAGTGGACCACGCCGATCACGCTGAGCTTCCGCACGAACCCCTCGGGCGCGACGCTCGGCGGCCAGGTGTCGGTGGTGCCCACGGCCGGCATCGCGACGTTCCCGAACGTGACCGTGAGCCTGCCGGGCGCCGGGTACGACCTCTTCGCGGCCTCCACGGGCGTGACCAGCACGTTCTCGCCGCCGTTCAGCGTCGCGGCGGGCGTCTTCGCGAACAGCTGGGCGAGCGCGTCGGGCGGCAACTGGAGCGCGCCGGGCAACTGGACGCTCGGGCGCGTGCCGAACCCGACCGACACAGTGGTGATCGCGAACGCGGGCACGTTCACCGTGGTGATGGACGTGAACGCGACGGTCGCGTTCCTGATCCTCGGCGGCGCGTCGGGGACGCAGACGCTCTCGATGGGCACGCGCTCGCTCACGGTGGATTCGCTCGCATCGATCGGCGCGACGGGCGTGCTCACGGTGGGGAGCGGCGCGGTGCAGGGCAACGGCGCGCTGTTCAACCAGGGGCAGGTGGTGCTCACCGGATCGTCGCTCACGGTGGCGACGGTGGCGAACGCGGGGACGCTGCAGCTGCAGGGCACGCCGACGGTGACGACCACGGCACTGTCGAACACGGGGACGATGCGGATCCTGGGCGATGCGACCGGCGGCAACGCAAGCGTGGCCATCCTGAATGACTGGACGAACGCGGGGCTGCTCGAACTCACGACGCAGAACGCGGGCTACTCCGTCGGCCTCACGATGACCGGCGCGACGCTCACCAACAGCGTGGCCGGCACCATCTCGGTGCTCGCGGGGACGGGCGGCACGCGCACGCTGGCGGTGGAGCTCGACAACCAGGGCGAGCTCGACATCAACCAGTCGACCACGCTCGGCCGGGCGTCGGCCGTCACGACGAACCCCGGCGCGATCAACGTGCTCGGCGCGGCGACGCTCACATATGCGCTCAGCGGGACATCGCCGAGCTTCACGAACAGCGGGAACATCGTCCTCGGCAATGCACGGACACTGACGTTCTCGGGCACGGGCACCGTGGACCTGCTGTCCGGTTTCGTGCTGGGTGGCGGCGGGTTCGTCACGACGGCCGGCGCCGTGAACCTCCTCGTCACCTCGTCGAACCTGCAGCCGCGGCTCACGGTCGCGGCGGCGTCGCTGCTCGCGAGCCCGTTCGTCATCCCGCCCGGCGACTCGCTCCGCATCTACGGCGGGACGTTCGATCCGCCGTCGCTCACGAACCAGGGGCTGCTGATCCTCGAGGGGAACCCGACGCTGACGACCGCGCTCTCGACGGCCCCGGGCTCGACGATCCTCGTGCGCGGGTCGGGCACGACGGGGAACGCGACGCCGACGTTCGCGAACGGCTTCACGAATGACGGCGCGATCCAGGTGACGACCGAGAACGCGGGCTACACCGCGAACCTGAGCGTCACGAACGGTGCGCTGACGAACTCGCCAAGCGGCACGATCACCGCGCTCGCCGGCAGCGGCGGCCCGCGCACGATCGCCGTCCAGTTGAACAACCTGGGCACCGTCACCGCGAACACCGCGCTCGCGATCAACCGGCCGAGTGCCAATCACGTGAACGCCGGCACGATCTCGCTCGCGGCCGGCGACATCACGGTCACGCAGACGGGGACGACGCCGAGCTTCACGAACACCGGCACCATCACGGTGCCGTCCGGACGCACCCTGACCGTCAGCGGCGGCGCGCTCGACCTGACCGCGGGGCTCGTGAGCGGCTTCGACGGATACCTCGTGACCACCGGCTCGCCGACGGTGCGATTCCTGAACGGCACGGTGCAGCCGCGGAAGCAGTTCGCGGCCGGGACGGTCTTCCCCGACGCATTCGTCGTGCCGGCCGGCGACTCGCTGCGGCTCATCGGCGGCGTCTTCGCGCCGCCCACGCTGACCAACAACGGCCTCCTCGTGCTCGAGAGCACGACCACCATCACGACGGCGTTCACGACGGCCGCGGGCTCGACGATCCGCGTCCGCGGCGACGGCGTCGGCGGCAACGCGACGCCGACGTTCATCGGCGGCCTGACGAACTCGGCGGCGATCGAACTCACCGCGGAGAACGCGGGCTACAGCGCCTCGCTCCTGATCAGCGGCGCGCCGCTGGTGAACACCGCGACCGGCACGATCACGGCGCTGCTCGGGTCCGGCGGCGCCCGCACGATCGGGGCGGTGCTGCAGAACCAGGGCGTCGTGACCATCAACCAGGCGCTGCTGCTGAGCCAGCCGAGCGCCGCGCACGTGAACCTCGGCACGATCGCCCTCGCGGCCGGGAACCTCACGATCTCGCAGTCGGGCACGTCGCCGAGCTTCACGAACGGCGGCACGATCAGCCTGCAGAACGGTCGGACCCTGACGAACACGGACGGCCTGCTCGACCTGGCGGGCGGGATCGTGACGGGCTACGGCGGGTTCCTGCAGACCACGGGCGCGCCGGCGGTGCTCTTCACGACGCCGACCGTGCAGCCGCGCATCACCTTCTCGGCGGGGACGGTCGTGCCGAACCCGTTCACGATCGCGCCGAGCGACTCGCTGCGACTGCTCGGCGGCACCTTCGCGCCGCCGTCGCTCGTGAACAACGGCTTGCTGCTGCTCGAGGGCGCGACGACCGTCACGACCGCGGTGACGACCGGCACCGGCTCGAGGATCCGCGTGCGCGGGGACGCGACCGGCGGGAACGCGACGCCGACCTTCACCAATGGGTTCACGAACTCCGCGAACATCGAACTGATGACGGAGAACGCCGGGTACACCGCCTCGCTGACGGTGGCGACCGGGACGCTCGTGAACGGGCCGACGGGGGACATCTCTTCGCTCCCCGGCAGCGGCGGCGCGCGGACGCTCGCGGCGCAGCTCGACAACCAGGGGATGGTGCAGGTCGGCCAGGCGCTCACGCTCGCGCGCGCCGACGCCGCCCACACCAACTCCGGGACGCTGCTCCTCGGCACCGCCGACCTGACCGTCAGCCAGACGGGCACGGGGCCGAGCTTCACGAACACCGGCACGATCGCGATCGGCGCGGGCCGGACGTTCACCAACGCCGGGGGGACGCTCACGCTCACCTCGGGGCTCGTCTCCGGCTTCGGCGGCTACTTCGTGACGACGGGGGCGCCGACGGTGCGCTTCACCACCGGGACGATGCAGCCGCGCGTGCAGCTGTCGGCGGGGACGATCCTGCCCGACGCCTTCACGATCCCGAACGGAGACTCGCTGCGACTCATCGGCGGCAGCTTCGCGCCGCCCTCGCTGCAGAACGACGGCCTGCTGGTGCTCGAGAACACCGTCGCGGTGACCACCGCCTACACGACGGGACCGCTCGGCGTCACGCGCGTGCGAGGCGACGCGCCCGGCGGCAACGCGAACGCGACGTTCACGAACCCCTTCACCAACAACGGCCTCGTCGAGCTCACGACCGAGAACGCCGGGTACCAGTCGAACCTCATCGTCACGAACGGCACGTTCGTCAACGCGCCGGGCGCGACCTTCCTGGTGGCCGCGGGGGCGGGCGGCGCGCGCACCCTGTCGGCGCAGCTCGACAACCAGGGCGCGCTGCAGGTGAACCTCGCCTTCACCCTGAACCGGGCGTCGTCCACGCACGTGAACTCGGGGACGATCACGCTCGCGGGCACCGGCGACTTCACGATCAACCAGACGGGGACGACGCCGAGCTTCACGAACTCGGGCACGGTCGTGGTGCCGACGGGTCGCACGCTGACGATCGCCGGCGGCGCGATCAACCTCACGCCCGGCCTCGTGAGCGGCTACGGTGGCTACTTCGCGACCACCGGCGCCCCGACGCTCGACTTCACCACCGCGAGCGTGCAGCCGCGGATCACGCTGTCGGCGACGACGGTGATCCCGACGGGCTTCACGATCCCGGCGAGCGACTCGCTCCGACTGATCGGCGGCACCTTCGCTCCGCCGACGCTGACCAACAACGGCATCCTGCTGCTCGAGGGGAGCACGACGGTCACGACCGCGCTCACGACGGGCACGGGCTCGACGATCCTCGTCCGGGGCGACGGGACCGGCGGCAACTCGCTCCCGACATTCACCAACGGCTTCACGAACACGGCGAACATCGTGCTGACGACGGAGAACGCGGGGTACCAGTCCGTCCTCACCGTCGCCAACGGCACGCTGGTGAACACGGGGCCGGGCGTGATCAGCGTGAACGCCGGCAGCGGGGGCGCGCGCACGCTCGCGGCGCAGCTCGACAACCAGTCCAGCGTCGTCATCAACCAGGACCTCGTGCTGAGCCGGGCGAGCGCCGCGCACCTGAACTCGGGGACGATCACGGTCAACGCGAACGCCGACTTCACCGTGTCGCAGACCGGCACGGCGCCGAGCTTCACGAACACCGGGACGATCGCGCTCACCCCGAACCGCGTGTTCACCAACGCGGGCGGCACGCTCGACCTCACGGCCGGCCAGGTGACGGGAACCGCGGGCTTCTTCGTGACGACCGGCGCGCCGACGGTGCGCTTCCTCGCATCGTCGATGCAGCCGCGCGTGAACCTCTCGGCGACCACGGTGCTGCCGGATCCGTTCACGATCGCCGCGACCGACTCGCTGCGCATCTACAACGGCACCTTCGCGCCGCCGAGCCTGGTGAACAACGGGCTGCTGACGCTCGAGGGGCCGGTGACGCTCACCACCGCGCTGACCGCCAACGCGGGCTCGACGATCCGCGCCCGCGGCCTCGCGACGACGGGCAACGGCACGCCGACGATCACGAACGCCTTCACCAACCACGGCGCGCTCGAACTCGCGACGGAGAACGCCGGCTACGCGGTCTCGATCACCGTGCCGACCGGCACCGTGGTGAACGCCACCGACGGCACGATCCTCTCGGCGGCCGGCAGCGGCGGCACGCGCACGCTCGCCTTCGAGCTGAACAACCAGGGCGTCGTCACCACGAACATCAACACGACGCTGGGCCGCGCGAGCGCGGCCCAGCTGAACACGGGCACGATCAACGTGAACGCGGGGACGCTCGTCGTCTCGCAGTCGGGGACGGCACCGACCTTCACGAACGCCGGCGTCGTCGCGCTCGCCGGCGCGAGCGTGCTCAACATCACCGGCGGCTCGGCCGACGTCACGTCGGGCTCGATCACCGGCTACGCCGGCACCCTGTCGACGACCGGGACGACGAGCCTGCTGCTCTCGTCGTCGAATCTCCAGCCGCGCGTCTCGCCCTCCGCGGGGACGACCCTGCCGCAGGTGGTGACGATCGGCGCGAGCGACTCGCTCCGCATCGCCGCCGGGACCTTCGCGCCGACGGCACTGATCAACAGCGGCACGCTCGTGCTCGAGGGCACCACGACGCTCAACACCGCGGTGACGTCGAACCCGGGCTCGCTGATCCTCGCGCGCGGCGACGGGAGCTACGGGAACGCGGTGATCACGGTGAGCAACGGCTTCACGCTCGGCGGGACGCTGCGGCTCACGTCGGAGGACGCCGGCTACAACGAGGTCGTGAACTTCGGGACGAACACCCTGACCATCGCGGCGGGCGGGCTGCTCACGTTCGACGCCGGCAGCAGCGGCGGCCGCACGCTGACCGCCGGCCTGATCGACAACTCCGGCACCGTGACGGTCAACCTGAACACGACGGTCAACGCGAACGTGGAGCAGCGGAACCAGCTGACCGTCGGCAGCACGCGCACGCTGACGATCAACGGCGCGCTGACGCTCTTCACGGGCTCGAACTCGGTCGCGACCGGCGGCACGCTCAACCGGACGAGCTGCACGATCAACGGCTCGCCGACCTTCACGGGCTTCGCCTGTCCGTGAGGCGCGGCCTCTGGGCGGCGGCGTTCGCCGTCGCCGCCTGCGCGCGCGGCGATGCCCCCGCGGACGCGTACCCGCACGAGCGGGAACCGATCGGCACCGTGCGCGCGTCGTACGACGGCGCGCTCGACGACTCGGCGGCGG
>CAZIDS010000042.1:0-14926 GCA_964537945.1 uncultured Gemmatimonas sp. | reverse complement strand
TTCGGGCGCGACCCGAGGAGGGGGAAGACCGCACACATGTTGCGGCTTCCCCCTGCTTGCATCCGGACCGTCCCGGGTGCACCCTCTCAATCCCCTGATGCGCCCGCCAGGAGGCGGGAGGAGGGTGCCCATATGCGGGAATACAAGAGCCAGGAGATCCGCAACATCGCGGTGGTGGGCCATGGAGCGAGCGGGAAGACCACTCTGGTCGACGCGCTCGCTTTCGTTTCCGGGGCGTCTCGACGCCATGGCTCGATAAAGGACGGGACGACGCTGACCGACACGTCGCCCGAAGAGACCGCCCACGGCTATTCGATCTCCCTCGGCTGCGCCTACGCCGAATGGAAGGAGACGAAGCTCAACCTCCTCGACACGCCGGGCTACGCCGACTTCGCGGGCGATGCGATCGCGGGCCTCGTCGCCGCCGACGGCGCCCTCGTCACGGTCGGCGCGACCGGCGGCGTGGAGGTCGGCACCGAGCGGATGTTCCGCGAGGCGGTGAAGCGCGCCGACCCCGTCCTCTTCGTCGTCGCGATGATGGACAAGGAGAACGCCGACTACGACAAGGCGTATGCGTCGATCAAGGAGAAGCTCACGGCGAAGGTCGTGCCGGTCGAGATCCCGATCGGCGCCGGCCCCGGCGGCTTCAAGGGGATCATCAACCTCTTCACGAAGAAGGCGCACCTCTTCAAGGCCGGCACCAAGTCGGGCGAGTACGAGGAGGCGCCGATCCCGGCGGCCGAGCAGGCTCGATTCGACCGGTACCACGCCGAGATGGTGGAGGCGATCGCCGCGACGGACGACGCCCTCCTCGAGCGCTTCTTCAACGGGGAGGAGATCCCGGGCGAAGAGGAGATGCACGCGATGAAGGAGGCGATGAAGCGGGCCGAGCTCTTCCCGCTCCTCTGCTGCTCCTCGCAGCTCACCTACGGCGTCCGCACCGTGCTCGACTTCCTCGTGCAGCTGATGCCGAACGCGTACGAGATGGAGGAGATCCACGCGCTGAAGGGCGCCGAGGGCGCGAGGACCGTCGAGGTCCACCCGCGCGAGGGCGACCCATTCACCGCGCTCGTCTTCAAGACCACGAGCGAGAGCCACGTCGGCGAAGTGAGCTACTTCCGCACCTTCAGCGGCACCGTCGTGAACGGCAGCGAGGTCTACAACGCGACGCGCGGCACGCCGGAGAAGCTGATGCACCTCGCGATCCCGCAGGGGAAGGAACGCCTCGAGGTGCCGCGGCTCTTCCCCGGCGACATCGGCTGCGTCGCCAAGCTCAAGGGGACGCATACCAACGACACGCTGAGCACGAAGGAGCACCCGGTCCGCCTGCCGGCGATCCCGTTCCCCGACCCGCTCGTGAGCTTCGCCATCGAGGCCGTCGCGCGCGCCGACGAAGAGAAGCTGCAGATGGGGCTCCACCGGCTGCACGACGAGGACCCGACGATCCAGACGCACTTCGAGCCCGAGACGCACGAGACGATCGTCGAGGGGCTCGGTGAACGGCACCTGGACGTCGCGCTCCAGCGGCTGAAGCGGCAGTTCGGCGTCGAGGCGAAGCTGCGCGCGCCGGCGATCCCGTACCGCGAGACGCTGCTCGGGATGGCCGAGGGGCAGGGACGCCACAAGAAGCAGACCGGCGGCAAGGGCCAGTTCGGCGACTGCTGGATCCGCATCAAGCCCAAGCCGCGCGGCTCCGGCTACGAGTTCGTGGACAAGATCTCCGGCGGCGTGATCCCGCGGCAGTACATCCCCGCGGTGGACAAGGGCGTGCAGGAGGCGGCCGAGCGCGGCGTGATGGCCGGCTATCCGGTGGTGGACTTCACCGTCGAGTGCTTCGACGGCTCGTACCACTCGGTGGACTCGAACGAGGCGAGCTTCAAGATGGCGGGGATCCTCGCGTTCAAGACGATCGCGCCGAAGTGCCGTCCGGCGCTGCTCGAGCCACTGATGACGGTCGAGGTCACGACGCCCGACTCGTATCTCGGCGACGTGATGGGCGACCTCTCGGGCCGCCGCGGGCAGATCGCGGGCACCGAGCCGTCGGGCGACGGGCTCGGGACGGTGGTGAAGGCGACGGTGCCGATGGCGGAGCTGCACCTGTACGCGACGAAGCTGCAGAGCCTCACGCACGGGCACGGGTACGTGCGGTACCGCTTCCAGGGGTTCGAGCTGATGGCGAGCGAGGCGGCGGCGAAGGTGCAGCCGCGGGGCAGGGGGAAGGAGAAGGAGGAGGAGTAATCGGAGTGAGTCGAGTGCTACGAGGCTTCGATGCGCGGCGTCCGGCTTGAACGGACGCCGCGTTCTCGTTCCCAAGGACGGGCGAACGCCATTGCGTCAGAAGTCCGTCGGCGGGGGCCAGCGCCATCAGCGAGCCACCCTCTGACTACCGGCTGACGACCAGCCGCGACGGTTCGCCGGCGCGTCGCAACGGATGCGACGCCATTCATCAGGAGGATCCATGAGATGGGTTCGAACCGCCGCCACCGCCTCGCTGCTGGCGCTCGGCGCATGCGGGCAGGAGCCGTTCGCTCCGGCGTCGGAACTCGCCGCGGCCTACGCTTCGCCGGAGGCTCCGCCCGCCGACTCGTCGCTCAGGTGCACCGGTTGCGTAGCCGGTCCAGTTCAGCTGACGCGCGTGAAGAGCAACACCAACCGCTATGCGTTCAGGGTGAACGCAGTGAGCGGCGCGGAGTATGCTGTGGTGATCTCGGCTCCCGACGCGCGGGCGGTCAAGGTGAAGGTGCTTGTGAACGGAGTCGTCACCGTCCGTCACTATGACCTACCGGAAAGCGGTCCGATCCGGTTCACGAAGCAGCTGAGTCTCACCGGCACTGCGCTGGTCGAGGCGGAGATGTTGGGCGACTTCGGGGCGACGGCGACGTTCGCGATCGCGAAATGCTCCGGAGCCGCCGTCGGCTCGGAGAAGGGTGAGGGGGTCCTTGGAGGGACCGGTCGAGCGGGCATCCAGGCCTGCGGCGCGCTGGCGGACTGGCGGTATCTTGCCATCGAGGGATTCTCCGGCACCCTGGTCGCACTGGATGGTCGGCTCGTCGGAGATTCAGGGACGCTCGTTGTGACGGGCCCACATCAGTTCATTGCAACTGCCCGCCCGGTACCGCAGGCGCCCGCAGGGGCCGCCCGAGCTGTCTCGGATGTCCGTGCGTTGCTGAGCGCCACGGACAAGGTGGCGGCAGCGGAGGCCGTGCTGGCGACGATGCATGCCGCCACTGAAGGAATGACCGAGGTCGAGGCCGCTGAATGGCGACGCGATGTGTTCGCGGCCTCGATCGATCCAGAGAGCGATCTAGATCCGATCGTCCGCGCGAGTGAAGCACTTGCGGGCGCGCGCATCGCACTGCCGCCAGTCGGTGTTGAATCAGGACTTCGGTCCGAGGGTCCGATCGCGGACGCACTCGCGGGGACGATCATCCTCGGACATGTGAATGGGGTCACGACGACCATCAACGAGGCCATGTCCAACCTGCTCGCGCTCGCCGACGTCACCCGACGGGCGAACATCGGTTCGTACGAGCCCGTGCTCTACTACAACCACTCGAATACTCTCGATCCAGAGGCCGCCGTAGCCCGTTGTCTGGACTTCGTCGAATCCGTTCAGCCCACGGCCCTGCTGTCCTTGTCGACTGCGACGAGGAACCTCCAGCTGCGGACGAACCTCGCGTTCTGTGAATCGAACGCGGGACTGTTCGCTGGGTCTGGAGCGGTTGATTTCGCCCAGGCGATCGTGCAGAAGTTCGCCATCCAAGCGAACCTCCCTCCGGTAGGCTCGGAAGTTGCGAGCCTCGAACGCAACGTCGCCACTGATGTCTCCGTTGCACGAGGCGTGATTCTGGTGGCCCACTCTCAGGGCAATCTGCATGTCCGGCAGATGTTGGATCGGCATCAAGCCCTGGGTGACGCGGCCCGTCTCCGCATCTCCGTGATCTCGCTCGCCCCACCATCTCGGGCCGCGAGCGGCCCTCTGGCCCGCTTCAACTGCTGGACGATCGCCGAGGACCTCATCATCCCGGTGCAGTCTGACGATGCATGCCCCGCGGGTCAGGACAACTACGGAGCGCAAACGCACTTTCTTGCCACGAACTTCTCAGTGGCGCTGAGTCAGGAAGGCGGCGTGGGCAATAGGAAGGCCCTGCACGGGTTCGTCGGCAGCTACCTTGAACTCGCGCGAGGAGCCTATCCTCCGTACGCCGCGAGGAATCACCTGACCGCGGTGATACGGCTCCATCGCGCGGCGATCGCGACTCAGACACCTGATCCAGGTCTGATCTTCAGCGATGCGTTCTCTGCCGACCTCGGCAATTGGGTGGCCCGAGGTGGAGGCAATTGGACGATCAACTCCAACAACGAGCTCGTCGGCGACTACGACATCGGCTGCGGCTCCTCCGGCTGCCCACAGGCCCAGCTCCTGATCGCCGATCAGTTCCAGCCCGCCTTGCTCGGCATTCCGAACTGGCGCCTCGTCGTGCGAAGCGGGCCGCAGCTCGCCTACTGCTGCTACAACGGCGGAGCGATAGTGAACCTCGCGAAATTCTCGCTCTGGATCTCGGACAGCCAGAAGGACGCGATGGATGTTGGTGGGGCTTGGCAGGGTACGGTGCTGCCGGCGTCGATGTCCACTGCCTTCGCCGCGCACCAGACGTATCCGTGGGTCCAGCTTGCCTATGAGACCGTCTCCGTCCCGGTCTGGCATCCATCCGAGTGGCAGGAGGTCGCCCTGGAGAAGCGCGGCAATCAGTACACCGTCTTCTTCAACGGCGTACAGCTCTATCAAGTCACGCGGACGTTCGCGCAGGAGCCGCGCGTGGGCTTCTCTACCTACGGTGCGGTGCGGCTGGATGACGCACGGTTGTATCGACTGCCGTAGCCGAAAGTGACTGCGCGCGCGAGTAGCCACTCGGTCGAGTGGTGCTCGCGCGTGCAGTTCCTCAGTCTTGATGCCGAGCCGGAGTCGCAGGCATCCCCTGCGTCACCTGCAGCCGGCCGAGCAGCATTCGTGCCCCGACCGAATTTCCCGTCACCATCACGAACGCGCTGTCGGCAAGCGTTGCCGGATGCTCCGAGCGCACCACCTCCTCGCCATCCACGTACAGCACACATCGACCGTCCAGCGCGTACTGCAGGACGATCTCATGCCACCTCGCCGAGTAGAAGTCAGGCGCGGGCCGGCCGCGAGAGTAGGTGCCGAAGCTCGTGCGCGACGCCACCACGAACATCAGCGCCCCCATCCCTCCCTCGGTGGCCGGGAACCCTGTCGCGCAGAGCGAGCTTCTGGAGAAGGGGCCCGAAGCCGTCCGATGATCCCACGACTCGAGCTCCCCGGGACTGACCGGCCGGAGCAGCGACACTGTGATCGTCTGCATCTTGAAGCGCGTCACGGGTGCCTGCATCCGGAAGCGGACGGTAAGGCCTTGCGAGGCCGGAAAATGGACGGTGGAATACACTCCGCTCGCGTAGACACCGTCGCCGTTGGGTGAGAGCGCGGCGCCAGCCTCCGTCCGCACGATGTTCGGTAGCGGAACACCAAACGTGCGCCATCGATCATTGAAGCCGCCCTTCCAGTCCTCGTCCATCAGCGCCGAGCCCGCGGGATGGGTCACCGCTACCGGCATATGCGCCTCGCGCCATCCGCCGGCGACCGCGTGGATCGTCGCAGCACCCAAGGAGACCGGCAATAGCGTGCCATCCGGGCGCACGCGAAGCACCGACGTGTCAGAGGATCGAAGCTGCAGGGCGCGCAGCGGAATCGATGAGCCAAGTGCATCGAAACCGCGCACTTCGACCAGGCCAGAGGCCCCGAGTGGCAGCTCAGCTGACGCCGAACTCAACTCCACCCGTTCGAGATAGCGATCCCGATCCTCGGCGCGATCGATCGCGATGCGTGTGGTGAGAAGCGGCCGTCCGTCCGCGAAGATCGGTCGGAGCTCAAGGGGCGCGCTGAGCGGAGCGACCATCCATTGCTGCTCGTGGCTCGCCTCGGCTGTGCATTGACAGGCCACGTAGCGCGACCCCGGCAGGAACTGCAGGTCGCCGCGCGGCGTGCCGAGGTACGCCGCCTGCCGCCGATCGACATCGATCAGAAACAGCTGCCGAGTGCGCATCGACTGCGTCAGCAGCCGTGACGCGTCGACCCACGCGATCGGGCGGCTCCCCGGCAGCAGCATCGCGAAGTCGCACACCTCGTCGCCGCCGATCACGCTTCGGACGCACGTCGCCGGCTCGGTCGCCCGCGTCTGGAAGTGGCGGCTGAATGCGAGCCTAGTGCCATCCGGGCTCCACAACGGGCCCACCTCGTCTTCTTCGGTGGCGGTGAGTCGCGTGAGGGCGCCGGTGGCAAGGTCATATCGCACCAGCTCCGCCTGGTGCTCTCGACGATCGAAACGCCGTGTGTAGTACACCATCTCACGTCCGTCCGGCGAAGCGCTCGGACCGTTGTCGTCACCTGCCGCCGGCGAGATGCGCTGGACCCTCCCGTCCGGGTGCAAGATGGCGAGTTCGTCGCCGGTCGAATCCGGCTCGATCGTCTGCACCACCCATCCACCGCCGGGCCATGGTCCGAGCGGGAATCGCGGCGCCTTGCCGTGCCATGGCGCGGACTCGGCAGGGACCATGCGGGCGGTCAGGGGATCGTCGGCCGACCATCCCTCATCGAGCGGCAGCGAGATCATCCAGAGTGGGCTCGTTGCCGTCTCATCCGTGAGGAACAGCCGAAGCGCAGGTGGCCGACTCACCGCATCGCGCCACTGCCAGGCGGCCAACGACACGAGCGCGACGATGAGCGCTGCGGCAGCTCGAACGACGGTCATGGTCAACCGCGCCGATATCGGCGTCGCCCGCACCAGGCGCTCGCGCTCTGCTGGCCCGACTTCCGTCGGAATCAACTCATCGGCGATGCGCCGGGCTCCGCGGCGCTCGCCGCGGGATCGCAACCACCGCAGCGCAGCCAGCCAGACGCGCGTCGTGCGCGCCGCATCCGCCGAACGCGCCGCATGCAGCAGGGCGAGCCGATGTTCATCGATGGAATCGGCGCGGCCCGCGAGCAGGTCGCTCACCCAGCCGTGCGCCTCGAGACGATCCGCCGGGAGCGCGAGTTCGAGCACACTCCGCGCGACCTCGTCGTGTGCGGCGCTCACCCGATCCTCGCTGCGCGAGACGAACCCACGACGCTCGAGCGCCAGCAGCTTGGTGGACCAGTCGCTCGAATCGTCCGACGCCGTGAGCGCTGGCACGGCGATGGGCCGCCCGAGCGTTGCGAGCCGCAAGAGGAGGGTCCGCTCCGAGCGATCAAGCGAGGCCAGCCGCGCCTGGAGCGCGCTCTCCTGCGGGATCGCCGCGGCCAACGACTCGACTGAGTCCGCGTCCCACGAACCTCCGATTCGACGAAGCGCGCCGTTCTCGACCAGCCGCTGCAACGTCTCGATCAACAACAGCGGGATGCCGTGCGATAGCTCGTGCAACCTCGGCACGAGACCGTGCGACCAGCGTGCAGCCGGAAGACTGGCGAGCCGGCCGACGAACTCGGCGACGTCCGCGACGTCGAACGGCTGCAGCCGCAGCACCTCGACCGGACCGAGGTGTGCGCATAGGTCGTCTGCGACACGGCTCGCGATCACCATGAGCGCCTTCGCGCCCTCGACGCGAGGACATAGCCCGGCGAGCGTCCGCATCGACTCAGCATCGGACCAATGCGCATCGTCGATGAGCAGCGCGAGCGGCGACGATTCGCAGAGCACACCCAGCAGGTCGCCGAGCGCCAACGTGCGCCGCCGGATCGCGTCTTCCCCCGTCGCGCGGTCGGGCTCCGCGCCGGGGAATGCGCTGGCGAGGGACGGCGCGAGCGCCACGAGCGCCGATGCGCTGCCCGGCGGCACCGCAGCGGCGCCGGGGATGCGTGCGAGCGCTTCGGCGACCTGCGCCGAGAGACCGCCGACGATCGTACGGTTCCCGGTGTGCGCGCGAACTTGCACGAATCGGCCGCGCGTGCTCTGCACACGCGCCGCGAAATCGGCCAGCAACCGCGACTTCCCCAACCCGGCTGCCCCGCTGATGACGATGGTGCGCCCCCGCCCGCGGCGAGCGCTCTCCCACGCGTCGACGAGTGCGCGGAAGTCCTCTTCCCGCCCGATGAGGTCGGGTACGAGCGATTCCTCGCCTCCAGGCTCCAGCGCCTCCTCGACCACGTCGGCGGTGCCCAGCGCGCGTCGAGCGACGCGAAGCAACGACTGCAGCGCTGGATCTGGATCGAGCTCCTCGTGCTCGAGCATGGCCGTCAGTTGCGCGACGGCGGCGGCGAGGCCGAGCAGGTCGCGCGCGGCGATCAGGCACTCAAGGTGGAGCCGCCAGATGCCCTGCTCTTCCACCGCGAGCTCGCGGCCCCGCACCGCGAGACGCACGGCATCCGCCGCGTGGCCGGAACTCATCAGCGCGCGCGCCACTGACTCGACGCAGCTCACGAAGACCGCGCGCAACCGGCGACGCTCCAGCTCGGCCCATTCCTCGAACGCGACCGCGCCGGGGGCCGCGAACCCCGCGACGAAGTCGCCCACATACCTCTCGATCGCCTCTGCCGGTCGCGAGGCGGCGGCGACGATGAATCTGTCAACGTCACTGGTCGCATCCGCGACGAGCGCGATGCTCTCATCGTCGGCATCGACGACCTCGCCCAGGCGCCGCTTCAGATACCAGATTGTCTGCCGGAGGTTCTGGCGGGCCTGGTCCGACGAGCCCTCGGACCAGAGCAAGGTCGACAACCGCTCACGCGATGCCCGCCGCCCAGGGATCAGCGCGAGGAACGCCAGAAGCGCGACGGGCTTGCCGCGTCCGAGACGGCGTTCCCCAGCAGGACCGGAAGAGACGGCCTCGAGCGAGCCGAGCAGGTTGAGTCGGAGGACCTGTTCTGAGGACATGGAGGCCAAATGTCGCGCCGTCGTCAGAGGCGCGTCAGACGCTGCGCCGGCTGTGCCAAGTCCAGGCGCCCCTGACCGCGATCGATCGCGGCGCTCATCTTGAGACCATGCGGCGCGCGGCAGAGGCCCGATCGGCCCTCGGAGCGGTCGTCTTCATGACGGCCGCCCTGTCGTGTCGCGGGGACGGCCCCACCGGCCCCGCGCTCCGCATCGACCCCACGCCGCTTCGCCCCGGCATCGTGAGCGAGCCGTACGCCGACACGCTGCTCGCGACGGGCGGCGGCAGCACGCGCACCTGGAGTGTCACCAGCGGCGTGCTGGCGCCGGGCGTCACGCTCGCGCCCACCGGCGTGTTCACCGGCACGCCCACGCTCGCCGGCGCCTTCACGTTCAAGGCGCGCGTCGCGAGCCGCGGCAAGAGCAAGTCGGCCGATGTCACACTGCTCGTCTATCCGCAGCTCGTGATCACGACGATGACGGTGCCGGGCGCGGACCAGAACGTCGCGTACTCCACGACCCTCACTGCCACCGGCGGCACGGGCACGTACACCTGGAGCCAGACCGGCGGCGAGCTGCCGTTCGGCCTCACGCTGAGCGCCGGCGGCACGATCGCCGGCACGCCGACCAGCTACGGCACCGACACCGCGACGATCACCGTCTCGAGCGCCGCGACGGGCGCGACGTTCACCGCGACGCGCGTGTTCATCATCACGGTCACGCCAGCGCTCGCCGTCACCACCACCGCGCTCGCGGACGGCATCGTCGGTCAGGCGTACACCGACACGCTCGACGCGATCGGCACCGGCGCCGTCGCCGCGTGGGGCGTCGCGAGCGGATCATTGCCCGCGGGCCTGACGCTCCTCGCCAGCGGCATCCTCAGCGGCACGCCCACCACGGCCGGTACCTCGAACTTCACCGTGCAGGTCACGAGCAACGCACAGGTCGCGACGAAGCCGCTCAGCGTCTCGATCGTCGGCGCACTCGTGCTGACGACGCAGACCCTTCCCAACGGGACGGCGAGCCTCGCGTACGCCGAGCCGCTCGTCGCGACCGGCGGCACGGGGACGTTCGCGTGGAGCGTCGTCGCCGGCGCGCTGCCGGCCGGCATCACGCTCCAGGCCGACGGCACGCTCGTCGGCATCCCGACGACGCCATCGAGCAGCACGTTCACGATCCGCGTCACGAGCGGCACGCAGCAGGTCGAACGGCAGTTCACCGTACTCATTTCGTCACCCGACGCGACGAGCGTGGAGGTCACGCCGCCGGCGGACTCGGTGGAGCTCGGCGACTCGCTCCTGATGACGGCGGTCGCGAAGGATGCCGGCGGCGTCGTGCTGCCGGGCCGCGCGTTCGCGTGGACGTCCCTCAACCCGGCGACGGTCTCGGTGAACGGCCTCGGCCTCGTGAAGGGCCTGCAGCTCGGGTCGGTCGGCATCGTCGCGACGACGACCGGCGCCGGCGGAGCGAACGTCAGCGACACCGCGATCATCACGGTCACGCCGCGGCCGGTGGACTCGGTCGAGGTCGCGCCGGGCGAGGCGAGCCTGCTGCTCGGCGAGACGTTGCAGCTGGGCACGACGCTGCGCGACCGCTTCGGGAACATCGTGACGGGACGCGTCGTGACGTGGAGCAGTTCGGACGGGAACATCGCGGCGGTGGACCCGAACACGGGCCTCGTGACATCGGGCGCCGCGGGGACGGCGACGATCACGGCGTTCAGCGAGGGGCGGCAGGGCATCGCGACCGTGCGCGTGTCGCGCGGGCTCATCCTCACGCAGGTCACGGGCGGCCTGCAGCACTCCTGCGGCGTCACCGAGGCACTGCTGATCTTCTGCTGGGGCCGCAACAGCGACGGCCAGCTGGGCGACAGCTCGACCGTCGCGCGGCTGTTCCCGGTTCGGACGCGCGGCATCGCGTCGTTCGCTTCGGTGGCGGCGGGCCAGCTCCACACCTGCGCACTCACCACGGGCGGGCAGGCGTTCTGCTGGGGCTTCAATCCGGACGGGCGGCTCGGCGTCGGGGACTCGACGCGGCGCGTGATCCCGGATGCGGTCGTGGGCGGCATCGCCTTCACGCAGCTGAGCGCGGGCGGGGCGCACACCTGCGGGCTGACGGCCACCGGCGTCGCCTACTGCTGGGGCCTGAACGGCGACGGGCAGCTCGGGAACAACTCGACGAACCGCCAGCTCTCACCGGCGCTCGTGGCCGGCGGCCACGTGTTCTCGACGATCAGTGCCGGTGCGATCCACACCTGCGCGCTGGATGCGACGGGTGCGGCCTGGTGCTGGGGCAACAACCAGAACGGACAGGTCGGCGACAGCACCAACGGACCGGTCGATCGCATCGTACCGACGGCGGTCGCCGGGGGCCGGACCTATTCAGCCATCGGCGCCGGGAGCGCGCACTCCTGCGCGATCGCGACCACAGGCGAGACCTATTGCTGGGGCCAGAACGGTTCGTCGCCCGCCGCCGCCGCCAAGCTTGGCGATGGCACGACGGTCCTCCTGAGGAACGTCCCGACCTTGGTCGCGGGCGCGCTCTCATTCACCTCGATCCGCGTCGGCGGCGACCTGACGTGCGGTCGCGTCGCTTCCGGGTCGCTCTACTGCTGGGGACTGAACGGCAGCGGGCAGCTCGGGGACGGCACCCTCATCCATCGCAACGTACCGACCCAGGTGGACGGGGCGTTCAGCTGGGACGGCTTCGGAGTCGGCGGACTGCACGGCTGCGGCATCCGCGATGCCGGCCGCACCTTCTGCTGGGGCCAGAACGCCCAGGGCGCGATCGGCGACGGCACGACCGCCAACCGCAACGTGCCGGTGCCGGTCCGGCCCTGAACGACGAGGCGGCGGGCCGCGCAGCGGCCCGCCGCCTCACGCCACGCGCGGAGCGTCAGACCTTGTGGTACGCGATCCGCGCCGCCTCGACGCGGTCGGCGGCCATGTAGAACTCGAAGTCGGAGAAGAACGCCGGCGCCTCGCGCTGCAGCACGCGCAACACCATCACCGCCATCCGCCGGATCTCGAATTCGGCCCCCTCGCTCGACCGCAGCTCGAGCATCGTCCGCCAGCCGCGCGCGTTCGCGGTCACGACGATCTTCGTCTCGGTCGAGTTGGGCAGCACGCCGCGCGCGGCCTCGCGCGCCATCTTGCGGCGGTGGACCTTGTCGTCCACCCACTTGTAGCGGTCCATCAGCTTCTCGACGAGCGCGACGTAGGTCGCCTGCGCGCCCTCCACCTGCGCCTTCCAGGCCGCGACGAGCGCGTCGTCGCCGAGGATCGCGGGCGGCACGACGAACGCCGCGTCGCTCTCGTCCACGTAGCGCTGCGAGAGCTGCGAGTACGCGAAGCCCGCGCGGTGCCGCACGAGCTCGTGCGTGAGCGAACGGCTCACGCCCTCGAGCAGCAGCGAGTAGTTCGCGTGCTCCAGCACCGAGCCGTGCCCCTGCTTCTTGATGTTCTCCAGGTAGTCCCGCGTCGACCGGCTCGCGGGATTCTTCTGGCTCATGTAGCAGAGCCGCCCCGCGAACTCGGCGAGCCGCTCGCCGTCGGTGCTCTCCCCCATCCACTGCACCGGCAGGTGCGACGGCTCGGCGAACGACGGCTTGGAGAGGACGGTGACCCGCGGCGCGTCGAAGAACTGGGGCATCGGAACGGCAGATGGGGGATGAGAGATGTGAGATGGCAGGCGCGCGAAGGAAAGTTAGTCGGGCACCCAAGCCCCCGCACCGCGCGTCCGAGGCCGCCTCAGACGCCGCCGCGTCCTGACATCCGGTCCAGCAGCCCGAGCCGCGACCGTCCCCACGCCCGCTCGCGCACGACGAGGTCGAGCGCGGCGCGGGCCGCCGGCGGCAGCGGCGAGAGCGCGGGATCGTACTTCAGGTCGCCGAGCGGCGCCGCGCCCGGTGCCGCGAGCTTCACGCCCGGGTTCAGGATGCCGAGCGGGTCGAACGCCGCCTTCGTCGCGGCGAAGAGCTCGAGCGCCTCGGCACCCCAGACGCGCGGCAGCAGCGGTGCGCGCAGGCGGCCGTCGCCGTGCTCCCCAGCCACCGTGCCGCCGAGCCGCCGCACGAGCTCGGTCACCTCGGTGACGAGCGCCTCGCAGCGCGCGCGCCAATCGGGCTCGCGGACGTCCACGAGCGCGTTCACGTGCGCGTGCGCGTCCCCCGCGTGGCCGAAGATCACGCCCTGGAAGCGCGCCGCCGCGAGCGCGGTGCGCACGCCGCGCACATACTCGGCGAACCGGGTCGGCGGGACGCAGCCGTCCTCGACCAGCTGCAGGCTCTGCAGTCGCGGCGCGAGCTCGTTGAGGATCGGGCTCGCCGCGTGGCGCAGCGTCCAGAGCCGCGTCTCGTCCTCGTTCGACAGCGCCGTCTCGAGGTGGATCGCGCCGCCGGACTCGCAGATGGCGCGCAGCTCGCCGGCGCGGGCCCGCACGTCGGCCTCGGCGTTCATCTCCGCCTCGACGAGCAGCACCGCCTCGAGTCCCGCGGGGAGTGACGGCGCGCGGCCGCCCGACGCGGCGATCTCGAGGAAGCTCCGGTCGAGCAGTTCGGCCGCGCTCACGCCGTTCTCGCCCAGGCGCACCGCGGTCGCGACGGCGGCGTCGAGGTCGGCGAAGCCGGCGAGCAGGCTCGCGGTCGCGGCGCGGAAGGGTGCGAGCCGCAGCGCGACCGCGGTGATGAAGCAGAGCGTGCCCTCGCTGCCGATCAGCACGTCCACGATGTCGCCGCTGCGCGCGAAGGGCGCGAGGCCGTAGCCGCTCGCCTCCTTCCGCACGCGGTCGTGGCGAAGCAGGCGCTCGTCGGTCGCCATCACGCGCGGCGCGACCGTCGTGACGAAGCGCCCGATCGCCTCGACCTGCGGCAGCACGCCGCCGCGGCGCACCCACGCCCGCGTGCCGTCGGCGAAGACGCACTCGACGCCCTCGACCCAATCGCGCAGCGGGCCGTAGCGCACGGTGCGCGAGCCGGCGGCGTGCGTCGCGACCATCCCGCCGATCGTCGCGAACGCGCCGCTCGACGGGTCCACCGGGAAGGTGAGGCCCCACCTCAGCGCCTCGTCCTGCAGGCGGTCGCGCACGACCGCGGCGCCGCAGGTGAGCCGCCGCGATTCCGCCTGCACCTGCGGCGCGGCGTCGAGGCGCATGAGGTCCACGATCACGCCGGGTCCGACGGCGCCGTTGGCCATCGAGCTGCCGGAGCCGCGTGCGGTGAGCGCGACGCGCTCCTGGGCGGCCCAGCGCACGAGCGCGGCGAGGTCGTCGGCGTCCGCGGGGACGGCGACCGCGCGCGGGAGGATCCGCGCGACGCCGGCGGCCTCGCTGTAGACCGCACGCGCCGCCGCGTCCTCCCGGAAGACGCCGCGGAAGCCGGCCGGAGTCATCCCGCGAACGGCGCGAGGGTGTACGGACGCGCCTTCACGCGCCGCACGAGCCAGCGCAGCGCGGTGTTGGAGCCGAGCGCCGCGACGCCGGCGATCATCAGCGCCTTCACCTCGCGGCGCGAGATCTTCACCTGGCCGCCCACCTGCAGCATCGCCCGCGAACCCGAGAGGTCACGCAGCGTCGCGTACGCGAAGAGCAGCGGCAGCACGCAGAACGCGCGGATGCGGAACGCGCGCCGCGGGATCATCAGCGTGTACTCGAGCGCGTCGTCGAGGTCGTGCTTCGCGAGCTCGATGAAGTGCACGACCGCCTTGTGGTTGTGCTCGAGATGGTCGGGCGAGAGGAGCGTGTCGTGCCCGCTCCCGTGTCGCGCGAGGTCCGACGCCGGGATGTAGATCGAGTTCTCGTGCTGCGCGTCCCAGGCGATGTCCTTCAGGATGTTCACCGTCTGCAGCGCCTCGCCGAACGCCTGGCACTTCACCCAGAGCCGCTCGAACTCGCGCTTGCCCACCGCGCGCGCGTGCTCGTGCCAGAGCTCGGTGAGCATGCAGCCCACCGTGCCGGCGACGTAGTAGCAGTACTCCTTGTACTCGGCGAGCGTCTGGATGCGGATCCCCGCC
>CAZIDS010000041.1:4544-14984 GCA_964537945.1 uncultured Gemmatimonas sp. | reverse complement strand
AGATGCTCGCGGGGCAGCCGCCGTTCACGGGCCCCAACGCGGCGGCGCTCATCCGTCAGCACATCGTCGCCGAGGCGCCGCCGGTCACCAACCTGCGCCCCGCGGTCCCGCCGCACGTCGCGCAGGCGATCGCGCGCGCGCTCGCGAAGAGCCCGGTCGATCGCTTCGCGCAGGTCGCCGAATTCGCGGCGGAGCTCGGCGAGTCGACGGCGACGCCGAGCGGATCATCCCGATGGCGCATCGCACTCGCCGCGGCAGCCGTCGTCGTGATCGCCGTCGCCGCCTGGCTCGTCGTCCCGCCCGGCAACGCGTCGCGCGCACCGAGCAGCGTCGCGGTGCTCCCCTTCAGCGACCTCAGCGCCGACCGCTCGCAGGCCTACCTCGGTGACGGCATCGCCGAGACGCTCATAAGCGCGCTCGCGAGCGCCGGTGACGTGGACGTCTCGCCGCGCTCCGGCTCGTTCGCGCAGCGCCTCCGCGGCGCCGACGCGCAGACGGTGGGCAACGCGCTCGGCGTGAGCTCGGTGCTCGAGGGCTCGGTGCAGCGGAGCGGCGACCGCCTGCGCATCACCTCGGCGCTGGTCTCGGTCGCCGACGGCGCGGTGCTCTGGTCGGAGACCTTCGACCGCGGCGCGGGGGACATCTTCGCGGTGCAGGACGAGGTGGTGCGCGCGGTGCTCGCGGTGCTGCAGGGGCGGATCCGCGCCGAGCGCACCGCGTTCACAAGGGCGGCAGGGACGCGCGACCGCGACGCGTACGAGTTCCACCTGCAGGGGCTCTACTTCTGGAACCGCCGCTCGCTCGAGGACTTCACGCGCGCGCGGGAGATGTTCCTCAAGGCGATCGCGCGCGACTCGCTCTACGCCGAGCCGTGGGCGGGGCTCGCGAACGTGTACGTGACGCAGGCCTTCGTGGATACGCTGGCGAACCCACCGCTGCTGCGCCGCGCGCGCGAGGCGGCGGAGCACGCGACGCGGCTCGCGCCGCAGCAGGGCGAGGCGCACGCGACGCTCGCCTATCTGCGCTTCCTGCTGGACCGCGACTTCGTTGGCTCGGACAGCGCCTTCCGTCGGGTTCGCGCCGACTTCCCCACGGTGGTGATGGGGGCGAAGTGGTACGCTGACCTGCTTCGCGCCTCGGGACTGCGGGACTCGGCGATGGCCGAGTTGCGTCGCGCCTACGCGCTCGATCCCGCGCTCGCGATCACGATGTACAACATCGGCGACGTCCATTACAACGACGGGGCGGTGGACTCCGCGATCGTCTGGCTCGACCGTTCGCTCGAGGCGGCCCCGCGGCTGGTCCTCTCGCTCACCTCGCGTGCGCGCATCGCGGCGCAGCGGAACGACTCGGCGACCGCGATCGCGATGCTCCGGCGCCTGCAGGAGGCGTCGACGCGGGTCGCGGTGCCGATCGACGAACTCGAGCGCGCCTGGGGCCGCGGCGGCGGCGCGGGCCTCGCACGCCTGATGGGCGACGCCAGGCGGAATCCCCGTGTGCCCGGCGAGCGTGCGGTCTGGCTGGCGTTCGCCGGCGACCTCGAGGGGTCGCTGCTCGCGTGGGACGCCGCCATCGACGCCGGGGATGTGTGGGCGCCGTTCGCCGGTTCACGGCGGTGGTTCGATCCCGTGCGCCACGAGCCGCGGTTCCGCGCGCGGCTCGAGCGGATGAAGCTGCCGGCCGACGCCATCGACCGGCTCACGCGGTAGTCCGCAGGATCTCCGGCGCCGCGCGGCGCCCCCCGTCACCGCCAGACCACGATGGACTCGAGGGGCTTCCGCGAGAGATCCGGCACGCGCGCCCCCGCCGCCGGATACCCCACCGGCATCACGAGGAACGCCTTCTCGTGCGCGGGACGGCCGAGCACCTCGCCGAGGAATCCCATCGGCGACGGCGTGTGCGTGAGCGTCACGAGTCCCATCGTGTGCACCGCCGTGATGAAGAAACCGGCCGCGATGCCGCAACTCTCCTGCGTGTAGTAGTAGGTGTGCTTCCCGCCCTCGGCGTCGACGCCGTGACTGTGCCGGAAGAGCACCACGACCCACGGCGCGTCCGTGAGGTGCGTCTTCACCGCATCGGTGCCGAGCGGCTCGAGCGCGGCCCGCCACTCCGGCGTGATGCGATGCGCGTAGAACTCGCGCTCCTCGGCCTCCGCCGCGTCGCGCAGCTGCGCCTTGAGTGCGGGATCGCCGATGGCGACGAACGTCCAGGGCTGCTGGTGCGCGCCGCTCGGCGACGTGCCGGCGGCGCGGATGGCCTGCGCGATCCATTCGCGCGGCACCGGCTCGCTCGAGAAGTGGCGCGTGGTGCGGCGGCGATCCATGTGGTCGGCGAACGCGGTCGCGCGTCGCAGCGACTCGTGCGGGTCGAGTCGTTCGTGCCGGAGCGGGATGAAGGGCCTCATCTTCGCAACGTACGCAGCGCCTCCGTGGGCGTCGAGCAGATCCCGGGGACGCAAACGGACCGCCCGCGCCGTATCTTCACGCGGATGACCGACCCCGCCGGTCTCGCCCCCGCCCTCGCCGCCGCCCTTGCTGGCCGCTACCGCCTCGACCGGCCCCTCGGCGCCGGCGGGATGGCGACCGTCTGGCTCGCCCACGACCTCAAGCACGACCGCGCGGTCGCCATCAAGGTCGTGCGGCCCGACCTCGCCCGCTCGATCGCCGGCGACCGGTTCCTCCGCGAGATCGCCATCACGGCTCGGCTGAACCATCCGCACATCCTCGCGCTGCTCGACTCCGGCTCCGCCGCCGACGGCGAGATCCTCTACTACGTGATGCCGGTCGCCACGGGGCAATCGCTCCGCGACCGGCTCGCCGCCACCGGATCGCTGCCGCAGGCCGAGGCGATCCGCATCGCGAGCGACGCCGTCGAGGCCCTCGTCCACGCCCACGCCTGCGGAGTGGTCCACCGCGACATCAAGCCCGACAACATCCTCCTCTCGGCCGGCCACGCGATCGTCGTGGACTTCGGCATCGCGAAGGCGGTCGGCTCGGCGCGCGAGTCGAACACCCTGACCTCCGAAGGCACCTCGCTCGGCACACCGGCCTACATGGCCCCGGAACAGGCGTCGGGCGACGTGGACGTCGACCATCGCGCCGACCTGTACGCCATCGGCGCGGTGCTCTTCGAGATGCTCGCTGGCGCACCCCCTTTCACCGGCACCTTCCAGCAAGTCGTCGTCGCCAAGATGGTGGACGACCCGCCTGCGCTCCCGCCGCTCGTTCCGCCCGCACCCCCTGCCCTCGCGCGACTGGTCGCACGTTGCCTCGCGCGTTCCGCGGACGATCGCCCCGCCTCGGCCGAGGAACTGCTCCGCGATCTTCGCGCGCTCGGCCCGGACACCACGCCATCCGCGCGCAAGACGTCGCGCGCGATGCAGGTCGCGATGACGGCCGCCGTCGCTGCGCTCGGCCTGGCCGGATTCTCCTCTCTTCGCGACCGCCGCGCGCGCTGGGTGCACGAGGTCGCGCTCCCCGAGATCGCGCGCCTCCGCGAGGCCGACCAGCTCGACTCGGCCTTCGTCATCGCCGAAGAGGCCGAGCGGCGCGCGCCTGGCGACTCGGCCCTCGCGCTCGTCTGGCGCGAGATCGCGATGACGCAGGAGTTCCTCAGCGAACCCGCCGGCGCCACCGTCACGCGCGCCGCGGTGAACGACACGTCGCGGTGGATCCCGGTGGGCACGACGCCGAGCGGCGCGGTGCGGATCCCGCGCAACGCCTGGTTCTATAGATACGCGCTCGCCGGCCATCGCCCCGTGACGGTGATGGGCGCGCGACTCGGCGGGAGCTACGCGCCCATCCCGAGTCCCATCCCGCTGCAGCCCGAGAGCGATCCCGACACCGGGATGGTGCTGCTGCGCGGCCGCGGGCTGACGACGACGCTCTTCGGCGTGGGGTCCGCCGAGCCCCTGGACCTCTCCGATTTCCTGATGGACAAGCGCGAGGTCACCAATCGCGAATACAAGGCGTTCGTGGATGCGGGCGGCTACGGTGATCAGAAATGGTGGGACACGACGATCGTACGCGACGGCCGGGCCGTCTCGTGGAAGGACGCCGTCGCGCGATTCACCGACGAGACGGGCCGCCCCGGCCCCGCGGGATGGGAGGGCTCCGCGCCGAAGGCCGGCACCGAGGATCTTCCCGTGGGCGGCGTCAGCTGGTACGAGGCGCGCGCCTTCGCGCGCTTCGCCGGCAAGGAGCTCCCGAGCGTCGTCGAGTGGAACGCCGCGGCGATCCCCGAGGCCGCGCGCTGGGTCGTGCCGAATGGCCGGTACAATGCCGACGGTCCCGTCCGCGGCGGCGACGCGCGCGGCGTGAGCCCGCGCGGCGTGTATGACATGGCCGGCAATGTCCGCGAGTGGACCTTCAACGCGCGTGAGCCAGGCAAGCGCTACATCCTCGGCGGCGGATGGTCCGACCCGGCCTACCTGTTCAGCGAAGCGTACACCGCGCCCGAGTTCGATCGGTCGGCGATCAACGGCATCCGGCTCGTGCGTCGCCTGGGAGATTCCCCCGCCCTCGCGCGCGCGCTGGCGCCGATCCCGCGCAAGGCGCGCGATGCGACCACCGCGCGTCCGGTGGATGACGCGACCTATCGAGGTTATCTCGCCCTGTACGACTACGACCGCCGTCCGCTCGACGCGACGGTGACCTCGCGCGACAGCACCAACCCCGACTGGGTGCGCGAGGACGTCGAGTTCGACATCCCGGGCAGCCCGCGGATGCAGGTCGCCGTCTTCCTGCCCAAGCGCACGCGAGCGCCCTATCAGACCGTCGTCATCTGGCCCGCGTCGGACGCCTTCGTGCTGCAGGACACGAAGGCGCTCTCGATGAGTTACGTGGACTTCCTCGTGCGCAGCGGCCGGGCGGCGGTCTACCCCATCTACGAGCACACCTACGGCCGCGGCGAGGGGATGCCCGCCGGCGACCACGTGGTCCCGACCATCGAGCATCGCGACCAGATGCGCCGGTGGGCGACCGAGATGCGCCGCGCGATCGACTACGCCTTCACGCGACCCGACATCGACACCACGCGCCTGGCCTTCGTCGGCACGAGCTGGGGCGCACGCGTCGGCGGCGTCACGCTCGCCCTCGAGCCGCGCATCAGGACCGCGATCCTGAACGTCCCCGGCCTCGGTTCGGGCGCAAGCCGCCCAGAGGAGGATCCGGTGAACTTCCTGCCGCGCGTCCGCATCCCCGTGCTGATGCTCAGCGGCCGCTACGACAGCACGTTCCCGTACGAGTCGTCACAGCTGCCCTACCATCGCCTCCTCGGCACGCCGCCGGCGCTCAAGAAGCACGTGCTCTTCGACGGCGGGCACTTCCTGCCGCGCAATCGGTGGGTGGCGGAGGCGACGAGCTGGCTCGACGAGCGGTTCGGGCCGGTGACGCGCGCGCCGTAGGCGCGGCCTCCACCGCCCGCGCCCGAACGGTCCTCCTTGCGGCCGGCTCGCGCTCCACCGAGACTCCCCCACCGTGCCGCCTTCCCTCCTCCAGCTGCTTCGCCGCCCCGTCGCGGCGAACCTGATCCTCGCGATCGCCTACGCCGGCCTCGGCGCCGCCACGCTCGCCCTCGGCGTCCACGGCGGCGTCGAACTCCGCCGCATCATCTGGGTCTCGAGCGGCGTCGCCGTCGCCTACGGCCTCGTCTCGCGCTTCCCCCTCTGGCCCGGCGCGGCCCTTGGCGGCGCGCTCGCCTCCTACCTCAACGACAGCGCGCCGCTCCACATCCTCGGCACCGGTGCCGCCAACGGCCTCGAGGTCTTCCTCGCGGTCGCGCTGCTCCGGCGCGCGAAGTTCGACGCGCGCCTGATGGGCAGCCGCGACATCCTGCTGCTCGCGCTGCACGCGTCCGGCTTCGCCGCCGCCGTCGCCGCGGTGATAAGCGTCGCCTCGCTCTATTCCGTCGGCGGCGTCGGACCGGGGGCCGTGCGGCGCGTGCTCGTGCTCTGGTGGCTCACGCATGCGATGGGGATCATCACGATCACGCCCGTCCTGCTCGCGTGGGCGCGCCCGGCCTCGATGCGCCCGCGCGCGCACCCGGCCGAGGTCGCCACCGTGCTCGGCCTCACCTTCGTGACCTCGTGGGTCCCCTTCACCGCCGCCGGCGACGGCGTCGTCACGCGCCTCTTCTTCCTGCCCGTCGCGATCCTCCTCTGGGCCGCGATCCGCCTCGGGATGTCGTGGACCGCCTTCGGCGGGCTCGTCGCGACCACGATCGCGATGCTCGCCGCGGTGACGCACCTCGGGCCGCTCGCCGTCGGCACGCCGAACGAGACCCTGCTCCTCACCTGGGTGTTCGCGAACGTCGTGATCACGGCGACGCTCATCGCCGCTTCGCTCGTGGAAGGCATGACGCGCACGCGCGCCGAGCACGAGAACGGCGAGCGGCGCTTGCGCGCGGTGCTCGACGCGGCCGGCGAAGGCATCGTCGTCGCGGACGCCGACGGGATCGTCACGCACGTGAATCGTGCGGCGACGGCCATCTGGCCGGGGAAGCTGCTCGCCCCGCAGATCGGCGCGCCGATCGCGCCGGTGCTCACCGAGCTCAGCGCGACCGCCACCGAGACGCCGCCGGCCGCACTTCGGTTCCCGCCTCCCACGCGCAGCGCGGGCGAGGCGACCGTGCGCCTCGCGCCCGGACGCACCTGGGAAGTGGACACCGGCACACTCGACCCCGCGGCCGAGGCCGAGTGGCTCTGGTCCTTCCGTGACGTCACGGCGCGCGTCGACGCCGAGAACGAGCGCCGCCATCTCGAGGCCCAGCTCCTCCACACGCAGAAACTGGAGAGTCTCGGCGTGCTCGCGGGCGGCATCGCGCACGATTTCAATAACCTCCTGATGGCGATCCGCGGCCGCGCCGAGCTGCTGCGCGAGGAACTGCGCGGCACGCCAGCCGCTCAGGAGGACGTCGAGGGGATCCTCCGCACGTCCGACGAGGCCGCAGCGCTCTGCCGGCAGATGCTCGCCTACGCCGGCCGCGGCGCGATCGAGGTGCGCGTCACGGACCTGAACGGCGCCGCGCGCGACATCGCCGACATGCTGCGCGTCTCCGTCTCGCGCGCGGTCGCGCTCGAGATCGACCTCTCGGACCGCACGCTGCCGGTCCTCGCCGACGTCACGCAGATCCGGCAGGTGCTGCTCAATCTCGTCACGAACGCGTCCGATGCGGTGACGGCGACGGGGCGCGGCGGCACGGTGCGGGTCCGCACGCGGCTCGCCTCGCTCGACCACGAATGGCTCGCGCGGCAGGTGCTCGGCACCGATCTCCCCGAGGGTCCGTACGCGGTGCTCGAAGTGGAGGACGACGGCGTCGGGATGGACGAGCCCACGATGCGGCAGATCTTCGACCCGTTCTTCTCGTCGAAGGGGACCGGGCGCGGCCTCGGGCTCGCGTCGGTGCTCGGCGTGATCCGCAGCCACCAGGGCGCGCTGGGTCTCGAGTCCGCGCCGGGCCGCGGCACGCGGATGACGATCGCGCTGCCGATCGTGCGCGCGCCGGAACCGGCGCGGCCGGCACGGCTCACGCCGCCGCCGAGCGACCTGCTCCGCGGGAAGCGCGTGCTCGTCGTGGACGATGACGACGCGGTGCGGACCGTGACCGCGCGGATGATCCGCTCGTTCGGCGCGGAGGTGTCCACCGCTGCCGACGGCGACGAGGCCCTCGGGGCGCTTGAGGCGCCCGGCGCCGCCCCGCTCGACGTGATGCTGCTCGACGTGACGATGCCGCGTCGCAGTGGCCCGGCGACCGTCGCCGCGATGCGCGAGCGCGGGCTGCGCACGCCGGTCGTGATGGCGAGCGGTTTCTCAGCCGAGGCGGTGCAGGCGCAGCCGCCGCTCGTCGGGTTCCTGCAGAAGCCGTATCAGCGCGAGGCGCTGGAGCGCGCGCTGGCCGATGCGGTCGGGGGACGCTGACGGCTCGCCTGCCCGCCGACCGCCGGCAGCGCCGCGAGCAGCGTGACCAGCATCCAGTCCCGCGCTGACAACGGGACGGTGTGGAGGATCCGGCCCAGCGGCGACTGCACCGCGATCACCTGGAGCGCCGCCACGAAGACCGCGGCCGCGAGCGCCCAGCCGTTGGCCAGGATTGCGCGCGGCGCGAGGACCGCGGTGCGCCGGCGCGCATTGCCGAGATGGAGGCCCTGCGCGAGACCGAGCGTGGCGAAGCACATCGTCACGGCGCGCGGACCCGCTCCGCCATCCTCGGTCACTGCGATGGCGAACGCCGCCAGCGTCACGAGCGTGATGGCCGCGGCGTACACTCCGATCGCCGTCACGAAGCGCGCGGACAGGACGGCCTCCACCGGGTCGCGCGGACCGCGCCGCATCACCTCCCCCTCGGCGGGTTCCACCGCCAGCGCGAGCGCCGGGAAGGTGTCGGTCACGAGGTTGAGCCAGAGGATCTGCATCGGCGCGAGCGGGAGGGGCCAGCCGGCGATCCCCGCCGCCAGCAGCACGAGCACCTCCGCGAGATTGCAGCTGAACAGGTAGAACACGAACTTGCGGATGTTGTCGAAGATCACGCGCCCCTGCTCGACGGCCACCGTGATCGTGGCGAAGCGGTCGTCCTGCAGGACGACGTCCGACGCCTCCCGCGCGACGTCGGTGCCCCGCCGGCCCATGCAGACGCCGACGTCCGCCTGCCGGAGCGCGGGGGCGTCGTTCACTCCGTCGCCGAGCATCGCGACGACCTCGCCCGACTCCTGATAGGCGCGGACGATCGCGAGCTTGTCCTCCGGACTCACGCGGCTGAACGCCGCCACGCCGCCCACCCGGTGCGCGAGCGCCTCGCGCGAGAGGTGACGGAGCTCCGATGCGTCGAGCACGACGTCGCCCGGCACGAGGATCCCGAGTTCCCGCGCGATCGCCTCTGCCGTGCGCCTCTGGTCGCCGGTGATCATCGTCGTGCGGATGCCCGCGGCGCGGAGGTCGCGCAGCGTCTCGCGCACGCCATCGGCGGGCGCATCCAGCATCCCCACCAGTCCGAGATAGGTCAGGCCCTGCAGGGCGTCCGCCTCGGGTACGTCGATCGGGCCGGTCGCCAGTGCGAGCACGCGGAGTCCGCGCCCGGCGAGCGCATCGTTCTGCGTCAGGATCCCCTGGCGTGCGGCGTCGTCGAGTGCACGTTCCCCGTCCGCGACGAGGATCCGGTCGCAGTGCTCGAGCACCCGGCGCGGCGCGCCCTTGAGATGGGCGACGACCCTGCCGCCGTCGATGCGATGGAAGGTCGCCATCGTCATCCGATCGCTGCTGAACGGGACCGCGCCCACCTCAGGCGATGCCGCGAGGAGGGCGGCGCGATCGAGGCCCGCCTTGCGAGCCGCGACCAGCAGCGCCGCCTCGGTCGGGTCGCCGCGCACCCGCCACACGTCATCGACGCAGTGGACGTCGGCCCGATTGGCGAGCGCAGCCACCTGGAGCAGGAGCCGCAGTCGTGCGTCCTCGAGCGGCGCCACGCGGCGTCCTCGCCGTGTGAACTCGCCGACCGGCACGTAGCCGCTTCCGCCGATCTCGATCTCGCCGTCGGAGAGCGCGATCGTCGTGAGCGTCATCTCGCCCGCCGTGAGCGTGCCCGTCTTGTCGGAACAGATGACGGTGACCGAGCCGAGGGACTCCACCGCCGGCAGCCGCCTGATGAGCGCATGGCGGCGCGCCATCCGGTGCATGCCGACGGCGAGTGCGATCGTCGCGACGACCGGCAATCCCTCCGGCACGGCGGCGATCGCGAGGGCGAGAGCCGTCTCGACGAGCGTCTCGAACGCCGCTCCACGCCACGACGCAACGACGGCCACGAGGACGCCGGCGGCGATGGCGACCCACGCAAGGCGCCGGCCGAGCGCATCGAGACGGAGCTCCAGCGGCGTGCGTTCGGGGCCGAACGAGACGAGCAGCGTGCCGATCCGGCCGATCTCCGTCTTCATGCCGGTCGCCACGACCACCGCCACGCCGTTCCCCACTGTGATCGTGGTGCCCTTGTACGCCATGCAGGCGCGGTCCGGCAGCGCCGTGTCGGTCGCGACCGCGGGCACCGACTTCTCCACCGGCAGCGATTCACCGGAGAGCGGTGCCTCGTTGACCGCGAGCCCGTCCGCCACGAGCAGCCGTGCGTCGGCCGGCACGTGCTGCCCGGGCTCGAGGTGGATCACGTCGCCGGGGACGAGGTCGTGCGCGTCCACGACCTGCGCGACGCCACTGCGCACGACCGACGCCGACGGGACGTCGAGCCGCATCAGCGCCTCCATCGCTCGCCGAGCCCTCAGCTCCATCATCGCCCCGACGACCGTGTTGACGACGAGCACCGCGGCGATCGCTGCCGCCTCGAGCCGGTCCCCCATGAGGGCCGCACCCACGGCCGCGAGCGCGAGGAGGACGACGACGAAGCTGCGCAGCTGTTCGAGCAGCACGCGGCCGACCGACACCGGCCTCGGCGCGTGCATCG
>CAZIDS010000041.1:0-4444 GCA_964537945.1 uncultured Gemmatimonas sp. | reverse complement strand
GCGCCGGCGGTGGGGGCGCCGCACCGCCGCGCCGCGCGCAGGAGCAGCGCCTGCTCCGCTCGCGCGACGTTCCGGCGCGTCCGCTCGATCGCGTCGGGCACCACGGAGATCGAGTCGATGCCGCACGCCACGAGAAACTCCGCGTACTCGGGGTGCACCGACGGTGCCTGCCCGCAGATCGACACCGTGAGTCCCGCGGCGTGCGCGCGCGTCACGATCTCGCGGATCGCCGCGAGCACCGCCGGGTCGCGCTCATCGTACAATGGCGCCAGCCGCTCGTTGTCGCGGTCCACGCCGAGCACGAGCTGCGTGAGGTCGTTCGACCCGATCGACACCGCGTCGATGCCCATCGCCGCGTAGTCCGCGAGCCGCCAGATCACCGACGGCACCTCCGCCATCACCCAGCGCTGCATCCCCCGCCATTCCTGCAGCGGCGAGCGCCGCAATTGCTCGAGGCACGCCTCGAGCTCCCAGGCCGTTCGCACGAACGGGATCATCAGGTGCAGGTTGTCCGACGCCGTGCGCGCGACGTGCAGCGCCTCGAGCTCGGCGGCGAAGAGCTCGCGGTCCACCGTGTACCGGTAGCAGCCGCGGAACCCGATCATCGGGTTCGCCTCGACCGGTTCGTGCGTCTCGCCGCCGCGCAGCGAGCGGAACTCGTTCGAGCGGAAGTCCATCGCGCGATACACCACCGGTCGCGGATGGAAGGCGCGCGCGATGCGGGTGAGCGGATCCGCCATCCGCCGCACGAACTCGGCGCGCTTCCCCGACGCGAGCAGCTGCTTCGGATGCTCGCCGCCCAGCGCATCGAGCAGCATCAACTCGGCCCGCAGCAGGCCGACGCCGTCCACGTCGCGCGCGGCGACCGCTGCGGCCTGCGCCGGGTCGTTGAGGTTGACATACAGCTTCGTCGCCGTGATCGGCGCGGCCGGTGTCGCGGGCGACGGCGTCACCTCGGCCGCTACGGGCGAGGGACGCGCGGCCGGCGACGGCGCCGCGCCCGCGCGCACCTCGCCCGCTGCGCCGTCCACCGTGACCACCATCCCGTCGCCGAGCGCGGTGGTGGCGTTCCCCGTGCCGACCACGCACGGCACGCCGAGTTCGCGCGAGACGATCGCCGCGTGCGACGTCATTCCGCCCGCCTCGGTGACGATGGCGGCCGCGCGCCGCATCAGCGTCACCCAGTCGGGGGACGTGAAGTGCGCGACGAGCACGGCGCCCTGGTCGAGCCCGTCGTCCGGTCGCGCGAGCACGCGCACCGGCCCCGATGCCGTGCCGGGACTCGCGCCGATGCCGTGAAGGAGCACGGCGCCGGCTTCCGCCGGTGCGTTCGACGCCGTCCGCGCCGTGCCGAGCGTCGTGATCGGGCGCGTCTGCGTGAGATGGAGGCCGTCGGCGTCGATCGCGAACTCCAGGTCCTGCGGCACGCCGAAGTGCGCCTCGGCGCGGAGCGCGAGCAGCGCGAGCGCTTCCACCTCGGCGTCGGTCAGGATGCGGCGCGCCCCCGCCGCCGGTGCGATCCGCCGTGCCAGCGTCGCCTTGTCGAGCACGAAGCGCTCGGGCGTCACCCGTCCCTGCACGATCGACTCGCCGAGTCCCTCGGCCGCCTCGATCACCATCGCGCCCGTGTCGCGGGTGGCGGGATCCGCGGTGAACATGATCCCCGACTTGAGCGATGGGACCATCCGCTGCACCACCACCGCGACCGCCATCTCCGGCGGCAGCGACTGGCGCACGCGGTAGAAGAGCACGCGCGCGCCGAATGCCGAGGCCCAGCAATCGCGGACGCGTTCGACCAGCTGGTCCACGCCGGTGACGTCGAGGTAGCTCTCGAACATCCCGGCGAACGATGCCGACGCCGCGTCCTCGGCCGTCGCCGAGGATCGCACCGCGACGCGGGGGCAGCGCGCCTTGTCGCTCTCGGCGGCATCGCCGCCAAGCGCGCGATAGGCGCTCGCGATCGCCTCGCGCACCTCCGGGGCGATGGCCGCGGTGCGGACGGCGTCCTGCACCGTCTTCACCACCGCCGCGAGCGCGACCGGATCGTTCACGTCGAGTGCGGCGAGCGACGGGCGGACGCGCGCGAGCACGCCCCCGTCCTCGAGCGTCGCGCGGAACGCATCGACGGTCACGACGAATCCCGGCGGCACGGGGAGCCCCGCGGCCATCATCTCGCCAAGGTTGGCCGCCTTGCCGCCGGCGACGGCCACGTCGGTCCGGCGGAGGCTGTCGAGGCGCCGGATGAAGCGCGAGGTCGTCACGGTTCCTCCCTCTCGTGGCGCGGCGGGATCACGCGCACCCAGCGCGGGCCCGGCGCGACCGCGCCGTAGACGAAGCCGACGGCAGCCAGGCCGACCCCGACGTACGCCGCGTTGACCGCCGCCACCTCACCGCGCGAACTCTCGTCGGGCGAGTCTCCCGAAGGACCGGAGACGAGGCCACCGACGCCACCGACCACCGCGCCGGCGAGACCGAACATCCACGCGCGATGCAATCCCGCGCGACCGCGCGAGAGCGTGCCGTCGGCGACCCAGAGCCGGTCGATGTCCGCGATCGCCACCCGATGCACGGCTCCGGAGCCGTCGCGGAGCGAGAGATGCGCGGACTCGACGGCAGCGAGCCGGTACTCCTGCGGGAAGTAGCCCTGCCGCGTACGGACGCGCGCGCCGGCCGTGAGGGACTCCAGCCGCTGGCCGTGCGCCGGCGCGGCGCACAGCCCGACCAGCGCGACCACGCCAAGCAGGACGATGAGGGTGCGCTTCATGGGGACGTCACTCCGCCTTGGTGAGCGTGACGATGATGACGATGAGGAATGCGCCGAGGGCGACCGTCGCCTGCCCGGGTCCGTGGGTCATCGCCTCCTCCACCGTGTGCACGGAGAGCTCGCGGAGTCTCGACATCGGATCCTCCCGCGCCGTGGGGGCGCTCAGGGCGTGACGGGGAGCGGGAACCGGAGGCCGGCGATCACCCCATCGGCGTCTCCGTCGAGGGGCGCGCCCGGGGCAGCGGGCACGAGGGCCACGTCCGCGCCGCCGGCGAGCGCGCGCTGGACAAGCTCCTCGATCTCGAGGGGATGCTGCCGCCACGCGCGTTCGCTGAAGATCAGTTCGGCGATCGCACCCAGGTCGGCGGCGCTGCGCGCCGGCGCGATCCCGACGGCGGCGTGGCCGTTCACGTGCGCCTGCTCGCGCAGTGCCTGCGCGCGGCGCTCGTGCGACGAACGGTCGTGCTCGCGCAGCGCCTCGGTGATCGCGGCGGCGGCGGCGCCGTCGCTGCTGTGCATCCCGAGCGTCGGCACCGTCGTCGCCCGCGTGGCGAGGTGCGCCGGGAGGCTCGCGATGAACTGCTCCGCCGCCTCCTTCACGCCTCCGATGAGCAGCGGCTCAGCCGGCGCGGCGAGCGCCGCGACGCGCTGGGCCGCGTGCGCCAGCGTCCCTGGCTCGGCGGGATGCCCGGCCGTGAACGAGGCTTTCGGCTCGAGCGCCCCGTCGTGCCAGTGCGCGATGCGCGCGTGCTCGCGATCGATCCACACCACGAGCGCGTCCGAGTCCGCACCCGAGCGCAGGTAGGGGACCACCCGCGCGCCGACGCCCCACGTGACGCTCGTCTCAGCGACCTCCGGCATCGCGATCGTGAGGAGGTCGCCCCCCGCCGTCGCGAAGCACGCCCACCCGTGACCGCCGACCTCCGCGCCGTCCGGCAGCTGCTCGAGCACGGCGGCCGCGCAGCGCTCGAACGCATCGCGCTCGTCGCGCAATGCGGAGTCGAGCGAGCTGCGCACGTCGCTCAGGCCCTGGCGGAACCGCACGCGCCAGTTGCGCCGCGCCGCCGGATCGGCCGGTGCGGCCTCGATGTACACAGACAGGGTGAGCTCGTCGCGGTGCGCGCGGAGGAACTCCAGCAGCTGCGTGGGGAGCGACATCGGGGCCTCTGGTCGGGGTGGATCGCCAGTGCACATCACGAAGGTCGAACCGGTGGATCATCGAATCCATCGGTTTAGGCCTGAAGGAGTGTGGGGGTTCTCCGTAAGCGTTCGTGCCGGGCGGAGGCACGTGCCCGCGAGTACCTTCCCCATCAGCCACCTCCGGAGGAGCACGATGGTCATCTCGGAACCCGCCCCGAACGCGACCCTCACCGAGATCCTCAGCGCGCGCGCGCGCCGCACGCCGCGCGACCGCCTCGGGCTCGACATCGCGGGTGGTGTGCTCGTCGCCTTGGTCGCGCTCTGGGCCCGGCCGACGGGATGGGTCGCGATCGCCGCGGCCGCCACCTGCTTCGCGTCGTACGGGCTCTGGGCGATCGGCGAGAATTGGCTGCGGTCGCACCCGGTGACGGAACCGGTCACGCCGGAACAGTTCGATCAACCCGAGGATCCCGCCGCCGTCCGCTGGGAGATCGTGCAGGGTGCCGCGTCGGTGCTCGGCATCGGGTCGTTCGTGCTGCT
>CAZIDS010000040.1:0-15303 GCA_964537945.1 uncultured Gemmatimonas sp. | reverse complement strand
GGGCTCGCGCAGGCGATGCAGGTCGAGGCGGCGATCCCGTACGACCGCATCCCCGGCTTCGCGCGCTCGACGGTCGAGTCACACAGCGGGCGGCTCCTGCTCGGCACACTCGGCGGCCGCCGTGTCGCCGCGATGCAGGGACGCTTCCACCGGTACGAAGGGTATACGCTGCAGCAGGTCACGTTCCCCGTGCGCGTGCTGCAGGCCCTCGGCGCACGCACGCTCGTGGTGAGCAACGCCTGCGGCGGCATGCACCCCCTCTGGGCGCCCGGCGACCTGATGCTGATCGCGGACCACGTGAACTTCCTCGGCGACAATCCCCTCATCGGCCCGAACAACGCCTCGCTCGGCCCGCGCTTCCCCGACATGAGCGCGGCCTACGATCCGGAGCTGCGCGCACTCGCGCGCACGGTCGCGCGCGAGCGCGGGATCACGCTGCGCGAGGGCGTCTACGCCGCGGTCGCCGGCCCGAACCTCGAGACGCGCGCCGAGTACCGGATGCTGCGCGCGATCGGGGCCGACGTCGTCGGGATGAGCACGGTGCCCGAGGTGCTCGTGGCGCGGCACGCGGGGATGCGCGTGCTCGGCTGCTCGATCATCACCGACCAGTGCCTCCCCGACGCACTCGAGGAGGCGTCGCTGGAGAAGATCCTCGCCGTGGCGGCGACGGCCGAGCCGCAGCTCACCACGCTCGTGCAGGGCGTGCTGGAGCGGATGTGACCGGGACCGAGTCGTCGGTGACCTACCGGCTGCTGCCGAGCGAGCTCTCGGGCGACGCGCTCGAGCGCGAGGTGATGGCGCGCTGGACGCGCGACGGCGTCTTCGCGAAGGCGCAGGCGCTCCGCGCGCACGCGCCGGCATGGACGTTCTACGAGGGGCCGCCGACCGCGAACGGCAAGCCGGGGATCCATCACGTCTTCTCGCGGACGCTGAAGGACCTCTTCTGCCGCCATCGCGCGATGCGCGGGCACCACGTGCCGCGCAAGGCGGGGTGGGACACGCACGGCCTGCCGGTCGAGATCGAGGTCGAGAAGGCGCTCGGCATCTCGGGCAAGCAGGACATCGAGCGGGTCGGCGTGGCCGAGTTCAACCGGCTCTGCCGCGAGAGCGTGTGGAAGTACAAGGGCGACTGGGAGGCGGTGAGCGAGCGGATGGGCTACTGGCTCGACTACGCCGACCCGTACATCACGTACTCGAACGACTACGTCGAGTCGGTGTGGTGGGCGCTGAAGACGCTGCACGAGAAGAACCTCCTCTACCTCGGGCACAAGATCCTCCCGTACTGCGCGCGCTGCGGCACCGCGCTCAGCTCGCACGAGGTCGCGCAGGGGTACGAGGACGTCGAGGATCCGTCGGTGTACGTCGCGTTGGATCTCGATGAAGGCTCAAGGACGAAGGATGAAAGTGGTGTGCTTTCATCCTCCAACCTTCAGCCTTCATCCCGCGTGCGCCGGCGCATCATCGTCTGGACGACGACGCCGTGGACCCTCGTCTCGAACGTCGCGCTCGCGGTGCATCCGGAGCTCGAGTACGTCGAGCTGCGCAAGAAGAACGTCACCGACTGGACGATCGTGCTCGCCGCGGCGCGCGCGCCGGCCGTGCTCGGCGCCGACTTCGCCGACCGCTGGGACGAGGTCGCGCGGATGCCGGGGTCGAAGCTCGTCGGCCAGCGCTACAAGCGCCCGCTCGACTGGGTCGAGTACCCGGCGGAAGGGAAGACCGAGGTCATCGTCGGTGAGCAGTTCGTCTCGGCCGAGGACGGCTCGGGCATCGTGCACATGGCGCCGGCGTTCGGCGCCGACGACTACGCGGCCGGACAGCGCCACGGGCTCGCGTTCGTGAACCCGGTGGACGCACGCGGCCGGTTCCCGGCGGCGATGCCGCTCGTCGGCGGCAAGTTCGTGAAGGACGCCGATGCGGCGATCATCGAGGAGCTCACGAAGCGCGACCAGCTCTGGAAGGCGCAGAAGTTCGTCCACAGCTATCCGCATTGCTGGCGCTGCGGCACGCCGCTGCTCTATTACGCTCGCTCGAGCTGGTTCGTGCGCACCACCGCGTACCGCGACGACATGCTCGCGCGCAACGCGGCGGTGGACTGGAATCCGCCCGAGGTGGGCGCGGGACGCTTCGGCAGCTGGCTCGAGAACAACATCGACTGGGCGATCTCGCGCGACCGCTACTGGGGCACGCCGCTGCCGGTGTGGGTGAACGACGCCGACCCGGCCGAGGTCGAGGTGATCGGTTCATACGCGCAGCTCGCCGAGCGGGTGGGGCGCGCGCTGCCGGCCGACTTCGACCCGCACAAGCCGCACGTCGACCAGTACACGTGGCCGGCGCGGAGCGGCACCGGCACGATGCGCCGCGTTCCCGAGGTGATCGACACCTGGTTCGATTCGGGCTCGATGCCGTTCGCGCAATGGGGCTTCCCGCACAAGGCGGGGAGCGCCGGGCAGGTCGCGCGGTACTTCCCGGCGGAGTTCATCGCCGAGGGCGTGGACCAGACGCGCGGCTGGTTCTACTCGCTGCTGGCGATCGCGACGGGGCTGGGGGACGCGCTCCCGAACAATGCGAGCGTCGCGAGCGCCTCCGGCGCCGCGTCGCCCGCGACCGGACGCGCCTGGCCTGCTCCTTACCGCGCGGTCGTGGTGAACGACCTCGTGCTCGACGCCGCGGGCCAGAAGATGTCGAAGTCGCGCGGCAACACGGTCGAGCCGCGCAAGGTGATGGAACGCCACGGTGCCGACGCGGTGCGCCTCTTCCTGATGGCGAGCTCGCAGGTGTGGGTGCCGCGCCGCTTCGACGAGGCGGTGATCCGCGAGACCGCGGGCCGGTTCCTCGTCACGCTGCGCAACGTCTACTCGGGCATCTTCGCGCAGTACGCGAACTTCGGCTGGGTGCCGAGCGCGGCCGACCCGAAGGCCGAGGACCGGCCGGTGCTCGACCGCTGGATCCTCTCGCGGCTCGCCACGGTCGAGTCCGAGGTGGACGAGGCGCTCGGGCGCTTCGACGCGACGGCGGCGGCGCGCCTGCTGATGGACTTCGTGAGCGAGGACGTCGCGAACTGGTACGTGCGCCTCTCGCGCAGCCGGTTCTACGAGGTGGATGGCGACGCGAACCGCGCCGCCTTCGCGACGCTCTACGAGGTGCTCGTGGTGACCGCGCGGCTGCTCGCGCCGTTCGCGCCGTTCATCTCCGACTGGATCCACGAGGAGCTCACCGGGGTGTCGGTGCACCTCGCGCCGTTCACGCGTGGCACGCAGGTGGCGCTGCGGCACGGCCCGGGCGACAAGCCCGCGGTCGCGACGCTCAGCGTGACGGTGCGCGACGAGGCGCTCGAGGGCGCGATGCGCGCCGCGCGGACGCTCGCGACGCTCGGCCGCGCCGCGCGGGAGGCCGCGGGGATCAAGGTCCGCCAGCCGCTCGGCTCGCTCACGTGCGTCGCGCCGGGCGTCGCGCCCGCGTGGCACGCGATGATCGCGCCGATCGTCGCCGCGGAACTGAACGTGAAGACCGTGGGTTGGGAGGACTCGGCGGCCGAGTGGGTGCAGCTCGAGGGGAAGCCGAACTTCCCCGTGCTCGGCAAGGTCGTCGGGCCGGCGATGAAGGCGACGAAGCCCGTGGTCGAAGGGCTGACCCAGGCACAGCTCCGCACCATCGAGACCGGTGGCAGCGTCGAGGTCGAGGTGCCGGGCCACGGTGCGCTGATGCTCGACGCGACGCGCGTGGCGATCACGGCGCGCGCCTCGACGTCGCTGGTGGTGCAGCAGGGCGACGGGATGTCCGTCGCGCTCGACCCGGCGGTGACGCCGGCGCTCCGCGCCGAGGCGCTGGCGCGCGAGGTGGTGAGCCGCGTGCAGCGCCTCCGCAAGGAGAGCGGGCTCGCGGTGAGCGACCGGATCCGGCTGGTGATCGCCGGGACGGCCGAGGTGCAGGAAGCGCTGCGCGCGCATGCGCAGTGGATCGCAGCAGAGACACTGGCCCGGGAATGCGTCCTCGCCGACGCGCTCCCGGCGACCCCCGCGTGGCCGGCGACCGCCGAGGTGGACCTCGATGGCGTCACGGCCCGCATCGCCCTTACCAAGGACACGTGAAGATGGCGGCGACCCCGACGACCCCTGGCGAGAAGAAGTTCAAGCCCTTCCCGAAGAAGCAGATCCAGTACTTCGAGAAGCGGCTCCTCGAGGAGCGCAGGCGCGTGCTGAAGGAGCTCGGGCACTACGACGAGACCTTCGGCAACACGCCGCAGGGCGCCGACGGCGACCTCAGCGCGTACTCGTTCCACATGGCCGACCAGGGCACCGACGCGATGGAGCGCGAGAAGGCGTTCCTCTTCGCCAGCAAGGAGGGCCGCTTCCTCTGGCACGTCGACCAGGCGCTGCGCCGGCTCTACCGCACCCCCGAGGAGTTCGGGAAGTGCCACAACTGCGGTGGCGAGGTCGGGTTCGACCGGCTCGACGCGCTCCCGCACGCCCGGTACTGCATCGAGTGCAAGCAGCGTGAGGAAGATGGGAAGAAGTGACGACTGGCGGATGGCGCCGCCGCGCTTCCTCGGGATCGCGGCGGTGATCGTCCTGCTCGACGCCTTCACGAAGATGGTCGCGGTGGACCGGCTCACGCCGGCCTACGTCCCGCACCCCATCCTCGGCGAGGCGGTGCGGCTCACGCTCGTGTACAACCCCGGCGCCGCCTTCGGCATCAACCTCGGCGCGCACTCGCGGCTCGCCTTCTCGGTGCTCACGGTGCTCGCGCTGGGGCTGATGTGGCACCTGTATCGCTCGGCGCCGCCCGGCGCGCGCTGGCGCACGTGGGCCTTGGCCCTCGTCTGCGGAGGCGCCTTCGGCAACCTCGTCGACCGCATCCGCTCGGCGCGCGGCGTCGTGGACTTCCTCGACGTCGGCATCGGCGCGTGGCGCTGGCCCACGTTCAACGTCGCCGACATCGCAGTGAGCACCGGCGCGCTGATCCTCGCGGTCGTGCTGTGGAACGAGGAGGAGGAGAAGGCGGCGGCCGCGAAGGCGACCGCCGACGTGTCGCCCGAGTCCGCGGCGCCGAGCGCGCCCGCCGTCGACCCGCAGGACCACGTCACGGGATGATCCGCCCGTGACCGAGCCCCTGGCGCCCGGCACCTACAGCTTCGACAGCGACGAGGTCGCCGGCCAGCGGCTCGACCTCGCCGTCGCCCAACTCACCGGGCATTCGCGCACGCAGGCCGCGACGCTGATCGCGACCGGCCAGGTGCGCGTGGACGGCCGCGCCGAGCGCGCGAGCTTCCGCTGCGAACCCGGCGCGACGCTCGCCGTCACGATCCCCGTGCCGCCGGGCCGCGAGATCGTGCCCGAGCGGATCCCGGTGCGCGTCGCGTTCGAGGACGACGACATCGTCGTCGTGGACAAGCCGGCCGGGATGGTCGTGCACCCGGCGCCGGGGAACTGGACCGGCACCCTCGTCAATGCGCTGATGGGGCGGGGGCAGGGGCTCGCGGCGGGCGGCGGGCCCGAGCGCGCCGGCCTCGTGCACCGGCTCGACAAAGAGACGTCGGGGCTGCTGCTGGTCGCCAAGACCGACCGCGCGCACCGCGTGCTGAGCGCCGAGCTCGCCGCACGGCGGATCACCCGCCGCTACGCCTGCCTCTCCTGGGGCCACCTCGATGCGGACAACGTGACGGTGGACAAGCCGCTCGGGCGCGACCCGAACGATCGTACACGGGTCGCGATCCGCGCCGACGGGCGGCAGGCGCGGACCGACTTCCATCGGCTCGCGCGATTCGCGTCGACCGACCTGCTTCGCGCGCACCTGCACACCGGCCGGACGCACCAGATCCGCGTCCATCTCGCCTCGATCGGACACCCGGTCGTGGGGGACGACACCTACGGCGGCGGCGGCGGGCGGAAGCTCGTCGGACTGCCGCCCAAACGGCATTTCCTTCATGCCGCCTGGCTCGTCTTCACTCATCCGGTGTCTCGCGCCGAGATCGACCTGCGGTCGCCGCTGCCGGAGGAACTGAAGAAGTCGCTGGCGAGTGCCGCGGAGATGCCGGATTGGTTTGCCCACCCAGACCCCCTGGAGTACCTTGGCTTCTATAGAGCGAACGGGTGACATCTCGGCTCCCCGGTACCTCGTGGTCGAGGCCGGTGGGCAGCGGTTCGCCTGGGATCTCACGGCCATCCGGGAGATCGTCCCGGCGCGCGCGGTGACCCGGCTCCCGGGTGCGCCGGCGTGGGCGCTCGGACTGCTGAACCTGCGTGGGACGGTGCTGACGGTGGTGGACCTCGCGACGCGGCTCGGGCTCGAGCCGCTGGAGGGGGAGTCCGTCGTGGTGCTCGAGGTCGATGGGCGTTCGCTCGGGGTGCGCGTCGATTTCGTGCTCTCGGTGGCGAACGCGGAGGATGCGGAGGTCGAGCCGGTTGAGCAGGCGCGCTCGGCGGAGGGGCTGGTGTCGGGGATGGTCCGGCTCGCGGAGGGACCGGCGGCGCTCATCGACGCCGCGGCGCTCTGCCGGTCGGTGCTGGCGGCAGCATAGGACGGAACTCACTCACCGAGGACGGGGGAACGCGTGGCTCCGACGGTTCTGATCTGTGATGATGCGATCTTCATGCGCACGATGGTCGGCGACATCCTGCAGCAGGCGGGATTCGAGATCGTCGGCGAGGCCGAGACCGGCTCGCAGGCGGTGGAGAAGTACAAGCAGCTGCGGCCGGACCTGGTCACGATGGACATCGTGATGCCGGACATGGGCGGCATCGACGCGGTGCGCGAGATCACGCGCTTCGACCCCAACGCGAAGGTGCTGATGTGCAGCGCCATGGGGCAGCAGTCGCTCGTGGTCGAGGCGATCCAGGCCGGGGCGAAGGACTTCGTGGTGAAGCCCTTCCAGCCGAGCCGTGTGCTGGAGGCGGTGCAGCGGGTCCTGGGCTGAGCGCCGCGACCTCCGCCGTCCGCCCGTGGACAAGTCACGCTACGCCGACCTCTTCCGCACCGAGAGCCGTGAGCAGCTCTCGGCGATCAACCGCGCCCTGCTCGAGCTCGAGCAGGGCGAGGCGTCGCGCGAGCCGATCGACGCGATCTTCCGCGGGGTCCACACCATCAAGGGCATGAGTGCGACGATGGGCTACACGGCCGTCGCCGAGTTCTCGCACGAGCTCGAGTCGCTGCTCGACAAGGTGCGCTCGGGCGAGCAGACGCTCTCGCCCGACCTGATGGACGCGTTCTTCGCCGCCGCCGACGCGCTCGAGGACGGCGTCGAGCGCGCGCAGGAGGACGCGCCGATGGACGCGGCGATGATCCGCGCGCTGGAGCGGCTCAAGGACGTCTCGGGCGGGAGCGCGACCTCGGAGTTCCGCGTCTTCCGCAAGAGCGACGTCTTCCGCGTGACGTCGGAGCTGCCGGTCCCCGAGGGGGCCGCGCCGGCGCCGCGTCCGTCGAAGCCGGCGCGGCGCGCGCCCACGCCGCGCTCGTCGCGCGCGGTGACGCCGCCGGTCGGCACGCCGGTGCCCGCCGCGGCGCCGGTGCCGGCGGTGCTGGCGATGCCGGGCGGCGGCGCCGTCGTGCGCGTCGTGCAGGCGAGCACCGCGCTGCTGCCCGGGGTGCGCGCGTTCATGGCGGTGCAGAAGCTGCGCGACCTCGGCGAGGTCGTCTCGTGCGCGCCGCCAGTGGAGGAGCTGCAGGCCGCGACCGCGCCGCAGCGCTTCGAGGTGGTGCTCGCGGGCACCGCGGGCGCCGCGGAGATCGAGCGTGCGGTGCGCAGCGCGGGTGACGTCGCCGAGGTGACGGTCGAGCTGCGCGCCGCCGCGGCGGCGGCCGCCGCGCCGGAGGGCGCGCCGAAGGTCGAGACGGTGAGCGCACCGCCGTTCAACCGGCGCGCCGGCGACGCTGGCGCCGGCTTCGGCCGCCGCGTGAGCGACCCCCTCGAAGGGGAGCTGCTCACCACCGCCGAGCGCGCGATCCCCGCGGCGCAGCGCACGCGGCACGTGCGCATCGAGCTCACGCGCCTCGACGCGCTGCTCAACCTGATCGGCGAGCTCGTGATCGTGCGCGGGCGGCTGCAGGCCGTGAGCGCGGGCGTGCAGGTGCCGGCGCTGCAGGAGGCGCTCGCCGACGCGACGCGCCTGGTCGCCGACCTGCAGACGGAGATCATGACGAGCCGGCTCGTGCCGGTGGGACAGGTCTTCGACCGCTTCCCGCGCCTCGTGCGCGACGTCGCGCGCCAGCTCGGCAAGGACGTGCTCTTCGCGGTCGAGGGGAAGGAGATCGAGCTCGACCGTTCGGTGCTCGACGAGATCGGCGAGCCGGTGGTGCACCTGCTGCGCAATGCGGTCGACCACGGCCTCGAGTCGCCGGAGGCGCGCGAGGCCGCGGGGAAGCCGCGCGCCGGCCGGCTGACGCTCAGCGCGCAGCGCGACCGCGCCGCGGTGCTGATCGTGGTGCGCGACGACGGCAAGGGCATCGACCGCGCGCGCGTGCTCAAGCGCGCGCTCGAGCTCGGCCTCGTCGACGCGGGGACGCAGCGGCTCGACGACGCGGCGCTGATGCAGTGCATCGCGCACCCCGGCTTCTCGACCGCCGAGACGGTCACCGACGTCTCGGGCCGCGGCGTCGGCATCGACGCGGTGCAGTCGAAGGTCCGCACGCTCGGCGGCTCGCTGGGGATCGCGACCGAGCCGGGGAAGGGGACGACGGTGACGATCCGGCTGCCGGTGACGCTCGCGATCGTGCGCGCGCTGCTGGCGCGGGTGGGGGACGAGCGCTACGCGCTGCCGCTGACCCACGTGCGCGAGACGATGGAGCGCGCGCCGGCGGCGATCCGGCAGGTGCAGGGGAAGGACGTGCTGGTGCTGCGGGACGAGGTGATGCCCGTGCTCCGGCTGCGGGACGTCGTGCAGCTGCCCGCGGCGGCGCACGCGCTGGAGGAGATCGTGGTGATCGAGCGCGGCGACCGCCGCGCCGGACTCGTGGTGGATGAGCTCACCGGACAGGAGGACATCGTGGTGAAGTCGTTCGACGCGGTGCGTGATGGCGCCTCGCTCTTCAGTGGCGCGACGATCCTGGCGGACGGCGCGCCCGCGCTCATCGTGGACGTGGGGAGCCTCCTGTGACCGGGTCCGCCAACGACGACCTCCGCGCGTTGACGACGCGCCAGCTCGACGCCCTGCGCGAGGTGGCGAACATGGGCGCGGGTCACGCCGCGACGGCGCTGTCGCAGATGACCGGCCACCAGATCATGATCAGCGTCCCGATGATCACGATCGCGTCGATCGACGACATCCCCAACCAGATCGCCGAGCCCGAGGAGCCCGTCGCGGCCGTGCTGATGCGGATGGAGGGGGACCTCACCGGCCTCACGCTCCTCGTCTTCCCGCACCCGATCGCGCTCCGCATCGCCGGCCTGATGATGCGCCGCGAGTGCACGACGCTCGGCGCGATCGAGGAGTCGGCGATCCGCGAGGCGGGCAACATCCTCTCGGCGGCGTACCTCAACGCCCTGGCCGACTTCATGAAGATGACGCTCCTCCCTTCGCCGCCGAGCCTGGCGATCGACATGAGCGACGCCGTGCTGACGTCCACCTACGTCGAGCAGTCGCAGGGGATGACGCAGGTGATGTGCGTCGAGAGCGAGTTCCTCCTGCAGGAGGAGCGCGAGAAGCTGCGCGGGTTCTTCCTGCTCCTGCCCGACCCGGCGAGCCTCCGCCGGATCCTGCAGACGATCCGCGTCGCGTGACCGCGCCCGCGTCGACCGGCATCTCGGAACGGGACCGTGACGTCCTGCGCGGCTTCGCGCGGCGCATCGACCCCTCCGACGCCGGCGCGCACAACAACCTGGGTGTCCTCTACTTCAACAAGGGGCTCTACCAGGAGGCGGTCGCCTGCTTCACGCAGGCGCTCGAGCTCGACCCGAAGATGCAGGTGGCGCAGCGCAACCTCGAGGTCGCGTACTTCAACACCGGGTACTACGACCAGCGGGTGACCGAGCTGCGCGAGCGGATCCGGCAGGCGCCGCAGGACCGCGACGCGCACTGGGACCTTGGCCGCGCCTTCGCGCTCCTCGGCCAGCACGAGGACGCGCTCCCCGAGTTCCACGCGATCCTGCAGGCGCGGCCGAACGACGTCGCCGCGATGATCCAGATCGGCCTCTCGGAGAAGGCCAGCGGCCGGCTCGGCGACGCGCTGCAGTGGTTCCGCCGCGCGCTCGCGGTGGACCCGCAGAGCTCGCTGCTGCACCTCTACGTCGGCGAGGTGCTCTACAACCAGGGCGCGGCCGAGGAGGCGCTCGCGGCGCTCCGGCGCGCGATCCAGCTCAACCCCGACAACCCCGACGCGCACTTCCTCCTCGCGTTCGTGCTCGGCGACCTCGGCCAGCACGACGAGGCGAAGGAGGCGGGCAAGAAGGCCGTCCACCTGAACCCGTCGCTGAAGCGGGCGCAGGCGAACCTCTCGCTCGACTCGTACGACCCGAAGAAGTACGAGGCGCTGCTGCCGGGCCGGCAGGCGCGCCGCTCGCAGGCGCAGATGGCGATCGCCGAGGGCGAGTCGATGGCGCAGTACGCGCTCGGCCTCGCCTACCGGCAGCAAGGCTACATCGCCGAGGCGATGAAGGCCTATCGGCACGCGCTCGAGCGCGGCGAGGACCGCCAGCTCGTGATGCAGGCGATGGCGGAGCTGCACCTCATCCAGAAGGAGCCGCGGCCGGCGATCGAGCTCTACGACACGCTGCTCGGCGACCAGCCGGGCTCGCCGAAGCTCTGGAACGAGCGCGGCGTCGCGCTGCACCAGTCGGGCCAGCACGCCGAGGCGGCGGAGAGCTACCGCAACGCGCTGCAGTGTGACCCGAAGTACGCGCTGGCGCGCAACAACCTCGGGGTCGCCTTCTTCCACGCCGGCCAGGGCGACGATGCGATCGACGCCTTCCGCCAGGCGCTGAAGATCGACCCGAACTTCGTGAAGGCGCGGCTGAACCTCGCGCTGCTGCTGACGCGGCACCGCCGCTACCAGCTCGCGCTCGAGGCGTACCGCCAGGTGCTCGAGACCGCGTCCGAGAACGCGGTCGCGTGGAACGGCGTCGGGATGGTGCTCGCCGAGCTGCGCAAGTTCGAGGAGGCGCGCACCGCCTTCGCGCGCGCGATCCAGGCGAAGCCGGAGTACGCCGAGGCGCACTACAACCTCAGCTTCACCCTCTCGAACCTCGGCGACTTCGACGGCGCGCTGCGCGAGACGAAGCTCGCCCTCGAGCTCGACCCCTACTACGTCCCGCAGAAGTTCTCGCTCGCGATCGACCTCGAGTACGAGGACCCCGACCTCTCGGTGGTCCCCGACCTCGGCGGCGAGCACCGGATGACGGAGGAGGTCGACACCTTCCAGTTCGACCCGACCCTCCTCGACTCGCTCTTCACCGAGCTCGCGCCGCCGCCGGAGCAGGCGACGGGCCCGCTCGGCAGCGACCCGTACCGGCTGGCCGAGGACTTCCTCTCGAAGGGGCTCACCGACCGCGCGATGGCCGAGGCGCGTCGCGCGCTCGCGCGCGGCGCCGACCCCGTCGCCGGCAACGTCCTCCTCGGCGAGGCGCTCGGGAAGCAGGGCGCGTGGGGTGACGCGCTGGAGCGCTTCGAGAGCGCGCGCGAGGCCGACCCGAACAGCGCCGGCGCGCTGCGCGGCCAGGTGCAGGCGCTGCTGCAGCTCAACCGCGGCGCCGAGGCGGGGAGCGTGGCCGAGGGGCTGCTCACCATCGCGCCGAACGACGCCGACGCGCTGCTCCTCGTGGCCAACGCGCGCTTCGAGGCGGGGGAGGCGGACGGCGCGCTGCAGGCGCTCGAGCACGCGCGCGCGGTCGCGCCGCAGCGCGCCGACGTGCTGCGCGCGATGGGCAACATCCGGCGCGCCATCGGCGACCTCGACCAGGCGATCGCCGCCTACCGGCACGCGCTCACGCTCGACGAGGACTTCGCGGCCGTGCGGTTCGACCTCGCGCAGCTGCTGATGCAGCGCGGGCTCTTCCTCGAGGCGGAGCAGGAGCTGCACGCCGCCCTCGACGCCGTGCCGACCTACGCCGACGCGACGCTCGCGCTCGCCGGCGTCTACCGCGCGACCTCGCGGCCGCGCGAGGCGCTCGTGCTGCTGGTCGAGTTCCTCGAGCGCGACCCGTACAGCTTCACCGGGCTGCTCGCCCTCGGCGAGCTCCTGCACGAGCAGGGGCGGAGCGCCGACGCGGCGGTGGCCTTCCAGCGGATCCTCCGGTTCGACGAGAACCACGTGGGCGCGATCTTCCACCAGGGCCTGCTGCTCGCGGCGCAGGAGCGCTTCCGCGAGGCGCTCGCGGCCTGGAGGCGCGTGGCCACGCTGGCGCCGGAGAGCGAGTGGGCGCGGCGCGCCTTCCGGGAGAGCCGGAAGGTGCAGCACCGGCTCGAAGGCGGCGATGACTGATGGCGATCGAAGGCCCGCTGCGCGAACTGGGCATCCACGACGTCTTCCAGCTGCTCGACCTGAGCCGGAAGACGGGGACGCTCTCGGTCGTCTCCGAGCTGCGGGACAACGAGGGGAGGGTGCTGTTCGAGAACGGGCGGATCGTGAGCGCGAACATCCGCTCCAACCCGCACCGGCTCGGCGACCTCTTGGTCCGCTCGGGGCGCCTCACCGACGCCGACATGGCGAAGGCGCAGGCGGCGCAGCAGCGCGGCGACGGGCGGCGGCTGGGGGAGATCCTCGTCGCGCTCGGGCTCGTCACGCACAAGGAGATCGAGCGCCAGGTGCGGCTGCAGATCGAGGCGGTCGTCTTCGAGCTGATGTCGTGGCGCGAGGGCCATTTCCGCTTCACCGAGGGGCTGCAGGAGGGCGTGCCGCGCGACGTGATGGTCGCGTTCCCGACCGAGTCGCTGCTGATGGAGGGCGCGCGCCGGATCGACGAGTGGTCGCGCATCGCCGACCGCGTGCCGAACCTCGGCATGGTGCCGTACCTCACGCCGCCCGACGAGGACCATCCGGCGCTGCTCGACCTGCTGCCGCAGGAGTGGCAGGTGCTCGCGCTGATCGACGGCGCGATCGACCTGCGCGGGATCGCCGCGACGCTCGCGATGAGCGAGTTCGACGTCGCGCGCATCACCTACGGCATGGTGAGCACGGGGGTCATCCGGCTCAAGCAGCCGGAACGTCCGTCGCAGGCGGCGCCGCTCCCGCTCGACGACCACAAGCCGCTCGAACAGCGGCTGACGCCGATCGACAACTCGGTGGAGCCGCTGCGCCGCGGCGCCGCGGCCTTCCGGCGCGGCGACCTCGACGAGGGCATCTCGATCTGGACGAAGTTCGTCTCCGCGATCCCGCAGTATCCGGGGATCGTGGCGATCACGCAGGCCGTCGCCGCGGCGACGACCCTGCGCGACGTGCTCGCACGGGAGGTCCCGGATGGCCGGTGACGACATCCATGCGATGAGCGAACAGCTCGCGGCCGACCCCGCGAGCCTCGTCTTCCTCCCGCTCGCCGAGGCGCTCCTCGTGCGCGGCGACCACGCGCGCGCCCTCCGTGTCGCCGCGCGCGGCGCGACGCGTCATCCGGGCCGCACCGACGCGCACGACCTCCTCGCGCGCGTCGCGCTGCAGCTCGGCGACGAGCAGCAGGCCGAGACGTCGTGGGGCGCGGTGCTGCGGATCGACCCCGGCTTCGCCACGGCGCACCGCGGCCTCGGCCTCCTCCGCTACCGGCAGGGGCGGCTCGACGAGGCGCGCGACCATCTCGCCTACGCGCTCCACCAGGACCCGGGCGACAACATCGTGCGCGCCGCGCTCGACGCGGTGCAGCAGGTGATCGCCGCGCGCGACGCGAGCGCGTCGATGCACGCGACCGCGGCGGCGGCGAGCTCGGCCGAGTCGGCGGCGGCGCTGATCGAGTCGGCGGTGAAGAGCGTCGAGCAGGCCAGCGCGCCGCCGCCCGAGGCGCCGCGCGCGACGACGACGCGCCCCGCGGTGCGCGCGTCGAAGCCCGCGTCGCAGCCCGCGCCGCAGCCCGCGCCGCAGCCCGCGCCGCTCCCCGCCGCCGACGCCATCGTCGACGCGCCCGACCACCTCTTCGACCCGATCCTCGAGGACTCGAAGCAGATCGCGCTGCTGCTCGACGCCGACGCGCTCGTCTCGGCGGGGAGCTACATCACCGGCGACGGCCGCGACATCGGCACCGAGCTCGGCGCGCACCTGAGCGGCGTCGGCGAGGAGGCCGAGCGCGCGATGCGCCACTTCAAGCTCGGGCTCTGGACGCGGCTCGTGATAGAGACCGAGGCGGCGACGATCGAGATGGCGCCCACCGACACGGGCGCGGTGCTCGTCGCCGCGTCGCGCGAGGTGCCGCTCGGCTTCGTCCGGCGCACGCTCGACCGCTGCATCGCGGTGGCGCGGCAGTGGCTGCGGGAGGGGCTGTGAGCCAGTTCGCGCCCCTCATCGCCGCGGTCACGCGGCACCGCGGCGTCACTGCGGCCCTCGTCGTCGCCGAGGAGGACGGCATCGTCGTCGACGGCACCGCGCACGTCGGCGTGGGGACGAACGCCTTCGCCGCGCTCACCGCGTCGCTCTACCGCAAGGCGACGCGCGCCGCGGCGTCGGCGGGCTTCGGCAGCGTGGGTTACTTCGAGCTCGAGGCCGAGCGCGGCCGCGTGATGGCGGCGGGCGGCAACGGGCTCGTCATCGTCGCCGTCGCCGAGCCGCGCGTGAACGTCGGGCTGCTGCGGGTCGAGCTCCTCCGCGCCGCGGAGGGCCTGTGATCCGGCACTCCGTGATGGTGGGCTGGGCCGACGGGGCGCTGAAGCGCTACGTGGACGACGCGCGCATCCAGCTCGCGGTGCTGATGCACCCGAGCGGGCAGGTGCTCGCGCAGCACGGGTTCCAGAAGAAGCTCGACGTGCAGACCGCCTGCGCGCTCTCCGCCGCGATCAACGCCACCGCCGACAACCTCGGCACCATGGTGGACGGCCTCCCCTTCCGCGGGCTGCACTACACGGGGAAGGACCGCCAGCTCCACCTCGCGCAGCTGCCGCTCGGGTCCGGGCTGCTGCTCCTGCTCTCGGTCTTCGACCGGGAGAGTTCCCTCGGTATCGTTCAGCTCTACCTCGACGAGCTCCGCGGCACGCTGCAGGCCACCGCGCCGGCCGACGAGGAGGCGCCCCCCGCGCTCGCCGAGGATTTCGAGCGCGACCTGAACTCGAACCTCGCCGCCCTCTTCGGGCGCCGGTGATGAAGCGCCCGATGCCGTCCGCCCTCCGCCCTCGCACCCGGTCAACCCCGTGAGCCTCGTCAACTACGCGACGCGCGAGATCACCTGCAAGATCGTCTACT
>CAZIDS010000039.1:0-15528 GCA_964537945.1 uncultured Gemmatimonas sp. | reverse complement strand
TGCCGCCCGGCGGGAACGGCACCACCAGCGAGATGGGGCGATCCGGCCAGGCCTGCGCGCGCACGAGGCGGGACTGCCGCCGGGCGTGCTCAACATCCTCACGGGCGACGGGAAGACCGGTGCGGCGATCGTCGAGCACCCCGACATCGACAAGATCGCCTTCACCGGCTCGACCGAGGTCGGCCGGATCATCCGCAAGGCGACGGCGGGGAGCGGCAAGAAGCTCTCGCTCGAGCTAGGCGGGAAGTCGCCATTCATCGTCTACGAGGACGCCGACCTCGACAGCGTCGTCGAAGGCGTCGTCGACGCGATCTGGTTCAATCAGGGACAGGTCTGCTGCGCCGGTTCGCGGCTGCTCGTGCAGGAGGGCGTGCACGACCGCCTGATGGCGAAGATCCGCGCGCGGATGGAGAAGCTCCGCGTGGGCAAGCCGCTCGACAAGGCGGTGGACATGGGCGCGATCGTCGCCGCCGAGCAGCTCGAGCGGATCACGAAGCTCGTGCAGCAGGGGAGGGACGAAGGCGCGGAGATGTGGCAGCCGAGCTGGAGCGTGCCGAAGAACGGCTGCTTCTACCCGCCGACGCTCTTCACGAACGTCGAGCCGGCGAGCACGATCGCGCAGGTGGAGATCTTCGGGCCGGTGCTCGTCGCGATGAGCTTCCGGACACCGGAGGAATCGGTCGCGCTGGCGAACAACACGCCGTTCGGGCTCGCGGCGAGCGTGTGGACGGAGAACATCAATCTCGCGCTCGACATCGCGCCGAAGATCAAGGCGGGCGTCGTGTGGGTGAACGCGACGAACCTGTTCGATGCGGCTGCTGGCTTCGGCGGATATCGCGAGTCCGGGTTTGGGCGAGAGGGTGGGCGCGAAGGAATGTGGGAGTATCTCAAGGAGATGAAGGTCGAAGGTGGAAGGGTGAAGGTTCTCGCGACCGCGAAGGCTGCGCGCGCCGTCGCCTCCAACCTTCATCCTTCAGCCTCCATCCCCGCAGTCGATCGCACTCCGAAACTGTTCATCGGCGGCAAGCAGACCCGCCCCGACTCCGGCTACTCCAGAGTCGTCGTGGATCCGAGAGGGCGCCGCGCAGGAGAAGTCGGCGAGGGCAACCGCAAGGACCTCCGCAACGCCGTCGAGGCCGCCCACGCCGCCGCGAAGGGCTGGAGCAAGTCCACCGCTCACCTCCGTGCCCAGATCCTGTTCTACATCGGTGAGAACCTCGACGCCCGCGCCGAGGAGTTCGCCGCGCGCCTGCGCGCGATGACCGGCGCCACCGCCGCGCAGGCCAAGGCCGAGGTCGGGGCGAGCGTGAGCCGCCTCTTCGACTACGCCGCCTGGGCCGACAAGTGGGACGGCGCGGTGCACAACGTCCCCATCCGCGGCGTCGCGCTGCAGATGAACGAACCGGTCGGCGTCGTCGCCGTCGCCGCGCCCGACGAGTCGCCGCTGCTCGGCTTCGTCTCGACCGTCGCGCCGCTGCTCGCCACGGGCAACGCGGTCGTCGCCGTCCCGAGCGAACCGCATCCGCTCAGCGCCACCGACCTGTACACGGTGTTCGAGAGCTCCGACGTGCCCGACGGTGCGGTCAACATCGTCACCGGCGCCAAGGACGCGCTCGCGAAGACGCTCGCCGAGCACGACGACGTCGAGGGGATCTGGTACTGGGGCTCGAAGGACGGCAAGAAGGCCGTCGAGTTCGCCTCCGCCGGGAACATGAAGCGCACCTGGTGCCACGCGGGCGCGATCGACTGGGCGGCGCCCGTCGACGCGCGGCACTTCCTGCGCGAGGCGTCGCAGGTCAAGAACATCTGGGTGCCGTACGGCGAGTGACGCTCGGCTGACCCGCTGAAGGGACCGGCCGGGCCGCGCCTCAGCGCGGCTCGGCCATCTTCACTTCGTCCCAGATGCGGTCGAGCGCCTCCAGGCCGGCCGTCCGCACGTCGAGCCCGCGTGACTGCGCGATCCGCTCCACCGCCTCGAAGCGCCGCTGGAACTTGGCGTTCGCCCGGTCGAGCGCGAGCGCGGGATGGGTCCCCGCCTTCCGGCAGAGATTCACCACCGCGAAGAGCAGGTCGCCGAGTTCCTCCTCGAGCTTCAGGTGCTCCGGGTGATGCACCGGCACGCCGTGGGTGTCGAACTCGGTGCCGCCCTTCGCCGCCTGCTGCCGCACCTCCTCGAGCTCCTCGGCGACCTTCTGCATCGGGCCCTCGACGTCGGGCCAGTCGAAGCCGACGCCGGCCGCGCGCTCCTGCAGCCGGTGCGCGCGGTGCAGGGCGGGGAGACCGCCCGGGAGTCCGTCGGCGAGCGAGCGGCGGCTCTTCGCCTTCATCTGCTCCCACGGCGTGCGCTCGGTCTCCGCGCCGTAGAGCCACGGGTGCCGCCGCCGCATCTTGCCGACGAGCGAGCCCGCCACGTGCTCCGGCCCGAAGGCGCCGCGCTCCTCGGCGATCACCGCGTGGAAGAGCACCTGCAGCAGCACGTCGCCGAGCTCGCCGCCGGTCGCGGCGTCGTCGCCCTCACGGAGGGCGTCGTCGAGCTCGTGCATCTCCTCGTTCAGGTAGGGCCGCAGCGATTCGTGCGTCTGCGCCCGGTCCCAGGCGTCGCGGGCGCGCAGGTCGCGCATGATCGCGAGGGCATCTTCTAGCGTGGCTTTGTCTTGCATCGCTCTCTGGGGCGGGTGAACTTTCGGTCTCGAATGGCGAAGGAATCTACTCCCTGGTCCGAATCGCGCGCCTGGGTCGAAGTCGACCTCGGCGCGCTCGTGCGCAATGCGCGTGCGCTCGCCGAGCGCGCGGGCGTGCCGCTCGTGCCGATGGTGAAGGCCGACGCGTACGGGCTGGGCGCGGTGCGCGTGGCCAAGGCCCTCGAAGCGCTCGATCCGTTCGCGTACGGCGTCTCGTCCATCGCCGAGGCGGTGGAACTGCGCGAGGCGGGCATCACGCGGCCGGTCATCCTCTACACGCCGGCGTTCGTCGCGCCGGCCGCGACGGCGTGGCCGCACAGCGACGCGGCCGCGCTGGTCGCGCATCGCATCACGCCCACGCTGGCGCGCGCCGAGGACATCGCGGCGTGGGCCTCCGCCGGCTCGGGGCGGCCCTATCACCTCGCGGTGGATACCGGGATGCACCGCGCGGGCGCTCCCTGGGGCGCCGTCGGTGCGCTCGCCGAGGCGGTGCGCGCGCACCCGCCCGAAGGGATCCTCACGCACTTCCACTCGTCCGAGATGGACGACGGCTCGATGGCGGCGCAGGAAGTGCGCTTCCGCGCCGTGCTCGCCGCACTCGGCGTGGCGCCGAGGTTCGCCTACACGGATAACAGCGGCGCCATCGTGCGGCGCGGCCCGCAGCCGTGGGGCCTCGTGCGCCCCGGCGTGTTCCTGTACGGCGTCGGCAGCTTCCGGGATGCGGCGGCCGGACTGCGGCCGGAACCGGTGGCGTCGCTCCGCGCCCGCATCCTCGAGCTGCGCGACGTCGCGGCCGGCGAGGTGGTGAGCTACAGCGCGAGCTGGCGCGCGACCGCGCCGGCGCGCATCGCGACCGTCGCCTGCGGCTACGCCGACGGCCTCCGCCGCCATCTCGGCAACGAGGCGCACGCGCTCGTGCGCGGCGCCGCGGCTCCCATCCGCGGCGTGGTCACGATGGACATGGCGATGATCGACGTGACCGGCATCCCGTGCGACGTGGGGGATGCTGCAACGTTCCTCGGCCGCGATGGTGACCAACTCCTGACGGCCGAGGCGGTGGCCGCTGCCGGGGACCTCTCGCCGTACGAGCTGCTCGTGGGGCTCAAGCTGCGCCTCCCACGCTTCTACACGGAGTCCTGAATGGCGCGGCGCGCGATCATCCTCGTCCTCGACGGCGTCGGCATCGGGCCGGCGCACGACACGGCCGCCTATGGCGACGAGGGCTCCGACACGCTGGGCAACCTGTCACGCCGGCTCGGCGGGCTCTTCATCCCCAACCTCGAGTCGGCCGGCCTCGGCAAGATCGCGCCGCTGAAGGGCCTGCGGGACGTCGTCGATCCCGACGGCGCCTGGGGATGCATGGAGCCGCAGAGCGCGGGGAAGGACAGCACGACCGGTCACTGGGAGATCGCGGGGGTGCATCTCGCGCGCGCCTTCCCGACCTATCCGAAGGGCTTCCCGGCCGACGTCGTGGCGGAGTTCGCGAAGCGCACCGGTCGCGGGGTGATCGGCAACGTGGTGGGGAGCGGGACGGCGATCATCGACCGCTACGGCGAGGAGCACCAGCGGAGCGGCTCCTGGATCCTCTACACGAGCGCCGACTCCGTCTTCCAGGTGGCGGCGCACGAGGGGACGATCCCGCTCGACGAGCTCTACCGGGGCTGCGACATCGCACGACGGATGCTCGTCGCGCCGCACGACGTGAGCCGCGTGATCGCGCGGCCGTTCATCGGGACCCCCGGGAAGTACACGCGGACCGCGAACCGGAAGGACGTGTCGATCGAGCCGCCTTCGGAGACGCTGCTCGACGCGCTCGCGGTGGCGGGGATCCCGCGGACGGGGGTAGGGAAGGTGGACGACCTCTTCGCCCGGCGCGGGCTGGAGGGGGGGCACACGAAGGACAACGCCGAGGGGGTCCAGCGGATCCTCGACTGGCTCCGCTCGGGCCCCGATGGGTTGTTGTTCGCCAACCTTGTAGATTTCGACCAGCAATACGGGCACCGGAACGACGTTCCGGGGTTCTATCAGGCGCTGCGGGACTTCGACGCCGCGCTCCCCAAGCTCATCGCCGCCCTCCGCGAGGACGACCTGCTCTTCATCACCGCCGACCACGGGAACGACCCGACCACGCCGTCGACCGACCACGCGCGCGAGGTCGTGCCTCTGCTGGCGCTCGGGCGCCGCGTGCGCCCGGTGGCGCTCGGTCGCCGCGGGACGTTCTCGGACCTCGGGGCGACGGTCGCCGACTGGCTCGGCATCGCTTTCCGCGGGCGCGGCACCTCGTTCCTCCCGGCGATCGTCGCGTGACGCGGTCGGCGGCCGAAGGCCATCTCCCGGCGCTGCGCGCCCGGGCCGCTGAGATGATGCAGCGGGCGTATGCGCCGTACTCGAAGTTCAAGGTGGGCGCGGCGCTGCTCGCCACCGACGGCACGATCGTCGGCGGCTGCAACGTCGAGAACGCCTCGTACCCGGCCGGCACCTGCGCCGAACGCTGCGCCCTGGGCGCGGCGGTCGCGTCGGGGCACCGGCGCTTCACCGCCGTCGTCGTCTGCACCGAAGCCACCGAACCCACGCCGCCCTGCGGGATCTGCCGCCAGGCGCTGGCCGAGTTCGGCCTCCAGCTCGAGGTGTTCGCCGTGAACACCAAGGGCGCCGAAGCGCGCTGGACGCTCGCCGAGCTCCTGCCGCATCCGTTCACGCCATCCCAGCTCGACCTGCAATGACCCGGCGGCTCCCGCGCGCCCTCGCACTCCTCGCGTTCCCGATCGCGCTCGCCGCAGGCGCGTGCACCGAGCGGCTCCAGACCGCCGACGGCTGCCCGCTGCTCTGCCCGGGGCAGGAGATCGAGGTCCACGACACGATCCTCACGCCGGCGTACGTCTTCGACACGACGCTCGCGCCGTACCCGCTCCAGGGCTTCGAGCAGCCGCTGCTGCTCGCGGCGCGCGGCGACACGCTCGACGTGCGCACGATCATCCGGTTCGACACGCTGACGCGCGCGTTCACGCCGCCGAGCGACACCTCGCGGCCGGTCTCGCGCGTGGACTCGGCGACGCTGCGCGTGAAGCTCACGCGGACGAGCTACAAGGTGCCGCGCACCTTCGCGCTCGACGTCTACGACGTGGGCGACACGACGCTGGTGGACTCGCTGCCGGCGAACCTGCTGCCGTTCTTCACCGCGGCGCGGCTCATCGGCACGGTGACCGTGGACAGCACGAGCTTCACCGACACGGTCTCGGTGAAGGTGCCGCTCGACACGGCCAAGCTGCTGCAGATCATCACGAGCGGGCGCGGGCTCCGCGTGGGCGTGCAGCTGCGCTCGACCGAGCCGGGCGAGTTCTGGATCACGCCGAGCGACGACAACGTGAACGGGCCGCAGCTGCGCTACCGCGTCTCCACCGACACGCTCGTGCCGGCGCCGACGCTGCGGCCGTCGTCCACGACGCCGAAGGCGCCGCTGAACCTCAACGGTGACTACCTCGACTATTCGCTCGTGGCGGCGGGGATCGACCCGCGCGCGGCGAACCGGTTCGCCGTCGGCGGGATGCCGGCGGTGCGCACCTACGTGCGCTTCGACCTGCCGCGCTTCCTCACCGACTCGGCCGCCGTGCTCCGCGCGCAGCTCGAGCTGGTGCAGGACCCGGTGTACGGCCTCGACCAGCACGACTCGGTGACCGTGCGCGCGCTATTGGTGCTCGCGGGCCACGCCACGACCGACCTCTACCGCGCGACGCGGCTCGTCGCGCCCGCGGGCTACTTCGTCACCGACTCGATCCGTCGCGCGCCCGGCGACAGCGGCATCGTGCGGATCGAGGTGAACGGCCTCTTCCGCGCCTGGCGGAAGAACGCCGGGCTGCCCGACGTCCCGAGCGCGCTCGTGTTCAAGTCGGACCGCGAAGGCTACGCCGCGAACGCCCTGCGCTTCTGGGGCGTGAATGCCGCGCCCGCGCTGCGGCCGCGCATCCGCGTCAGCTACGTGCCCACTCTCACGTTCGGTCAGCCGTGATGCGACGTCCGCTCGCCCTCGTCGTCGCGCTCGGCGCGGCCCTCCCCGGCGCCCTCGGCGCGCAGGGATCCCTCGGCAGCCAGGGCTACGGCTACCCGACCGGACAGATCAGCTCGGCGTCGCTCGCCCTCGGCGGCGCGCCGGCCGAGCTCGACCCGTCCTCGCCGATCAATCCGGCGGCGATCGCCTCGGCGAGCCGGTACACGATCTACATGATGTACGAGCCCGAGTTCCGGATGACGACCGTGTCGGGCGCGAGCGACCGCTCGACGACGATGCGCTTCCCGAACTTCATGATCACCGGCGGCTACAAGCGCTTCGTCGGCTCCGTCTCGGCCAGCACGCTGCTCGACCGCACCTGGACGAACGTCTACTCCGACAGCGTGCTGCTCGACGGCGAGTGGTTGCCGTCGATCATCTCGGCGGCGAGCAACGGCGCGATCACCGACGCGCGCGTCGCGGCGGGCTGGTGGTTCTCGCCGCGCCTCCAGGCCGGCATCGCGGTCCACGGGCTCACCGGCGAGAACCGCCTCGCGTTCGGGCGTTCCTTCCCCGACAGCATCGGGCTCGGCAGCGTCGCGAACCTCTCGACGATCAACTTCTCCGGTCGCGCGATCTCGTTCGGCGTCGTGGGCTCGCCGCTCAACGGAGTGAACGTGGGCGCGTCGTACCGGAAGGGCGGGCAGATCGAGGCGCGGCAGGACTCCGCGCAGCTCGCCACCGCCGACGCCCCCGACCGCTACGGGCTCAGCGTCTCGTACACCGGCATCCCGAACACCTCGCTGGGCGTGCGCTTCGAGCACGTCGGGTGGAGCGCGATGCGCGGGCTCGGCACGGCGAACATGAGCACCTTCGACACCGACGAGTTCGGCGCGGGCGTCGAGGTCGTCGGGCCGCGGATGGCCGGGGCGCCGTCGATGGCGCGGCTCGGGCTCCGTTCGCGCACCCTGCCGTTCGGCGCGGCGGGCGACCAGGTGAAGGAGAGCGCGGTCTCGGGCGGTGTCTCGCTGCCGCTGGCCCGCGGGCGCGGACAGATCGACCTCACGCTGCAGCGGGCCGCGCGCCGCGGGGCGGGCGCGAGCGAACGCGCCTGGTTCGTCTCGCTCGGGTTCGGCATCCGCCCCTGAGGCTCCGCGCGTGACCGCCGCGACCCCGCCAGCGCCGGCTGCCACCGCCGAGGCCCTGGTGCTGGTCGCGGACGACGTCGAGGCGAACGTCGAGCTCCTGCGCGACCAGCTCGCGTCGCTCGGCGTCCGCGTCATCCACGCACACGACGGGCCGACCACGCTCGCGCGCTGCACCGAGGAGCGCCCCGACCTGCTCATCCTCGACGTCTCGATGCCCGCGGGCGACCTCGGCGTCGACGCGCGCGAGACGGGGTTCGAGGTCTGCCGCCGTCTCAAGCGCGATCCCCGCACCGCGCGGATGCCGGTCATCTTCGTCTCGGCGCTCAACGACGCGAGCGACCGGCTGAAGGCGATCGAGGCCGGTGGCGACGACTTCCTCCTCAAGCCGCACAACCGTCACGTGCTCGGCGCGCGCGTGCGCTCGCTGCTCAAGCTCAAGGGCGCGACCGACGCGCTCGAGGAGAGCCTCAAGCGGCTCCGCGACCTGCAGAAGGCGCGCGACGACCTGATGCGGATGATCGTGCACGACCTCAAGACGCCGCTCACGTCGATGCTCGCGACGCTCGAGATGCTGCGCGAGGGCGACTTCGGCGCGATCGACGAGCGGCCGGCGCGCGCCCTCTCCGACGTCGAAGGGAAGGCCGAGGACCTGCTCGGGCTCATCCAGGACCTGCTCGACGTGTCGAAGGTCGAGGAGCAGTCGCTCGTGCTCGCGCCGGAGCCGATCGCGCCCGCGGCCCTGATGGCGGAGATGCTCTTCGACTGGGAGCTGCGCTTCCGGCAGGAGCAGACGACCGCGCGCACGGAGGTCGCCGACGACGCGCCGATCTTCCAGGCCGACAAGACGCTCGTGAAGCGCGTCCTCTCGAACCTCGTGCAGAACGCGATCACGCACTCGCCGGTGCCGGTGACGCTCGTGCTCGGCGCGCGGCGCGACGCGGCCGGCATCCTGCTCACCGTCACCGACGACGGGCCCGGGATCCCCGAGGAGTACCAGGCGAGCGTGTTCCAGAAGTTCGAGCAGGTGCGCGCGCCGAACGCGCCGCGCGTGCGGAGCTCGGGGCTCGGTCTCGCCTTCTGCCGCGTCGCCGTCGAGGCGCACGGCGGCCGGATCTGGGTCCGCAGCGCCGAAGGGGCGGGGAGCAGCTTCCACATCCAGCTCCCACTCTCGCCGATCGAGCGGCCGGTGCGCCGGCCGCGCACGGGCGAGTACCCGGTGGTGCCGGCGTGACGCTGCTGCTGCGGACCTACGGGTGCCGCGCGAACCACTACGACGCGGAGCAGGTGCGGGCGATGGCGGAGCGCGCGGGCGTCGCCGTCGCCGCAAGCGGCGAGGCGGCGGAGTTCGCCGTGTTCACCTCGTGCGCGGTGACGGCGGACGCGGAGGCCGACCTGCGGCAGGGTGTGCGGCGCCTCGTGCGTGAGCAGCCCGGCGTGCGCGTGATCGTGACCGGGTGCGCGGCGGCCCGGTCGCCCGAGTCGATCGGCGCGCTTCCCAACGTGGAAGCGGTGATCCCCGGCGCCGATCTCGCCGCTGTCGCCGCGGCGCTCGGGCTCGCGCGCGCGGCGGTCGATGGCGCTGCCACGCGCCAGGCGACCGCGCGCGCGACGCTCCGCGTGCAGGACGGCTGCGACGAGCACTGCACCTTCTGCGCGACGACGCTCGCGCGCGGCGCGCACCGGTCGCGCGGCGTGGACGAGCTCGTGCGCGAAGCGCGGGCGCTCTCGGAGCATCACGCCGAGATCGTGCTCACCGGCATCCACGTCGGCTCGTGGGGGAAGGAGTCAGGTGGGTCGCTCGGCGCGCTCGTGCGCGCGCTCGTCGAGCGCGTGCCCGGTCCGCGCTTCCGCCTCGCGAGCGTCGAGGCGACCGAGGTGGATGACGAGCTGCGCGAGCTGCTCCGCGGCAGCGGCGCGGTCTGTCCGTACCTGCACGCGCCGCTGCAGTCGGGGAGCGACGCGGTGCTCAGGCGGATGGGCCGGCATTGGTACACGGCGGCTTCGTACGCCGCGGCCCTCGAGCGGCTCGCGTACGGCGTGCCCGCCTTCGGCCTCGGCGCGGACGTGATGACGGGATTCCCGGGCGAGACCGACGACGATCACCGGGCGACCGTCGAGCTCGTGCGGTCGCTGCCCTTCACGCACCTGCACGTCTTCCCGTACTCGGCGCGGCCGGGGACGGCGGCGGTGCGGCTCGCACGTGCGGTCCCGGCGGTCCTGGCCCGTGAGCGCGCCGCCGAGCTGCGCGCGATCGGCGAGGCGAAGGCCGCGGCGCACTGCGCCGCGCGCGCCGGAGCGCTCGCCGATGCCATCGTGATCGGCCCGTCACTGCATGGCGACGCCCTTCGGCAGGCCCTCACGGAGGACTATCTTGAGGTGCCGCTGCGGAGCGAGGCGCCGCGCGGCGCGCGCCTGCGGGTCCGCCTCGGTGCCGGCGACGCGCCGGCTGTCCCCGCCTGAACCCGTCCACGACGATGCCAACGGTCTACATCGAGACGTACGGCTGCCAGATGAACGTGAGCGATTCCGAGCTCATGTACGGCAAGCTGCAGTCCGAGGGATACGTGGCCACCGACACGCCGGTGGGCGCGGACGTCGTGCTCGTGAACACCTGCGCGATCCGCGAGAACGCGGAGCAGCGCGTGATCGGCCGGCTCGGCGAGCTGCGGCGCGACCTGAAGCCCGGCGCCGTCCTCGGCGTCACCGGATGCATGGCGCAGCGCCTCGGGCCCCGCCTGCTCGAGACCGACACACGCGTGCAGCTCGTCGTCGGGCCCGACGCCTACCGGATGCTGCCCTCGCTGATCGACGGCGCGAAGCAGGGCGAGCGCTTCACGGCGACCGACTTCGACCTCGAGGAACACTACGAGGATTTCACCGCGCGCCGGTTCGAGGGCGTGAAGGCGTGGATCCCGGTCCAGCGCGGGTGCGACTACCGCTGCACGTACTGCATCGTGCCGACCACGCGCGGGCCGGAGCGCAGCCGCAAGCTGGCCGAGGTCGTTCGCGAGACGGGCGAGGTCGTCGCGCAGGGGATCACGGAGGTCGTGCTGCTCGGGCAGACGGTGAACAGCTACCATGACGGCGCGCACGACTTCGCCGACCTGCTGCGCGCCGTCGGCGCGGTGCCGGGCATCAGGCGCGTGCGCTACACCAGCCCGCACCCGAACGACTTCTCCGATCGCGTCATCGCCGCGATGGCGGAGACGCCGGCCGTCTGCGAGCACGTCCACCTGCCGATGCAGAGCGGCTCGACGTCGATGCTGAAGCGGATGCTCCGCCGCTACTCGCGCGAGGAGTACCTCGACTGCGTCGCGCGGCTGCGGGCCGCGATCCCCGGGCTCGCGCTCACGACCGACATCATCGTCGGCTTCCCCGGCGAGACCGACGCCGAGTTCGAGGAGACGCTCTCGCTCTGCCGCGCGGTGCGGTTCGACGACGCGTTCACGTTCAAGTTCTCGGCGCGCGAGGGCACGCCCGCGACGCGGATGCCCGCCGAGTGGACGATCGCGCCCGACGTCGTCGACCGTCGCTACGACGCGCTCGTCGCGACGATCCGCGGCATCGCGCGCGAGCGGAACCTCGCCCGGCTCGGCGAGCGGATGGAGGTGCTGGTGGAGAAGGAGGCGCGGAAGGGCGGTGACCTGTTCCAGGCGCGCTCGCGCGACTTCAAGACCGTGCTCGTGCCGGGCGAGCCGGCGATGATCGGCCGCTACCTGACGGTCGAGCTCACGGGCACGACCGGGGCGACATTCACGGGGACGCCCGTCGCCGAGCGCCAGCCGCTGCCGATGGCGGGCTGACCGCGATCGTCGCGGTCGCGGGGAGCGACGGGCACCCGGCGCGCCGCTTCAGGAATCCCTCGACGATCGCCTCCATCGCCGCCCCGCGCGCCACGCCGGCGCGCGTCGCGAGGAACCCGATCGCATCGGCGTCGCGTGCCGGTTCGCCGTCGGCGAAGATCCAGCTCGAGTCGGACCGCTGCCCGAAGAACCATCCCATCGCGTGGCCTAGCGCGAAGCCGGTCACGTCGGCGCGCGGGTCGTTCCACCAGTGGCCCGCGAGCGCGGAGTCGAGCCCCGCGACGGTGAGCGTGTCCAGCGTGCGCACCGTGCGGTTCGCGCAGAAGGCCGCGCCGAAGCTGCGCCCGTGCGCACCGCCGTGGTGCATCGCGAAGGCCTCGCCGACCGACGGCGGGATCACGTCGCGCCGGCCGAAGGTCGCGACGTGCACGAGCTCGTGGCGGTCGAGCGCGCCTTCGGCCGTCACCGGCGCGAAGACGGCGAGGGGCGGATAGACCGTCATCGCGAAGAGCGGGCGGTCCATCTGCATCACGCCGAGTGTGGCGAGCGTCGTGTCGCGCGCCGGGCCGACGATGTAGCGCGCGTGGGGGAGGGGGTCGCTGAATCCGAGCGCGGTGCGCAGCGCCTGCGCCTCGTCGAGCTGGGCGCGCACCTTCGCCGTGTTCATCGCCACGCCGCCGACGGCATAGACCACGCTGCCGCGCCGCTCGGCGACCTGGTGCAGGCGGCGGTCGGTGACCGGCGAGCGGAAGACGCGCGAGGCGATCGAATCCTGGTCCACGAGCACGTACCACGAGCCGAGCCGCGTGGGCGCCTCGTCGGGGTGCGCGGCGAACGCGGTCAGGTGGAGTCTCCGCGGCCGCTCCGGCGGCGCGTCGGTGATGGAGTCGCCGCGGATGAGGACGAACCACGTGGGTGCGCCGAGCCGCAGCGCGCCGGCGGCGAAATCCCATTCACGCCCCGAGAACCGCTGCTCGCCGCTGCGCGGACGCCCGAGCAGGTCGTCGCTCTGCTCGAGCCAGCGCCGGTACTTCTGCATCAGGTCGCAGGTCGGGCCGCCGGCCGCGAGCGATCGCGCGCCGAGCAGGACGACGCCGTGCAGCGCGCTGCGCATCGCGGTGCAGGGGACCTCGTCGCTCTGCGCGGCGGCGATGCCCTGACCCGCGGCCTGCGCGTGGACGCGAGGCACGGGGATCGCGAGAAGCGCCGCCGCGGCGAGGGCGGTGGCGCAGACGTGCGGATGACCGGCGAGGCGGACCGGACGGGGCATCGCTGAATCCTACCCGGCCCGCGAGCGAGCGGTCACGGGTCCACGAACCCCTGGCAGTCGGCGACGGTGCGTCGAAGCGCGCACGTGGGCGTGATGCCGGTGCCGTTCGTGCGGGGCCGCGAGTGCCACTTCGAGCGGTGCCTCTCATCCTCGTAGCGGCGATGGCGTGGGTCGCGGGCGCGATGGCCGGGTTCGGCGGCGTGCCGGCCGGCGCGCTCGCGCTCGTCGCCGGCGCGGCGGCCGTGCACGCGGTCGTGCGGGATCGCGGGCTGGCGGTCGCGGCGGCGTGCATCATCGCCGCGGCCGGATGCGAGCTCGCGACCTCGCTGGCGGCCGCCGACGCGTGGTGCCTCGCGGCGGCTGGGCGCGGAGGACCATGGGAGGTGCGGCTCTCCGGAGCCGCCGGTCCGGGTGCCTTCGTGCCGGGTACGCTGGTGCGCGCCGGCGGGCGCGAGTGCGCCGTACGCGTCGCGCTCGCGGTGCGTGCCGGCGCGGCACCGCAGGGGGCGCTCGTGCGCGTGCTGCGCGCCGAGCCGGGCGCCGGTGACCGCGCCCTGCTCCTGCGTGAGGCACGACTGCGCACGCTGGCCGGACCGGGCCCGCTCGCCCGCTGGCGCACGCGCGTCGCCGCGACGCTCGACCGCCGTTTCGGCCCCGACGCGCCGATGGTGCGCTCGCTGCTCATCGCCGACACGCGCGGCTTCGACCCCGCGATCCGCGACCGCTACGCCGACGCCGGTCTGGTGCACCTCCTCTCCATCTCGGGCCTGCACGTCGCCATCGTCGGCGGCGCGCTGCTGCTGCTCTTCTCCGCGGCCCGCGCCAGTCCGCGCGTCGCCGGCGCCGCCGCGGTCTCGGTGACCGTGCTCTACGTGCTCGCGATCGGCGCGCCGCCGCCCGCGGTCCGCAGCGTCACGCTCTTCGCCGCCTCGCAGCTCTCGAAGGCGCTGCAGCGCCCCGTCTCGCCGTGGGGGAGCTTCGCGCTCGGTGCCCTCCTGCCGCTCGGCGACCTGCGCACCGTGCTCGACCTCGGCTGGCAGCTCTCGGTCGCGGGCTACGCCGCGATCGTCGTCGCGGGGCGGGTCGGGCGACGGCTTCCCGAGCGTCTCGAGGGCTGGCGACGGACGCTCGCCCGCGAGCTCGTCGCCGGCGTGCTCACGACGCTCGTCACCGCGCCGCTGGTCGCGTGGCACTTCGGCCGGCTCAGTCTCATCGCGCCGCTGAGCAATCTCGCGGCGGGCCCGGTCGTCTCGCTGCTGCAGCCGACACTCTTCGTGGTGATGCTGCTGCCGGACGCTCTCGGCGCCGGCTTCGTCGCCGATGCCGCGCGGCCGCTGCTGCGCGCGCTGGATGCGGTGGCGGCGACGGCCGCCGCGACGCCATGCGCGAGCATCACCGTCGCGCCGACGATCTTCGCTGCCGCGCTCGCTGGCGTCGCATCGGGGGCGCTGCTCGTGGCGGGGTGGGTCCGCCATCCGGCGAGGCCGCTCATCGTCGCCGGGGCCGCCGTCGCGCTGCTCGCGTGGGTGCCGGACGTTCGTGCGCCAGGCCGCGCGCGCGAAGCCGAGGTGCACCTGCTCGACGTGGGCCAGGGCGACGCGATCGCCATCCGCACGCCGCGCGGCCGCTGGGTGCTCGTGGATGCCGGACGTTCGTGGACGGGCGGGGACGCCGGTCGCGCGACGGTCGTGCCGTATCTCCGGCGCCGCGGCGGTCCGCTCGAACTGTTGATCCTCACGCATCCGCACGCCGACCACATCGGCGGCGCGGCGAGCGTACTGCGCGCGCTGCGGCCGCGCGAGCTGCGCGACGCGGCTTTCGTGGAGCCGAGCGCCGGGTACCGCGCCCTGCTCGCGACGGCGGGCGAGGTCGGCACGCGATGGCAGCGCGTCCGGCCGGGCGAGACCGTGGAGCTCGACGGCGTCCATCTCGACTTCCTCGCCCCCGACTCCGCCTGGACGGCGTCGCTCGACGACCCGAACGAGGCGAGCACGGTGGTGCGCGTGCGCTACGGCGGCGTGCGGATGCTCCTCACCGGCGACGCCGAGGCCGGGGAGGAGGCGTGGCTGCTCGCGCACCGTGATTCGCTCGCGGCCGACGTGCTCAAGGTCGCTCACCACGGTTCGTCCACGAGCTCGACGCCCGACTTCATCGCGGCAGTGCGGCCGCGGATCGCGCTCGTGTCGGTCGGGCGGGTGAACACCTACGGCCACCCGAGTCCGGCGGTGATGACGCGGCTGCTCGAGGCCGGCGCGACCGTCCTCCGGACCGACCAGCTCGGCCCGGTGGTGCTGCGAACCGACGGCACGGGGATCGAGGTGGAGGCCGCCGGGGCGCGCTGGCGCGTGGCACGGGCATTGCCCGCGATGCAGTGACCCCGGCAACTTTCCTCGCGCAACGCGCGCCCACCTGGCACCGGAGCCGTCCCTCGTGGTCAAGAACACCAGCACCTCGGTCGTCACGATCGAGCGGTTCATCATCGAGCAGGAGCGGATGCACCCGCACGCCACCGGCGCGCTCTCGGGCATCCTCCAGGACCTCGCGCTCTCGGCCAAGATGATCGCCAGCAAGGTGCGCCTCGCGGGCCTCGTCGACGTCCTCGGCGAGCACGGGACCGACAACGTGCAGGGCGAGGCGCAGA
>CAZIDS010000038.1:0-15658 GCA_964537945.1 uncultured Gemmatimonas sp. | reverse complement strand
GGTGATCGTGAACTCCTCGACGTGCTCGTTCAGGTTCGACATCTCGAGCGCGACGCGGCCGAGGTCGTTCGCGGCGTCGTACTGCGTGCCCCACTGGCCGGTCTGCTTGTTGATGATCAGCCAAGTCCCGTTCGCCGTGTGCTGCACCCAGAGCGTGTACATCCCGGGCGCGAGCGTGGTCGAGCCGAAGGTGAGGGTGCGCGTGGTGAACAGGTGCGTCGCGTCGTTCGCGCCGGCGCGCCAGATGGAGTCCATCGGCACGAGCTGGCCACCCCACACGGTGCGCTCGCGCACCATCGGCCGGCCGTAGTCCACCACGACCATCCCGCCGGGGCCGAAGGGGGCGCGCGCGTCGGCGCGGCCCGAGAGGACGCCGGTCGGCTTCATCGCCCTGGCCACCGCGGCGACGTCCATCCCGCCGTTGCCGCGCGTCGCCATCGCCTTGTTGGTCGTGAAGGACCCGTCCACCGACATCAGGCGGTCGCGGCCGTCGTACTTGAGGATCATCGCGTAGCCGCCGCCGCGGAGGCGCGTGGTGCTGCCGCTCGCGTTCCCCTCGAGGTGCGTCAGCCCCGCGAAGCCGAGCCCGCCCTGCGCGCCGAGCGCGGGGATGGAGTCGAGCGAGCCGCCGGCGCGCTTCATCGCGGCGAGGAGCTCGGTCGGGCCATAGACGAAGGTCGGGAAGTTCACGACGGCGCCCTTGGCCGCGAACGCGCGCCGCTGCGTGCTGTCGGCCCAGACGGTCTCGCGCACGATCGAGTCGGCGGTGATGGAGAACTTGTACTCGCGCGGCGTGTTCGGCACCGGCGTGCCGTCGGCCTGCATCCGCTGGAGTGATGCCGACGTCGGCTTCCCGTCGCGGCCGACGGTGATCGTGTAATGCACCCGGATGATCGCCGGCCCCGAGCGCTGCACCATGTCGCCGCTCAGCGTGTTGCCGGTGCGCGACCACTGCTCCACGGCGAGCGTGTCCTTGCCGAGCATGTAGGTGAGCGAGGCCTGCTGCGCGTGCAGCGTGGTGCTGGCGAGCGGGAGCGCGGCGGCGGCGAGGAGGGCGGACAGCGGACGGCGCATCGGGGACCCTGGTGAGTGGTGACTCCCAACGATACGATGCCGCCTCGCGATTGTTGAGGGGCGCGACTGGACCCGCCCGCGCCCTCCCGGCACCTTTGGGGGTCTCCCATCCCATCCCTCGAATGCTCCGTCCGACGCTCCGCGCCCTCGCGGCCGCCACGTTCGCGGCCTGCACCTTCGCCAGCGCGCTCCCCGCGCAGCAGCCCGAAGTCTCCTGGCTGCGCTACCCGTCGATCTCCCCCGACGGCAAGACGCTCGCGTTCACCTATCGCGGCGATCTCTACACCGTGCCGGCCGCGGGCGGCGCCGCGACGCAGCTGACGCAGCATCCGGCGGAAGAGATGTCGCCCGTCTGGAGCCCCGACGGCGCGACGCTCGTCTTCGCGAGCGACCGCCACGGCAACTTCGACCTCTTCGCGATGCCGGCCACCGGCGGCGAGGCGCAGCGCCTCACCTTCCATTCGGCCGACGAGATCCCCTACAGCTTCGCGCAGGGCGGACGCGCGGTGCTCTTCGGCGCGGCGCGCGGCGACGCGGCGGCCAACCGGCAGTATCCCACCGGCGCGCTCACCGAGCTCTACTCGGTGCCGCTCGCCGGCGGCCGGCCGCTGCAGGTGCTGACCACGCCGGCGCAGGACGCGCGCTATAGCGCGAACGGCCAGCTCCTCGTCTACCACGACCGCAAGGGCGGCGAGAACGAGTGGCGCAAGCACCACGTCTCGGCGATCGCGCGCGACATCTGGGTGATGGACGTCCGCGCCGGGACGCACCGCAAGGTGACGACCTTCGCCGGCGAGGACCGCACGCCGCTCCTCACCGACAACGACCGCGCGATCTACTACCTGAGCGAGGAGAGCGGGAGCTTCAACGTCCACAAGCGGAATCTCGACGGCACCGGCGCGCAGCAGCTCACGCGCTTCCGCGGTGTGCCGGTGCGCTTCCTCTCGATGGCGAACGACGGCACGCTCGCCTTCGGCCAGGACGGCCAGCTCTACACGCTGCGCGCCGGCGGCCAGCCGCAGCGCGTGAACGTCTCCATCCGCGTGGACCGCAAGGCGAACGACGTCCAGGTGGTGCAGGTGACGGGCGGGGCGCGCGAGCTCTCCGTCTCGCCCAACGGCAAGGAGGTCGCGTTCATCTTCCGCGGCGACGTCTTCGTCGCGTCGGTGGAGGGCGGCGTCACCAAGCGCCTCACCGCCACGCCGTCCAACGAGACCGGCGTGCAGTTCTCGCCCGACGGCAAGGCGATCGCGTACGCCAGCGAGCGCGAGGGGCGCTGGGGCATCTATGAAGTGCGCCGCACGCGTGACGCCGAGCCGTACTTCTATGCGTCCACCGTGGTGCGCGAGACCGCACTCATCGTGAACGAGCGGCAGAACTCGCAGCCGAAGTACTCGCCCGACGGCAAGGAGATCGCGTTCGTCGAGGACCTCACCACGCTGCGGGTGCGCACGCTCGCGAACAGCGACGTGCGCACGCTGCTCGACCGCCGCGCGCTCTGGGGCGGGCAGCAGCACTTCGAGTGGAGCCCCGACGGCAAGTGGATGCTCTTCGACCTCTCGGTGCCGGGGATCGCGCCGAGCGAGGTGGGGCTCGTCGCGACCGACGGCCGCAGCCAGCCCGTGAACCTCACGCAGAGCGGCTTCAACGACGCCGGGGCCCAGTGGATCCTCGGCGGGCAGGGGATGCTCTGGTTCTCCAACCGCGACGGCCTCAAGGCGGTCGCGCAGTCCGGCGGCGGGCAGGACGACGTCTATGGGATGTTCTTCACGCAAGCCGCGTGGGATCGCTACCGCCTCACGAAGGAGGAGTACGCCCTCGTGAAGGAGGCGGACGACAAGCTGCCGAAGCCGAAGCCCGACTCGACCGGCAATGCGCCGCCCGCGCCGGCCGTCGTCCTCGACCTCGCCGCGAGCGAGGACCGCAAGGCGCGCCTCACGATCCACTCGTCCGGCCTCTCCGACGCGCTCGTCAGCAAGGACGGCGAGACCCTCTACTACCTCGCGCGCTTCGAGCGCGGCTTCAACCTCTGGACGACGAACCTGCGCACTCGCGAGACGAAGCAGCTCGTCGCCCTCGATGCGCAGGGCGGCGCGATGACGTGGGACAAGGAGCAGAAGACGATCTTCCTCCTCGCCAACGGCGCGATCTCCAAGATCGACCCCGCGTCGGGCAAGCGCGACGCGGTGCCGATCCGCGGCGAGATGACGGTGGACGTCGGCGCCGAGCGCGAGGAGGCGTTCGACCACGTCTGGCGCCGCACGCGCGACACCTTCTACTCGGCCGGATACCACGGCGTGGACTGGGAGGCGATCCGTCCCGTCTACGCGAAGTACCTGCCGCACATCGGCAACGACTTCGAGTTCGCCGAGATGCTGGCCGAGATGCTCGGCGAGCTGAACATCTCGCACAGCGGCGCGCGCTGGACCAACGGCGCGAGCGACGGCGACGCGACCGCGTCGCTCGGCGTGATCTACGACCAGACGTGGACACAGGCGGGCGCGCGGATCGACGAGGTGCTGCCGAACGGCCCGCTCGGGCTCGCGGGGATGAACGTCGCCGCGGGCGCGGTGATCGAGGCCGTGGACGGCGTGGCGATCACCCCGGCGACCGACATCGCGATGCTGCTGAATCGCAGGGCGGGGCAGAACGTGCTGCTGACGCTCTCGCTCAATGGCCAGCGCCGCGACCTCGCGGTGAAGCCGGTGAACCAGGCCGAGGAAGGGCGGCTGCTCTACACACGCTGGGTGAAGCGGAACCGCGACGAGGTCGAGCGCGTCTCCAACGGCCGGCTCGGCTACATCCACATCCCGGGGATGAACGACGGCGCGATGCGCACCACGTTCGAGGAAGTGCTCGGCCGCTACGCACTGCGCGAGGGGCTGGTCGTGGACACGCGCAACAACGGCGGCGGCGACCTCGTGGCCGATCTCGCGATGTTCCTCTCGGGCAAGCGCTTCTTCGACTACACGGTGGATGACCGCAGCGCGGGCTTCGAGCCGAACTTCCGGTGGACGAAGCCGAGCGTGTCACTGGCGAACGAGGCGAACTACTCGGACGGGCATTGCTACGCGTACGCGTACAAGCAGCTCTCGATCGGCCCGCTGGTGGGGATGCCGGTGCCGGGGACGTGCACCTTTGCGGGGTGGGAGACGCTGCAGGGCGGCATTCGCTGGGGCGTGCCGGGGCTCGGCGTGAAGGATGCGACGACGAACCGATACCTCGAGAACCTGCAGACGGAGCCGGATGTGCTCGTCATGAACGAGTATGACAAGGTGGGGAAGGGGCAGGATCAGCAGCTTGCGGCGGCCGTCGAGGCGCTGATGCGGCTCGTGCGGAGATAGGGGGACCAGACGTGAGAGGTGAGCCGTGAGCCATGAGCTCTGAGCCGGTCTCGCGGCTCGCGGCTGGAAGGCGCGCGCGCGTCACGGTTCTCCTGCTGGGGACCCTCTGTGCGTGCCGGCCGACGGCCGGCGCGCGGATCGAGGTGGATCGGACGCTGCTGCACGTGTTCGGGGATGGGCTGTCGACGTTGCCGGTGCGGCTCGTGGAGTCGGATGGGAGCGAGGCGTCGCTGCGGCGCGCCTCGCTCACCCCGAAATCGCCGGCGCTGCTCGCGGTCAGCGACACCTTGATCGCGTGCCGGAGCCAGGGGATCACGCAGGTGATCATCCGGTTCCGCGGGAAGACGCACTGGCTCGACGTCGCGTGCCGCGCAGCGCCGCTCAACTTCCGGATGGTCGAGATCTGGTCGCTCGACGTGACCGACCCGCCGCGGACGGTCCGGTTCTACGCGCACTGGGGCGGCCGGACGCCCGACGAGCGGGTGCAGCCGGTCTTCGTGCGCGCGAAGGACACGACCGTCGCGCAGGTGCGCGGCGATACGCTGCGGGGCGTCGGCGTGGGTCGCACCGAGATCCTGGCCGACATGGGCGGGATGCTGCTGCATCCCGGCGTGCAGGTGACGCACCGCCTGGTCGAGGACACCGTTCGCTTCGTGCCCCACGACTTCCGGAAGTGGGAGCTCGCGAAGGGCTTCTACGCCCTCACGATGCGCCGCTCGCCGCCGCGGCTCGGCGCGACCGGCTTCGAGGTGATCACCGACGGCGCGCGCTGTTCGCGTCGGCCCGGAGACGAGGACACGATCTACTGCGCGGTGACGGACACCGGCTCGCTGTCGGTGTACAGCGTCGCGACCGACGCGCGCCGCGCGCGCGAGTACGCGACGGTGGACCTCTGGAAGCTGCCCTGAGCGCGGGCGCTCAGGGCTTGGGATGCGCCTTGAAGAAGGCCCACATCACTTCGGTCGCGTTCAGCGCCGAGCTCGGCTTGTCGCCGAGCCGCATCCCGGCCTGGCCACCGGGCCAGGCGTGGCCGTTGTCCTTCACCTGATAGAGCTCCACCGCACGGCCGGCCGGGCACTTCCAGGTGAAGTGCAGCACCTGGCCCTCCTCGCTCAGCGTGGGGCCACCCTCGCACGCGTTCACCTTCGCCCAGTAGGTGCCCTGGTCGAGGAAGGGGCGCGCGGGCGTCCCGTCCCACGCGCGGCGGCCGAAGCCGGAGCCGAGCCCGCCCTGCGGCGGCACGTTCTCGTCGAGCTTGCCGTTGATGATGATCGCGCTGACCGCGTGCGCGGCCTGCGCCTCGTCGCCGAAGACGGTGCCGACCACGGGCGCGATCGCGGCGATGCGCGCCGCGAGCTCGCGGCCGGCGCGATGGGTCATCATCGCGCCGTTCGACATCCCGGTGACGTAAACCCGCTTCGGATCCACCGCGAACTCGCGCGCGACGGCATCGATGAGCGCGCCGAGGAACCCGACGTCGTCCACCTTCTGCTCCATCGCGTAGCCGCAGCAGTGGCCGGCGTTCCAGGTGAGCAGGCGGTCGCCGCGGCGTCCGCTGCCGTCGGCGTAGGCGATGAGGATGCGCTCGCGTTCGACGAGGGCGGTGAAGCCGCTCATCTTCTCGGCGTTCGCGGCGTTCCCGCCGCCGCCGTGGAGGACGATCACGAGGGGGAGCGCGGGGCCCGTGGGCGTGGAACCCGAAGGAGCGCGAAGCACGTAGGACCGCGTGCGGCCGTCGTGGCGCAGCGTGCGTTCCCCGCTCGTACGCTGCGAGCGCTGGGCCGCGAGCGGCGCGGCGGGCAGGGAGGCGAGCAGGCCGGCGACGAGCGAGGCGAGGAGGGCCGGCGCGACGAGCGCGCGGGCGCGTGACAGCGGCAGTGTCGTCATGTCCGTATGACGACGAAGGGCAGGCGGGAGTTAGGTTGGTGTCGCACCTCACATCTCGGGAGGATGGATGACCCGTCGGGGTCTGCTGTTCATCGCTGGGTTGGTCCTCTGCGCGGCCGCGCCGCGCGCCCCGCTCGCGCAGCAGCCGGAGCGCGCCGCCCCGCGCACCGAGGCCGACCTGCCGAAGGTCCTCGTGATCGCGACCGGCGGCACGATCGCCGGCGTGCAGGACGCGCCCGGCACGCTGGGCGGATACCGCGCCGGCACGCTCACGGCCGAGCAGATCACGTCGTCGGTGCCGGAGCTCAAGCGCTACGCGCGCGTCGAGACCGAGCAGTTCTCGAACGTGGCGAGCACGCTCATCACGCCCGAGATGTGGGTGAAGCTCGCGAAGCGCATCAACGAGGTGCTCGCGCGCCCCGACCTCGCCGGCGTCGTCGTCACCCACGGCACCGACCGGCTCGAGGAGACGGCGTTCTTCCTCTACCTCACGGTGCGTTCGGACAAGCCGGTCGCCGTCGTCGGCGCGCAGCGGCCCGCGACCGGCATCTCCCCAGACGGTCCGATCAACCTGCTCGCGGCGGTGCGCACCGCCGCGAGCCCGCTCGCCGTCGGCAAGGGCGTGATGGTCGTGATGGACGACCGGATCCTCTCGGCCCGCGAATCACGCAAGCTCTACCAGCGCACCGGCGGGTTCGACACCGGCGACATGGGGATGCTCGGCGTCGTCGCGGGGAATGGCCCGCAGTTCTTCTTCGCGCCCGCGCGGCGCCACGGCTCGACGAGCGAGTTCGACCTGCGCGGCGTGGACACGCTGCCGCGCGTGGAGCTCACCTTCTCGTATCCGGGCGGCACGGGCCACACGTTCGATCCGCTCCCGGTGGGCCTCGTGATCTCCACGACCGGGATGACGCAAGCCGAAGGGACCTTCTATCGCGACCTGCGGCGGCAGGGCGTGATCATCGCGACGGCGTTCACGAGCGGCGAGAACGTGAACGGCGGAGGCGGATCGGATGGGCTGCCTCTGGCCGAGCGACCACAGAACGCGCCGCCGCAGTCCGGGGCCGCGCCGGCCGCTGCGAGTCCCGCCACGCCTCCCGCCGCCGCACCCGCGACGGCGCAGCCGCCGCAACCCGCGCTCGCGCCGAGCGTCACGGCGATCCATCTGACGCCGGGGAAGGCGCGGATCCTGCTGATGGTGGCGCTCACGAAGACGCGCGATGGGCGGGAGCTGCAGCGGATCTTCGACGAATACTGAGACAGCGAGGATCGAAGAGCGAAGGTGAAGGGAAGGGATGAAGGAGAGGGATGAGAGTGGAAAGATGAGGGGGAGGACTCGACCAGAGTCCTCCCCCTTCGCGTCACCCCTTCGTCCCTCACACTCACCTCTTCCCCTCACCCTCGCTCTTCGCTCCTCTACTCGCCTCTGAGATAGTCCGGCAGCAGCGGCAACAGCCTCTCCCGCTGCGCCCGCGTCAGGTGCTTCGCCCCCTGCACCTTCCCGACGCACAGCGGACTCCCGCAGTGGCAATGGAACGGTTCGGCCATGTCCCACTCGGTCGTGTTGTAGTCGAACGTCACGCCTTCGAGCGGCGCGATCTCGCGCAGCGCGATCACCTGGCGGTCGCGGATCGACGTGCTGGGGTCGCATCCGTGGTTCATGTAGCGCCAGTAGAAGCGCCGCACCCGGTCGGTCGCGTCGCGCGCGCCGCGCTGGTCGATGTGCAGGTCCTTCCCGATCTGCACCGAGTACTTCGACGGCACCTTGGTCTCGTAGCCCTCGACGCGGAAGAGGATCGTCCCCTTCGGGATCGGCAGCGTCGCGACCAGTCGCCGTTCGCTCTGCTCGACGAGGACGCCGAGGTAGGGATTGTCGGTGCGGAGGACCGTGCCCGGGAGTCTCGGATCGTCACTCGACTCCGGTTTGATGGCGCGAACGGTGTTGGGACGCTTCATGGGCTCTGGAAGAGGTGGCGTCGGGCGTTGATCGCCGTTGAGGATACCGTGATAGCGAGCAAGCCGCCATCCCCCTCGCGACGCTGTGCGATGTCAGCGCAGCCGGATCACCGCGTGGCGGATCCGTTCACGTTTCCAGGTCCACGTCACGTGGACCAACCCGTCGGACGACTGGATGATCGCCGGATACGAGTACTCGCCCGGCTCGCTCTCGAGCGTGAGGATCGTCCTCCACGCCGCGCCGTCGCGTGAGTGCGCGACCACGAGCGGTGTCCGCCCCTCGGTGACGGGATTGTAGACGAGCAGGTGGGTGCCGTCGCGCAGCGTCGCCGCGTCGATGCCCGCGTTCGGGTTCGGCAACGCGGTGAGCACGAGCGCGCTCCACGTCCGCCCTTCGTCGTGCGACCACGTCTCGGCGATGCGCCCCGGGCCGCGCGTGCGCGCGAGCGCCTGCAGGCGCCCGTCGCGATGCACGAGGATCGTCGGCTGGATCGCGTCGAACTCCTCGCCGGAGGCCGGCACGGCAGGCACGATGCGCTGCCAGAGGGCGGCGCTCTGCCCGCTGCGCTCGAAATGCACCCGCCACGCGTTCGCCTGGTCGACGGCTTCCGTGCTCGAGGGGCTCACGACGACGCCCGATGCGAGACGCACGGGCTTGTTCTTGATCGGCCCGAGGAGGCCGTCGGGCAAGCGCGACGGCGCCGACCACGACCGGCCGTCGTCCGACGAGCGCATCACCTCGCCCCACCATTCGCGCGGATTCGGCCCGGCCTTGTAGTAGAGCTCGAGATCGGCGGCGCCGGCCGCGAAGAGCACCGGATTCCACGCCGGGACGCGCTGCCCGCCAGCGCCGACGCCGCGCGCGACCTCGACCGGCTTCTCGCAGCGGCCGTCCACCTGGCGTGTAAGCCAGATCCCCACGTCGTCGGCGCCCTCGTGGGAACCGCCGAACCAGGCGGCGATCAGCGTCCCGCGCCACTCGGCGATCGTCGACGCGTGGACCGACGGAGCGGGGGAGCCGGTCGAGAGGAACTCCGTCGAGACGAGCTCCGCCTGCGGACGGGGGGCGGGACACCCCGCGAGCGGCGCCGCGAGCGCGAGCGGGACGAGCGCGACGCGCGCGCCGAGCGCGACACGCCGGCGCCGACGATGGACGGGCGCGATCATGGCGGAAGATACGGCCGCCGGGCGCCGCCCACTTGCGCCTGGCGCGACCGGTCCACATAGTTAGGCATATGCCTAAGCGAACGCCACGACTCGACCGCGTCTTCCACGCCCTCGCCGATCCCACGCGGCGCGCGGTCGTCGAACGGCTCGGCCGCGGCCCCCGCGCCACGCTCGAGCTCGCCGAGCCGTTCGAGATGGCGCTGCCGTCCTTCACGCAGCACCTCGACGTGCTCCGCGACGCGGGCCTCGTGCGTTCGACCAAGCAAGGCCGCGTGCGCACCTGGGAGCTCGACCCCGGACCCCTCGCGACGGTGCGCCACTGGCTCGACGACCAGCACGACCTCTGGAACCGCCGCCTCGACCAGCTCGACGAGTTCCTCCTCACCCTCAAGGAGAAGCAGTGATGACCCGCTCCACCGTCGCTCCCGTGAACCACGACCTCGACCTCGTCCTCGAGCGCGTCGTCGACGTTCCGCGCGAGCTCGTCTTCCGCGCCTGGACCGAGCCCGAGCTGATGAAGCCGTGGTTCTGCCCCAAGCCGTGGCGCACGACCGTCGCCGAGGTGGACCTCCGGCCGGGCGGCATCTTCCGCATCGTGATGGAAGGGCCGAACGGCGAGAAGTCGGAGGACGCCTCGGGCTGCTATCTCGAGGTCGTCCCGAACGAGCGGATCGTCTGGACCGGCGTGCTCGGGCCCGGCTACCGGCCCAACAACGTCCCGCGCGACGTCCCCGCCTTCACGTGCGTGCTGACGCTCACGCCCGAGGGGAAGGGCACCCGCTATCGTGCGCACGTGATGCACCGAGAGCCGTCGGAGAAGCTCGCGCACGAGAAGATGGGCTTCGAGGGCGGCTGGGGCACCGCGCTCGACCAGCTCGTCGAGTTCATCAAGTCGCGCAAGTGGTAGCCCGACTCTGACCGCGTGCGCGCGCGGGCGGCGTTGCTTGACGCCGCCCGCGCCGCGCTCGACCATTGAGGATGGCCACTGCGAAGAAGAAGCGCGCCGCCAAGAAGTCCAAGAAGGCGGCCGCCGCGCGCACGCGCGGTCTCGATGCCGAGAAGCTCGCCGCCGGCGCCCCGCCGGCCCCCATCGCCGGACTCGCCAAGCAGATCGACAAGGACGGCGGCACCGTGCTCGCCACGTACCGCGATCCCCTCGGCGGACGCTGGCAGGTGCTCGCCTCGCTGCCGATCGAGCAGGTGGAGCCGACGCCCTTCCAGCGCGACCTGAGCGAGACGCACGTCGCGAAACTGGCCGACGCGATCGACAAGCTCGATCGCTTCCTCGACCCGATCATCGCCGTCCCCGCGGACGGCGGGAAGTACTGGTCGCCGAACGGCTACCACCGCCTCGGCGCGATGACGCAGCTCGGCGCGAAGGCGATCGTCGCGATCGTCGTGCCCGACCCCGACGTCGCGCACCGCATCCTCGCGCTCAACACCGAGAAGGCGCACAACCTCCGCGAGAAGTCGCTCGAGGTCTCGCGCCTCGCACAGGCGCTGAGCGAGATGGACGAGCGCGCGACGGAGAAGAGCCACGCCGACATCTTCGAGGACGCGGCGCTCATCACGCTCGGGCTCTGCTACCAGGAGAATGGGCGCTTCTCCGGCGGCGCGTACCATCCGATCCTCAAGCGCATCGACCTCTTCCTCACCGCGAAGCTGCCGGCGGCGCTCGAGATCCGCCGTGCCCGCGCCGCGAAGCTGCTCGAGCTCAACGAGCACGTGAACGAGGCCGTGAAGGGGCTCAAGGCGAAGGGGCTCGAGAGCCCGTACCTCAAGGCGTTCGTCGTCTCGCGCGTGAACCACCTGAAGTGGGTGAAGGAGAAGAACCCCGACTTCGACGACACGATGGACACGATCCTCAAGGCGGCGAAGCGGTTCAACCCGGCGAACGTGAAGGCCGATCAGGTCGCGCGCTCCGGCGGCGCGCCGTCCTCGGAGGAGTGATCAGATGAAGAAGCTCCTGCGCAGCGTCGCAGTGACCCTCGTGCTCTTCGGCGCCGTCGCCTACGGCGCGTACTGGTTGCGCACGCTCGAGCACGGCCCGCTCGACCGCGAGACCGCGACGGCGCTCGCGAGCGCGAATGGCCGCGCCGCGCGGATCACCGGCAGCTCGGTCGGTTGGACCGCGTACGAGGCGGCCGGTCCCGACACCGGCCGCGTCGCGGTGCTCGTGCACGGCTTCTCCGTTCCCATGTACATCTGGGACTCGACCTTCACCGCGCTGGCGAACGCGGGTTACCGCGTGATCCGCTACGACCTGCTCGGCCGCGGCCTCTCCGAGCGCGCCGACGTCTCGTACGGCGCCGAGACGTACGACGCGCAGCTCTCCGAACTGCTCGACTCGTTGAACGTCACCGGCCCGGTCGACCTCTTCGGCCTCTCCTTCGGCGGGTTCGTGACGACCTTCTTCACGGCCGAGCATCCGGATCGCGTGCGGACGCTCGTGCTCGTGGACCCGGTGGTGAGGACGAGCGTGGCGACGGGATTCCAAGGCGCGCCAGTGATCGGCCGCTACCTGTTCGAGCTCGTGGCCGCGCCGAAGGCCGCCGACGGCCAGCCCACCGACTTCCTCCACCCCGAGGCGTTCCCCGGCTGGGCGGACCGCTATCGCGAGCAGCAGCGCTACACGGGCTTCGCGCGCGCGCTCCATCGTACGCGGATCGAGATGGGCGGCGTGGACCTCGCCGTGGTGCACGAGCGCATCGCGAAGGCGGGCACGCCGGTGATGCTCGTGTGGGGCCGGCAGGACCCGACGATCCCGTTCGAGCAGTCCAAGGACCTGCTGCAGCGGATCCCGACCATCGAGTTCCTTCCGGTCGATTCGTCCGGCCACCTGCCGCACCTGGAGCACTCGGCGCAGGTGAACGGGGCGATCCTCGAGTGGCTCGCGAAGCACGCGCCGCCGGCGCCGCCGCCCCCTCCTCCCGCGGGCTCAGCGCGGCGCTGAGGGGACGAGCCGCGCGTCGGCGTTCGCGAGCGCGCGCACGAGCGCGTCGGCGAACCAGGTGACGCGGCGCAGGCCGTCGAAGTCGAGGCGGTTCGGGACGTCGTCCTTCGTGTGGTAGGCGGGATGCGTCCCGGTGAAGAGGTGGATCGCCGGGATCCCCACGGCTGCGAAGGACATGTGGTCGGAACCGCCTTCGCGCGGATGCACCGCGTCGTGCAACTCGACGCTGAGCGGCTGCGCCGCGCGCGCCGCCGCGATCGCCGCGCGCCAGCCGCGCGACGTCCCGACGCCGTACAGGTCGAGTCCCTCGTGCTCGAGCGTGCCGACCATGTCGAGGTTCACCATCGCCGCGATCGACGCGGGGGCGAGCGTCTCCGAGCGCACGAAGGCCTGCGACCCCAAGAGCCCGATCTCCTCGGCGCCGAAGAGCACGAAGAGGACCGATCGGCGGGGCGGATCGGCCGAGAGGCGGCGGGCGAGCTCGAGCACTGCCGCGGTCCCCGAGGCGTTGTCGTCGGCGCCGTAGTGCGGCGCGCTGCGCGTGCGCACGTCGCGCACGCCGAAGCCGGTGGTGCCGAGGTGGTCGTAGTGCGCGCCGACGACGATCCATTCCTGCGCGAGGAGCGAGTCGGTGCCGCGCACCGCGCCCACGATGTCGTAGGCGATGGTCGTGGTGTCGGCGCCGATCTCGCGGAGCAGCGGCGCGGGGACCCGGAACCCGAGGAAATACGTGCGCGGGCAGCGGCCGGCCGAGTCGCAGCGCGAGGCGTCGAGGACCGCGTCGACCTGCGCCGAGAGGAAGCTGCGCGCGATGAACTCGGCGGCGAGGCGATTCCCCTCGGAGCCGGTCGCGCGTCCGCCAAGATCGGGTCCGGCGAGATGGCGCACGTCGCGCTCCAGGGCCGCGCGCGAGGAGTCGCGCAGTTCCGCCGGCGAGAGTTGCGCCTCCGCGCCGGGCGCGAGCGTCGCGAATGCGACGCATGCGAGACCCGCGGCGAGGGCGGCGCGCGCCGCGCGGGCGGCGGCCACTACTCGAGCGGCCCCGACTCGAGTCGCTCGGCGATCCGCCCGAACTGCTCGCGGCGCAGCGGCACCCAGCGGCGCAGTCGCGCGAGCGCCGCGCCGAACGCGGTGGCGCCCGCCGCGCCGAGGAGTCCCGCACCGCCGAGCAGTCCGAGGTCGATGCCGCCCGCCGCGCGAAGTCCCATCAGCGCGACGAATGCGCCTGTCGCGAGCGCGGCGATGCCGACCCCGAAGAGGGCGCGTGCATTCGCGTTCGTCGTGCGCATCCGCACGCGGTCGCCGTCGGCGGTCGGCTCGACGAAGATGTGGAGATTGCCGTTGGTCCACTGACGCAGGTTGCCCTGGACCAGCACGCGCCCGCGCGCGTCGAAGGTGTCGCGGAGCAGCACGACGAGGCGCTCCCATTCGGCGTCGTCGATCCGGCGTTTCGGGCGCGCGACCTCGTTCACGCCGACCGTGAACCCCAGGGTGCGGCGGGGCTCAAGCGGGGTGCGATCGAGCGCCCGCGTCTCAAGCGCACGCCGGTCGAGCGCGCGCGCCGCTGCAGACACCTGCTCGGGATCGATGCCGGCCTGCTGGGCGATCTCTCTCAGTTCGCCGAGCGTCAGCCCGCCCGATCCGGAGGACCGGGCGGTCCCCGCCTCCGGTTCTTCGGGACTGGCTTCGCTGGCCGCGGCGAAGATCCGGGCCGCCTCGTCCTCGTCGTACCGCCGTTCGCTCATGGATGGAAAGTTCGCGGGGGTGGGCGCCGGATGGGAAGCCGTCCCGTGACGTCCGGGGCGAGTCGCCGCCGTTCGCGGCCGGGCGTAGCTTCTGCCATTGATGACGCCGTCCACCCAGACGGATCCCAGCCGGCGTGCGCGGCGCGACACGCACGCGGTGCGCGCGGCCCTTGTCGGGGCCGCGATGGCGCTGGTGCTCGCAGTGCCGACCGACCGCTGGTACTCGGCGCGCGCGGAGCGGCGCGCGCGCGCCGACGTGCGAGCCGCGGTGCGCCCGCGGATGGACGCGCTCCGGAGCGCCGCGACACGCGAGGTGAGTCTGCTCGGCGCGGTCTCGTCCTTAGTCGAGTCGCGCCGGAGCCGGGCGCAGCTCGACGCGGAGTTCCCGACGTTCGTGCAGGGCGTGCTGGTGGGGCGAGGGTTGCGGGCGCTCCAGCTCGTCGAGCGCGGCCGGATCGTGTCGGTCTGGCCTCTGGAAGGGAACGAGGCCGCGCTCGGCCTCGACATCACCGGGCACCCCGACGCACGGGTGCGCGACGGGCTCGCGCGCGCGATGGCTGGACGATCGTCGAGCATCACCGGACCGGTGCCGCTCGTGCAGGGCGGCTTGGGGCTCATCGTCCGGCAGCATCTCGTCGAACGGCCGGGTTATCCGGACCAGGCGGCGGTCGTGCTCGACGTGGACGGCCTCCTCACTGATGCGGGCATCCCCGACTCCGCGTCGGGCGCGCTGATGGAGCTGATCGACCGCGACGGGAAGTGGTTCGCCGGCGACCCGGCCGGCACGGCGGTGCGTCCCGAGACGCTCTCGCTCGCGACGGCCGACGGGATCTTCAGGATGTACGCCGCGCCGGTGGGCGGATGGGAGGCGGCGACGTCGCGCTGGACGAACGCGGCGCGCGGCACGCTGCTGCTGGTCGTGCTCGCGGCAGCGACCGTGGGTTGGCTGCTCGGCCGACGGCGCGACCTGCTCGAAGGCGAGGTGCGCCGCTCGGCGACGGCGCTCGAGCTGGTGATGCGCGCCAGCCGGATGGGGGCGTGGGAGGAGGAGGTCCCGACGGGGCGCGTGCGCTGGACGCCAAGCATCGAGCGACTGATCGCCTTACCGGGGCAGGGGGAGGGCGCCGAGCGGCTGCTCTCCGCGGTCGAGCCGGTCGACCGCGAGCGGCTGCGCGGCGCGATGGCGCGGGCGCGCGCGGGGGAATCGGACGGTTTCGTCGAGGAAGTGCGCGTGCGGAACGCGGGAGGCGAACCGCGGTGGGTGCTGGCGGTCGGTGACGTCGCGCGCGACGCGTCGGGGCGGCCGGCGCGCATCGTCGGGATCGCCGCCGACGCCACCGAGCAGCGCGCACTCGAGGAACGGCTGCGGCACGCACAGCGGCTCGAGGCGCTCGGCAAGCTCGCGGGGGGCGTCGCGCACGACTTCAACAACCTGCTGACCGCGATCGGTGCGTTCGGAGAGCTCGCGCGCGGTCGTGCCGACGACCTCCTGCCGACGGATCGCGAGGCCGTGGCGCAGGACATCGAGCAGG
>CAZIDS010000037.1:0-15697 GCA_964537945.1 uncultured Gemmatimonas sp. | reverse complement strand
AGCCGATCAGCACCCAGAAGAGCGTGCCCGGCGCGCCGGTGAAGATCTCCGAGATGAGCAGCGACGCGAGCAGCGCCAGCGCGCCCGAACGCACCGCGTTCGCGAACTGGTCGAAGCGCGCATCGGCGAGCCGCAATCCCTGCACGACGATCCCGATCACGCCGAGGAAGAAGAGCAGCCCGCCCGGCCAGCCGAAGAGGTAGAACACCTCGAGCAGCCCGTTCTCGAAGTTGCGGATGCCGCCGGCGCTGCGCGCCGTCACCGCCGACCCGGTCGCGCCGAGCCCCGCACCCTCGGCGTAGTCGAGCACCAGCGCGTAGCCGGCTCGGGCCACGAGGATGCGGCTCCGCACGGACGAGTCCTCGTCGCCACCGGTGATCGAGGCCAGGCGCGACGTGATGCCTTCGCGGATGCGCGGGATCGTGATCACCGGCAGCGACAGCAGCGCGACGACCGCGAGCGTGATCCAGTTCCGCGGCAGCCGACGCACCGGCTGCGTCAGGAACTGGAGCGCGAGCCCGAAGACGAAGCCGAGCCAGGCCGTGCGGATGCGCGACAGCAGCAGCCCGATGAAGCCCAACACGAGCGCGGGGAGCCGCGCCGTCACGTTCGCCGAGAGCAGGAGCAGCAGCCCGACCTCCATCACGACCGCGAACGTCCCGGGCATCGTCATCGAGCCGAAGACGCGCACGGAGTAGGGTTCAGGCCTGCCGATGGATTGCAGGTCGGTCGCGATCATCCAGAGCCGGTCCCACGGCGGGAGGATCGCGAACTGGACGATCCCGTAGAGCGCCGCCGGTGCGATCCCCCACGCGAGCGTGCGCAGGAAGCCGTCGCGCATCTCCGGATAGCGCCGCCAGTGCAGCGCCGTGTGCAGTCCGACGAGCGCCGGCGAGAGCCACGCGAGGTAGGCGTAGAAGGCCGGCACGACCCCGTTCCGCAGCGCGCCGACGAGGAAGCCGTACGTCACGGCCGCGATCACGAGGAGCGCGGGCGCGTACAGCTGCCCGCGCAGCTCCCGTGCGAAGCGCAGCACGGTCAGTACGGCGACCGTCGACGCGAGCACCGGCGCCGCCAGCGCGAGGTTCGTCGCCTGGAAGCCGTGGTGCAGGTCGAGCACGCGCCGCACCAGCGGCGTGTAGAGCCAGAGCGAGATGCAGAAGGCGAGGAAGCCGGCCGGGTGGCGGAAGACGAGCGTCATCGCCGTCGCCGCGGCGAGCACCGCCCACGCGGGCCCGAAGGCGCGCCCGCCCACGCCGGCGAGGCCCGCCAGCGTCGCGAGGATGAACCCCGAGACGGCGAACGTCTGCAGCGATGGCACCACCGACGCGCCGCGGCTGCCGCGCGCGTCCGCCACCGGCACCGTGGTCGTCGTCACCGGACGCTCAGCGGGCCGTCGGCGAACCCGGGCGCGGGTCGCGCGGCGCCATCAACCCGTGGCCGCGCAGCGCACGGCGCAGCCGCCGCCGCGCCGACGAGACGGCGTAGCCGAGCAGGCTCACCGCGACCGTGCTCGCGGTGCCGTGCACGAAGAGCGAGAAGGGCGCGAACGACTCCCCGGCCAGCGGGACCGCGAGCGCGTCGGTCGGCGTCATGGTCACCGTCATCCCGTTCAGCCGCTGCAGGAAGCCGATGTCGGCCCCCCAGATCATCCCGGGCAGCGTCTCGGTGAAGCCGGAGCTCATCCCCGGGTCGCTCGCGCGGAAGATGAACATCACGCCGAGCCAGAGCCCGACGAGCATGATCGTGCTGAGATAGAGCAGCCGCGACGTGAGCCCGCGCCGGTGCCGGCCGCGGCGGCGCCCCGTCCACGGCTGGTCGAGCAGCCACCAGGTGAGCAGCGAGACGAGCAGCGTGAGGACGAGCACCAGCGGTGCGGCGATGAGCTCCACCGCGAGCAGCACGAGTCCCACGAGCATCGCCGCGCTGAACTGCCCCGACGTCGCGGGCCGGTCGGCCCCCGTGTCGAAGACGTCCGGCACCAGCTCCGGCCCGGCGTCGCCGCCGAGCGACGGGCGCGGGCCGCCCCGCGAGCTCCTCATCGCGTCCCTCCGTCCCGGCTCACTTGCCATACTCATAGTAATAGCCGTAGCCCGACCGGTAGCGGGCGCTCCGGCGGAACTCGACGTCGTTGAGCACCGCGCCCGCCAGGTTCACCTGCACGTTGCGCAGCTGCGCGACCGCGAACCGCAGCTCCTCGCGGTCGGTGCGGTCCGCACGCGCCACGAGCAGCAGCGCGTCCGCCTGCGCGCCGATCAGCGCCGAGTCGGTGAAGAGGTTCAGCGGCGGCGTGTCGAGCAGCACGTAGTCGTACTGCTGGCGGAGCCGCTCGAAGAGCGGCTGCAGCCGCTGCGCGACCAGCAGGTCGGCCGGGTTCACGCTCGGCGCGCTGCCGAGCGGCAGCACATCGATCGTCCCGCCGCTCTCCATCGCGACGCGCCGGATGCACTCGCCCGGGGATGCCTGCCCGTACATCAGGTCGAAGAAGCCCGGCGCCGGCGGGATGCCGAAGACGTCGTGCACGGTGCCGCGGCGCGTCTCGGCGTCGATCAGGATCACGCGCTGGCCCTGGTGCGCCAGCGTCACCGCGAGGTTCACCGCGGTCGTGGTCTTGCCGTCGCCCGGCAGCGCGCTCGTGACGACGATGACGCGCGGCGCCTTGGGCGGCGTGAGGTAGTTGAGGTTCGTGCGCAGCGAGCGGTACGCCTCGGCCGCGGGCGTGTGCGCGTCGCGCCCCGTCGCCGGCCCGCCCTCGCGCGGCGCGTCGCCGCTGACCGCGACCGGCGGCCCCAGCCGGTACGCGCCCGTGCGTGCCTGCTGCTGCAGGTTCGGGATGATGCCGACCACCGCGACGCCGGTGACGTTCGCCAGGTCGGCCTCGCTGCGGATCGTCGTGTCGAGCCAGTCGCGGAGGAAGGCGATGCCCACGCCGACGACGAGCCCGGCGAGGACCGCGATCGCGAAGATCAGCGACTTCGACTGCGAGATCATCATCGGGGCGCCGGCGGCCTCGTCGAGCACCTGCGCGGTCGAGTCCTGCACCGCCGCGCTGATCTCGGCCTCCTTGAGCCGCGACTGCACCATCATCGACAGGTCCTCGAGCACGCGCCGGTTCCGCTCCAGGCGCTGGAACGTCAGCTGCTGCTCGGGGATCTTCTTGCGCTGCTCCTCGAGGTCGCGGACGCGCGTCTCGAGCACCGCGATCTGGGCGTTGACGCCGGTGAGGAAGCGCCGCGCGCGGTCCTCGATGACGTCCTGCACCGCGTCGATGCGCCGGTCGAGCGCGCGCACGTCGGGGTCGGTCGGCATCCGGCGGTTGAGCAGCTGCGTCCGTTCGTCGACGAGGAGGCCCAGCCGCTCCACCTCGCTCTCGGCGATGCGCGCGTCGGAGAAGGCCTCGGTCGACAGGATCCGCTCGAGCAGCGCGCGCCGGCGCGTCACCGAGTCGGTCGACTCGGCGCCGCGGAACGCGAGGTTCAGCTGCTCGCGGATGCCGCGCAGCGTCGCCGCCGCGCTCTTGAGCTCATTGATCTCGGAGAAGAAGTACTGCGCCTGGTCCTCGGGGGTCGTGATCCCCTCGCGCAGCAGGTAGTCGCGGATCTCGGCCTCCGACGCCGCGAGCTGCGCGTCGAGCGAGCCGAGCTGCGCCTCGAGGTACGAGACCGTCGAGCGCGCGCTGACGCGCTCGAGGTCCATCTTGCGGCGCACGAACCGGTGCGCGGTCACGTTCGGGATCTCGCGCGTGAGCTCCGGGTCGGTGCCGCGGAAGACGATCCGCAGCACGTTCGCATCGCGATTCGGCTGCAGCACCTCGAAGGACGCGCGCACGCCGTTCGCCACTGCGAGCCGCGGCAGCAGCACGAGCGTCATCCGCTCCTGCAGCCGCCCCGCCGGGCTCAGCTGCAGCTGGACCCCCGGCAGCTGCATCGGCAGCGTGTCGCTGAAGGTCCCGAGCGCCACGCCGCCGGGCTCCTGCCGCACGTCGTATCCGCCGCGCACCCGCGTGAAGCGGAACTCGGCGTCGGGCGCATCGGCCGCCACCACGGCCCAGGTGACGAGCTCGCTGCGCGCCGTCCGCTGCGGCAGCAGCACCGCGAGCCGCAGGCCGAGCGAGTCCACCACCTCGAGCGCGAGGTTGCGGCTCATGATGATCTCGGTCGACGTCGCGAGGAGCTGCTGGTAGTCGGGACCGAAGTAGGATGCCGCGGTCGCGGCCGGCCGCTGCTCGTCGATCCGCACCGTCGTCTCGGCCTCGTAGAGCGCTTCGACGCGTCCCGCCGCCACCACTCCGGCGGCGACCGCGAGCCCCACGCAGACCACGATGATCCACGCGCTGCGCGAGATCGTCGCCCAGCCGCGACGCAGGTCGAGCGGCTGGTTCGGCTCGACCGGCGCCACCATCGGGAGGTTGCTGTTCATCGCCGCGCGCTCACTTGCCCAGGAGGACGACGATCGAGATCACCGACGCGACGATCGTCGAGACCGCCGCGACCGTGGTCACCTGGCGCTGGTTCCGGATCCACCAGGACTGGTCCTGCACGAAGATCGCGTCGCCCGAGCGCAGGTTGAACGCGCCCAGCGACTGCTCCACCGTCAGGTCGAGCTTCGTCCCGTCGTAGCGGATCAGCTGCACCCGCGGCAGCCCTTCGGCACCGATCGTGCCGCCCGCGCGCGCGATCACCTGGATCGTCGTCGAGGTCGGGTCCACGGGATAGACGCCGGGCGAGCGCACCGAGCCGAAGACCGGCACGGGGCGCACGAGCCGCACGTCCACCGGCGTGTTCACGATCCGGTCGCGGAAGCGCGCGATCAGCAGGCCGTTCAGCGAGTCGGCGGTCAGGCCGCCGAGCTTGATCCGGCCGAGCGAGGGGACGATCGCGGTCCCGTCGTTCTGCACGAGAATGTCGCCCGAGAGCTCAGGCTCGCGCCACACGGCGACGCGCACGATGTCGCCCGGCTGCGTCGTCCACGGCTCGAGCATCTCCGCGGGGAGCGGGCGCGCGGCTGGCGGCGCCGAGCTCCTGCAGGCGACCATCGTCAGCCCGGCGGCAAGCAGCGCAGCCCGGCGGAGAATCGGGATCATGGATTTCGATAGGGGTACGGTGCTTCGCATCCGCGGGAATTCCTGAGGTAAACGACTGACTGGCACGGAAATAACAGGTTCCAGGACCGTTCGGGCGCCTTCAATAGGCGCCCCGCATCGAGACGACCGCTGGCAGGGTCCGCGCGAGGATCGTCAGGTCGCGCCAGACGGTCCAGCCGCGGATGTACGCGGACTCGATCCGCACGACGTCTTCGAAGTCCTTGATCGCGTTCCGGCCCCCGACCTGCCACGGCCCGGTGATGCCCGGGAGCACCTCGAACCGCACGAAGTGGTGCGGCCGGTAGCGCGCGACCTCGCTCGGGAGCGCCGGACGCGGGCCCACGAGCGACATCTCCCCGCGGATCACGTTCAACAGCTGCGGGAGCTCGTCGAGGCTCGAGCGGCGCAGGAAGCGTCCGACGGCCGTCAGCCGCGGGTCGCCCTTCATCTTGAACAACGGGTCGTTCGCGTACTGGTTCGCCGCCGCCAGCGCCTCGCGCTGCGCCTCGGCGTCGGCGACCATCGTGCGGAACTTGAGCATCGTGAACGAGTCGCCGCCGAGGCCGACACGCGCCTGCCGGAAGAGCACCGGCCCGCGCGACGTGAGCCGCACCGCGAGCGCGATCAGGGCGAACAGCGGCGCGCCCAGGACGAGCCCCGTCACCGCGCCGCCCACGTCGAGCGCGCGCTTCGCCACGAGCTGCACGCCGACGAGCGCCGGCCGGCTCAGCAGCGCGAGCGGCTCGGCGCGCCTCAGCAGGAAGCTCGGCTCGTCGAGCCGCTGGAAGGCACGGCGGCGCGTCGCGAACACGCGGCACCCCGCGCTCGACGCGGCGATCATCAGGCTCTGCAGCGCGGCGTCGCCGAGCGCGCCCACGAGCACGATCGCGTCGGCGCTCCGCTGCGAGAGCGCCTCGTAGAGGTCGCCCGGCCCGCCCATCGTGTCGCTCGGCCAGGCGTCGCTGATCTCGAAGAAGCCGGGCGCCACCGCGTCCGGCCCCTCCTGCTGCAGCCGCTTCGTCCAGTCGTCGCGCACGCCGCCGATCACCTCGGGCACGCCGTCGATCAGCGTGCGCGCCGGCTCGAGGCCGCGCGGGTCGATCGACCGCAGCGCCTGCGTGATCACGCGCCGCTGCAGCAGCAGCGCGCCCCACAGCGCGAGCACGAGCACGCCGAGCGCGCTCGCGCGCGGGATCAGGAAGGCCGTCCAGATCTCGGTCCACCGGGGCAGCGCGAGGCCGAGCAGCAGCGCGGCGAAGAGACGGCCGCTGTGGAACTCGCGCTCCGTGTACGAATACGAGCGCGTCGCCACGAGACAGAAGAGCAGCGCCGTGAGGCGCCGCAGCAGCGGCAGCGGCTCGGCCGGGATCAGGAAGCCGAGGAACTCCGCGCCGTCGGGACCCAGGTACGCGCCCGCGGCGGCCAGCGGGATCATCGAGAAGATGATGAACACCAGGGCGAGCGTGACCGCGTCGCTGGCGACGACCATCCCGCCATAGGCGACCTCGCGCCAGAAGCGACGCCGCTGCAGGTGCACCGCGCGTTGGCGTGCCCCCAGGCGTGCGATGTGAGCCGCGGGCTCGACGCTGACCGAGAGTGTCATCAATCGCCGGTGATGGACAAACCTAAGTCACTGGCTATTTCCTCAGCAATATTTACCTTCGACCGAGTGCTCTCGTCCACTCTGGGGCGCGCGCGCCCATCACGCCGTGACACGGCCGTGGTCCGAGACTCCGAACGCTTCGCCCCGACACCGTGACCCACGAGCCCGGCCAGACCACCACCGCCGATCCCGCCGAGGTCGAGCGCCTGCGCGCCATCCTCACCACGGCCGTCTCGCGCAGTGCGACGGACATCCACATCCGCGCCGGCGACGCCGCCTACATCCGCGTCGACGGCGAACTGCTGTCGCTCGACACGGGCTTCCTCACCGCGAAGCAGACGTGGGAGATGACGAAGCACATCCTCGCGACGTCCGCGCACTCGCCCGACATCGACGACGTGAACGACCACTCGGGCCCCTGGTCGGCGCCGGGCATCGGCCGCTTCCGCCTCTCGCTCCTCAAGCAGCGCTCGAGCTTCATGATCGTGCTGCGCGTCATTCCCGACGTGCTCCCCACCTTCGACTCGCTCGGCCTCCCGCCGTCGCTCGCCTCGATCGCCCTCGCCGAGTTCGGCATCATCCTCGTCGCCGGCGCGCAGGGGGCCGGACGCTCGAGCACCACGGCGGCCTTCGTCAATCACCTGAACCATCACAGCCCGCGCCGTCGCCACATCGTGTCCGTCGAGCGCGCCCTCCGCTTCCTGCACAAGAACCACGGCTGCGCCGTCACGCAACGCGAGGTCGGCATCGACACCGCGTCCTATCCCGTCGGCGTGCGCGCCGCGATGGAGCAGGACGCGGACGTGCTCGTCATCGGCGACCTCGACACGCCGGAGCTCGTCGAGCTCGCGGTGCGCGCGGCCGAGCAGGGGCGCCTCGTGATCGCGCAGGTCCGCGCCACCGACACCACGACCGCGATCCGCGACCTCCTCGGGCGCCTCGACCCGGAGCGCCGCGACTCCGCGCGGCTGCAGCTCAGCGAGCTCCTCCGCGGCGTCATCGCGCAGCGGCTCCTCCCGCGCGCCGACAGCCGCGGCCGCATCGTCGTCGCCGAGGTCCTGCTGATGACGCCGATGGTCCGCGACGTCCTCACCGACGCCGGCCGGCTCGCCGAGCTGCGGCAGGCGCTCGCCGAGGGACGCGCGCAGTTCGGCACGCAGACCTTCGACCAGCACCTCGCCGACCGCGTCATCGCGGGCTCGGTCTCGTTCGACGTCGCCGTCTCGCTCGCGACGAACTCGCTCGACTTCGAGCTCCAGCTCCGCGGCCTGCGGCGCTGAGCGCGGCGCGCGCCCCGCGCGCCCCCCTCAGTCCTGCCCGGCGATCCGGCTGAGCAGGCGCGCCCACCAGGGACGCTGCGCCGGCGCCAGCGTGAACGGCGCGGCCGGCAGCGGTCCCTCGCCGGCAAGGATCCGCCCCGGGTTCTCCACCGTCAGCCGGTGCACCTGCGCCTCCGCGCCGCGTTTCGCGAGCAGCGCCGCCGCCTTCCCCGTCGCCGGCTCGCCGCGCGCGTGATGGTCGCTCGCGAGGTAGTCGATCCAGCCCTGCTGCAGCAGCACGTTCGCCACGGTGCGCGCGCGGTCGCCGTGCTGCCCGAGGAAGCTCCCCGCATTCACTTGCAGGTGCGCGCCCGCCGCGCGGCAGCGCTGCAGCGTGGTGAGCCGCGCGTCGTGGTTCCGGTAGCGCTCGGGATGCGCGATGATCGGCCGCCAGCCCTTCCGCCGGATGTTGTGCAGCGCCCACTCGGCGTTCGGCGGCAGCTGCATCGCCGGGAACTCGACGAGCACGAAAGGGCCGCCGGCGAGGCGCAGCCTGTCGTCGCGCAGGTCGGGGTCCGGGTCGTCGAGCATCAGTTCCACGCCGCGCGCGATGCGCGGCAGCCCGGGCGTCGCCGCGTGCGCCTGCGTCAGCTGTGCCCAGCCGGCGTCGAACGCGGCGAGCCGCACGTCGAACACCTCGCCGAGCTTCGTCAGCGACGCGTCGAAGTGCGGCGTGGTGATGCACGCCACGGCGCCCTGCCCCGCGAACTGCCGCAGCGCGCCGAGTGACTGCGCCACCTGCTCGGCACCGTCGTCCACGCCGGGGATCAGGTGGCTGTGGAAGTCGGTGAAGCCCTTCAGCGCGGCGGTCCCGTCACTCACGGCTGGCCCTGCGCGCGCCACCAGGCGACGGTCGCCTCGAGGCCGCGGGTGAAGTCGGTCGTTGCCGTGAAGCCGAACGACTGCCTGGCGCGCGCGGTGTCGAGACCGCGGCGCGGCTGGCCGTTCGGCTTCGTCGCGTCCCACGTGATGCGCCCCGCGAAGCCCGTCGCGCGCGCGACCGCGGCCGCGACCTCCTTGATCGGCATCTCCTTCCCGCTGCCCAGGTTCACCGGCGCGGCGCCGTCGTACTTCTCGGTCGCGAGCACGATCCCCTCGGCGGCGTCGTCCACGTAGAGGAACTCGCGCGTCGGCGAGCCGTCGCCCCACAGCACGACCTCGTCGCGCCGCTCGCGCACCGCCGCGTCCATCTTGCGGATCATCGCCGGGATCACGTGCGACGTCTCGGGATCGAAGTTGTCCCCCGGCCCGTAGAGGTTCACCGGCAGCAGGTGGATCGCGTCGAAGCCGTACTCCTGCCGGTACGCCTGCGACTGCACGAGCAGCATCTTCTTCGCGAGCCCGTACGGCGCGTTCGTCTCCTCGGGATAGCCGGCCCAGAGGTCGTCCTCCCGGAACGGCACCGGCGTGAACTTGGGGTAGGCGCAGATCGTCCCGATGCCGACGAACTTCCGCACGCCGTGGCGCCGCGCCTGCTCGAGCACCTCGACGCCCATCACGAGGTTCTCGTAGAAGAAGCGCCCGGGGTGCGCGCGGTTCGCGCCGATCCCGCCGACGACCGCCGCGAGATGGATGACGACGTCGGGCTGCGTGTCCTCGTACAGCCGGATCACGCGCGACTTCTCGCGCAGGTCGTAGTGCGCCGAGCGCGGCGCGTAGACTGCGGCGCAGCCGCGCCCCTCGAGCGCCGCGACCACACGACGGCCCAGGAAGCCGGAGCCGCCGGTCACGACGACGACTGCGCCCGAGAGGTCCATGGGCGCTGAATCTACCGGCGCGGCGCGGACGCGACCACGCTACGCGAGGTCGAGCTCGGCGCGCAGCGCGGACGACAGCGTCGGGTGCGAGAAGCGGAAGCCGCTCGCCTCGAGCACGCCCGCTCGCACGCGCTGGCTCGCGAGCACGGTCGCGCCGGCCATCTCCCCGAACAGCGCCTTCAGCGCGAAGGCCGGGACCGCCGCGACCGTCGGGCGGCGCAGGATGCGGCCGAGCGTGTCGGTGAATGTCGCGTTCGTCACCGGTTCCGGTCCCACGACGTTCACCGCCCCCGCGCGCGCCGCGTCGCCGGCGAGGTGCGCCACGGCCGCGAGCCAGTCCGTGCGGCTGATCCAGCTCATCCACTGCCGGCCGTCGCCGAGCCGGCCGCCGGCGCCGAGCTGGAACGGGAGCAGCATCTTCGCGAGCGCGCCGCCGCGCGGATGCAGCACGATCCCGGTGCGCATCAGCACGGTGCGGATCCCCGCCTCGCGCGCCGGCGCCGTCGCCGCTTCCCACGCACTCGCCACCTCGGCGAGATAGTCGCTGCCGGGCGCGCTCGACTCGTCGAGCCACTCGTCGCCGCGGCTCCCGTAGATGCCGATCGCCGAACCCGACAGCAGCACCGCCGGCTTGCGCGACTGCCTGGCCAGCGTCTCGCAGAGCAGCCGCGTCGCGGCCACGCGGCTCGCCTTCAGGTCGGGGCGCACCGCGGCCGTCCAGCGCTGCCCGATGGTGCTGCCGGCGAGGTTCACCACCATGTCCGCGTCGCCGAGCGCGGCGCCGGTGATCGTCCCGCGCGCGGGGTCCCAGCGCACGTCGCTCCCGGGCGAGCGCCCGACGGTGACCACGAGGTCGCCCGTGGCGCGGAAATGCGCGGCGAGGGCGGAGCCGAGGAAGCCGCTCGCGCCGGTGATCGCGACGGTGCGGCTCGCGGACGTCATTGCGGCGGGTCGTCCACCCGGCGCCAGAGGTACCACGACGCCACCGTGCGATAGGGCGCCCACTTCGCGCCGATGGCCGCGACCTTCCTGGGCTTCGGCAGCGAGCGCATCCCGTAGAGCAGCTGCACCGCCTTCTGGATCCCGAGGTCGAGCGTCGGCAGCACGTCCGGCCGGCCAAGGCGGAACATCAGCACCATCTGCGCGGTCCACTCGCCGATGCCGCGGATCGACGTGAGCGTCTCGATCACGCCGGCGTCGTCCATGTCGTGGATGTCGTTCACCCGCAGCTCGCCGTCGTGCGTGCGCCGCGCGAGTTCCTTGATGTACTCGGCCTTGCGTCCCGAGAGCCCGCACGCGCGGAGCTTGTCGTCCGGCGTGCGCGCCACCTGCTTCGGTGACGGCGCTCCGGCATAGAGAGAGACGAAGCGGCCGTGGATCGTGGCCGCCGCCTTCCCCGAGAGCTGCTGGTACACGATCGACCGCGCGATGTGGTCGAAGTGCGTGCCGTCGTTCTCGCGCCGCCAGCCGCAGCGCCCGACGCGGGCGATCCACTTGCCGAGCACCGGGTCGGCGGCCGAGAGGTGCGCGATGGCGCGCGCGTGCGGTGCAGCCATCAGTGATGCCCGCTCGCCGCGAGACGGACCAGCTTCACCACCTCCTCGAGGCGGAACGGCTTCTGGATGAACGGCGGGCGCGTCCCCGCGACCATCAGCCGCGACGGGTCGTGCGAGAAGCCGCTCATCAGGATGATCGCCGGCGGAGGCTGCTGGGCGAGCGCGCGCTCGGCCAGTGCGACGCCGCCCATCTGCGGCATCACGATGTCGGCGACCAGCACCTTCAGCGGTTCGCCGGCCGCCTGCATCTGCGCCAGGGCGTCCACGCCGTGCTCCGCCGTCAGCACCCGGAAGCCCTCCTTCTCGAGCGCGGCGCGGATCACCTTCCGCACGGGCGCGTCGTCGTCGACCACCATCACGAGCGTGCCGGCCGGGCTCATGCGCTCAGCGCCTCCGTGGAGGCGCCCAGGCGCGCCATCCCTTCGGCTGCGATCGCCGCCGCGTCGGCGCCGGCGACGAACAGCCACTCGGTGTTCCGCACGTGACTCACCTGGCCGACGCGTTCGCCGCGCAGGTTGTGGATCCCGATCCGCGCGCCGACGTAGCGCGGGGAGTCCACCGGCACCGCCGCCACCTCGCCGAAGCGCTCGCGGAGCAGGTCGCCGATCGCCCCGGCGGCGAAGAAGCCTTCGTCGGAGAACGACAGCAGTGCGTGCCGCGCGCGGACCGTGCGCACCACCACGCAGAGCGCATCCCACGCCTCGGCGCGGCGGTTGAACGGACTCTTCGTCGTGCGGCAGTCCTCGCGCTTGCGCGCGACGCCGTAGGCCGCCGGCGCGTCGCCGCGCACCAGCGTCTCCCAGATGTGGTAGTTCGAGAAGTACGAGTGCTGGTTGTACGGCGGGTCGAGATAGGCCACGTCGTAGGTCGTGGGGCGCGCGACGCAGTCGCGCGCGTCGAGCTGCAGCGCCGTGCCCGGGCCGTCGAGCAGCGGCGGCAGCAGCAGCTCGAGCGGCCGCGCGCTCCGCGGCGACCACTGCTTCAGGTAGGCCATCTGGAGGCCCGTCGTCGAGTCCACGCGGTCGGCCGCGAGCAGCAGGGCGGCGAGCAGGATCGCCCGCTCGCCGTCGTCGCGCGCGAGCACATCGATCCCCGCGCGGATCGCGTCCACGCGCATCCCGTTCGCCGGCTGGAAGTATCGCGACTCCTCGCAGAAGGTGCGCGTGAAGTAGCCGCGCGTGCCGGCGAGCGCGCCGAGGTCCCTGATGAGCGCGTCGAGGCGCGCGCGGTCCACGCGGCGCGCGTCGGTCGCGATGCTCGCCTCGGCCAGCACGCGGCTGTACGAGGCAGCGTCGTTCGCCGTCACCCGGAACCCCGCCGCCTTGAGGCCCTGCGCCACGCGCGTGGACCCCGTGAACAGGTCGAGGACCGAGCGGGCGCCCGGGATCGCGCCGGCGAGCGAGACGATGTGCGGCACCAGCCGCCGCTTCGAGCCGATGTACTTGATCACTGCCCGCAACCTAGCGTCGGGTGCTGCCTCGTCACCAGTGTTCTCCCGTCACCATCTCCCGGAGTCCGCCATGCGGATCACGAAGGTCGGAGTCATCGGTGCAGGCGCCATGGGGGCCGGCATTGCCGCGCTCGCCGCCTCGGCCGGTCTCCCCGTCGTCCTGCTCGACATCCCCGGCAGCGACGACCCCAGCTCCCCCGACCGCTCCAAGCCCGCGCGCGACGGGCTCGACCGCGCGCGCAAGGCGAAGCCCGCCGCGTTCATGGAGCCGGCCGCCGCCGCGCGCATCGTCACCGGCAACACCGCCGACGACCTCGGCCTCCTCGCCGACTGCAGCTGGGTCTGCGAGGCGATCATCGAGAAGCCCGCGCCCAAGCAGGAGCTCTTCGCGCGGATCGAGTCCATCGCCCCCGATGCGATCGTCACCTCGAACACGTCGGGGATCCCGATGGCGATCCTGCTCGAAGGGCGCGGCGCGCGGTTCCGCCAGCGGTTCCTCGGCACGCACTACTTCAATCCGCCGCGGTACATGCACCTGCTCGAGCTGATCCCGACGGCCGAGACCGCGCCCGAGGTGATGACCGCGATGCGCACCTTCCAGGAGCGCATCCTCGGCAAGGGCATCGTCGTCGCGAAGGACGTGCCCGGTTTCGTCGCGAACCGCCTCGGCGTGCACGGGATGGTCGTCGCCGGGCGCCTGATGGTGCAGCACGACCTCACGATCCCCGAGGTGGACACGCTCACCGGGGCCTTCATCGCGCGCGCCAAGACGGCGACCTTCCGCACCGGCGACCTCTCCGGCCTCGACGTCCTCGTCCACGTCACCGCGGGCCTCTCGCAGACCACCGGCGAGGATCTCGCACTCCAGCCGTTCGTGCACGAGCTCGTGAAGGCCGGGCGGCTCGGCGACAAGACCAGGGCGGGATTCTACCAGAAGGCCGGCAAGGAGATCCTCGCGCTCGACTGGAAGACGCTCGAGTACCGCGACATGGGCCGCTGGTCCACGCCCGAGGTCGACGCGATCACGAAGCTGCCGCCGGTCGAGCGCGTCGCGAAGGCGAAGGCGCTCGGCGGCAAGCAGGGCGACTTCCTGCGCGACCTGCTCGTCGAGCAGTGCCATTACGCGTGCCTTCTCGCGCCGCAGCTCGCCTTCGACCTCCCCGCGATCGACCGCGCGCTCGAGTGGGGCTACGGATGGGAGATGGGCCCCTTCCGCACGATGGATGCGCTCGGCCTCGACTGGCTGCGGGCCGAGATGCAGAAGCGCGAGCGGACCGTCCCGCTGCTCCTCGCCGGCGCGGGCGCGAGCTTCTATGCCGCGGGCGCGTCGCCGGGCGCCGAGACGGTGCCCGCCTTCGGGGCTGCGGGGCGCGTGGTGGTGCCGCCCGTCCCGGGCCAGCTCTCGCTCGCCGCGCTCCGCGCGCAGGGCCGTGCGCTGAAGGACGAGAAGGAGGCGCGCCTCATCGACCTCGGCGACGGCGTGCTCTGCCTCGAGTTCTGCGGCAAGATGAACACGCTCGGCGCCGGCGTGCTCGCGATGGCGGCGACCGCGCTCGACGTGATCACGAAGGGGCACTACCACGGGCTCGTCATCGGCAATGACGACCCGCGCACCTTCACCGCCGGCGCGAACCTCGCCGGCGTCGCGCAGGTGGTGCAGGCCGGCGACTGGAAGACGCTCGACGCGATGGTGAAGCGGTTCCAGGACACCGTGATGTCCTTCCGCTTCGCGCCCTTCCCGGTGGTCGCCGCGCCGTTCGGGCTCACGCTCGGCGGCGGCACCGAGATCTCGCTGCACTGTGATCGCATCCAGGCCCACGCCGAGCTCTACATGGGGCTCGTCGAGGTCGGGGTCGGCGTGATCCCGGGCGGCTGCGGCACGAAGGAGCTCGCGTTCCGCTTCACGAAGGCGCTCGAGGCGTACGAGGAGGCGGACCCGTTCGAGGGCGCGAAGCGGGCGTTCCGGCTGATCGCGCTCGCGCAGACGAGCACGTCGGCGCACGAGGCGCGCGCGATGGGCTTCCTGCGGCCGGTCGCCGACCGCATCTCGATGAACCGCGACACGCTGCTCGCCGACGCGAAGGCGCGCGTGCTCGACCTCGCGCCCGACTACGTCGCGCCGGCGCCGCGGTGGATGGCCGCGCTTGGCCGCGCCGGCGTGGCCAACCTCGACTACGCGCTCTGGGCGTTCAAGGAGGCCGGCCAGGCGTCGGAGCACGACGTCCGCATCGGCCACGAGATCGCGCGAGTCCTCTGCGGCGGGGACGGCCCGGCGCGCGACGTGAGCGAGCAGGACCTGCTCGACCTCGAGCGCGACGCGTTCCTGCGGCTCCTCGGCACCAAGGAGACGCAGGCCCGGATCGAGCACATGCTCAAGACCGGCTCCCCCCTCCGCAACTGAACAGGAGACACCATGACCACCGACGTCGTCATCGTGAGCGCCCTGCGCAGCGCGGTCGCTCGCGGCAAGAAGGACGGAGGGCTCGCCTCCGTGCATCCGATCGACCTCTCGGCCACCGTGATGAAGGCGGTCGTCGACCAGGTGAAGCTCGACCCTGCCCTCATCGACGACGTCGTGTGGGGCTGCGCGATGCCCGAGTCGTCGCAGGGGCTCAACCACGCGCGGCTCGCCATGCTGCGGGCCGGCTTCCCCGTGGACGTCAGCGCGATGACCGTCAACCGCTTCTGCTCGAGCGGCCTGCAGACGATCGCGCTCGGCGCGCAGGCGATCCTCAGCGGGATGAACGACGTCGTGCTCGCCGGCGGCGTCGAGATGATGAGCGCCGTGCCGATGTCGGGCTTCCACACGCGGCTGCATCCCGAGATGACCGAGGAGGCGATCGGGATGGGCTTCACCGCCGAGCGCGTCGCGACGCGCGGGGGCATCACGCGGCAGAAGCAGGAAGAGTTCGCGCGGGCGTCGCAGCAG
>CAZIDS010000036.1:0-15768 GCA_964537945.1 uncultured Gemmatimonas sp. | reverse complement strand
AGGTGCTCGACCCGGCGCAGAACGACAGCTTCACCGACCACTATCTCGGCGTCCCGTTCGACCTGTCCGAGGTGCTCTTCATCGCGACCGCGAACTTCATCCAGAACATCCCCGGCCCGCTCCTCGACCGCATGGAGGTCGTCGAGTTCGCCGGCTACACCGAGCGCGAGAAGGCCGAGATCGCGAAGAAGTACCTGATCCCGCGCCAGCTCGAGGAGAACGGGCTCGCGGCGACGAACGTCGCGTTCGACGATGCCGCGATCGCGTCGCTCGTGAGCCAGTACACGCGCGAATCGGGCGTGCGCCAGCTCGAGCGCGAGGTCGGCGAGGTCGCGCGCAAGATCGCGCGGCGCATCGCGACCAAGACCGGTGAGGACCCGACGACCGACGGCGTGATCACCGCCGAGGAGGTGCGCGACCTGCTCGGGCGCCCGAAGGTCCATCCGGAGAAGGCCAACCAGGTGCACGAGGTCGGCACCGCGACCGGCATGTACTACACGCCGATGGGCGGCGACATCATGTTCGTCGAGGCGTCGGTGCGCCCGCTCGCGGCACCGACGGCCACCGACGGCAACGGCGGCGGCGCGCCGGTCGCGCTCATCCTCACCGGGCAGCTCGGCGACGTGATGAAGGAGTCGGCCCGCGCGGCCTTCACCTACGTCACGAAGAACGCCGAGAAGCTCGGCATCCCGCGCTCCAGGCTCGGCACCGTCGAGACGCACATCCACGTCCCCGCCGGCGCGATCCCGAAGGACGGGCCGTCGGCCGGCGTCGCGATCTCGACCGCGCTCGCGAGCGAGCTGAGCGGGCGCCCCGTGCGGAAGGACCTCGCGATGACCGGCGAGATCTCGCTCCGCGGCCGCGTGCTGCCGATCGGCGGCGTGAAGGAGAAGGTGCTCGGCGCGCTGCGGGCCGGCATCACCGACGTCATCCTGCCGAAGGACAACGAGGCCGACGTCGAGGACGTGCCCGAGGAGGCACGCGGGAAGCTGACGTTCCACTTCGTCGGGTCGCTCGAGGAGGTGCTGGCGCTGGCCCTCCTCCCGGACCCCGCCAAGGAGCCGGGGGAACCGCTCGCGGTAGTGGCGTAGTACAATACGGAGGGGCCGGCGGAGCATCTCCGCCGGCCCCTCTGGCCATCCACCCGACCCGCCGTGCCGCTCCGCCTCCGCCACGCCACGCTCGTCCTGCTCACCGCCCTCGCGGCCGCGATCGCCGATGCGATCGCCGCCGCGCCGCTCGCCGCGCAGCGCGGGGCGCCCGAGGAGCAGGTCCGCATCCAGGTCACCGATGTCCGCGGGAACGCGATCCCCTTCGCGGTCGTGCAGATGGCGCGCGGCGCCACGCGCGTCGCCGACGACTCGGGCCGCGTGACCTTCAACGTGAAGCCCGCCGACTCGCTCAACCTCACCGCCCGCCGGATCGGCTTCCAACCGTACGTCGGCTGGGCCAAGAAGCCCGAGGGCAAGGACTACTATCTCGCCGACTTGGTGCCGATGCCGCGGTCGCTCGACCCGGTGACGATCGCCGGCCGCCGCGACACGCCATTGGCGCGCACCGGCTTCTACGACCGGCTCGAGCGCGTGCAGCGCGGCGCCTACTCGGCGCGCTTCATCACGCCCGAGGAGCTCGACCTGCGCAACGCGAACCGCTTCACGCACGCCCTCGCCAACGAGGCGTTCGTGAAGGTGACACCGGCCGACGGCAGGCAGGTGCTGATGGGGCGCGGCATCATGTGTGCGATGACGATCATCCTCGACGGCCAGCTGCTGCTCGGCACGCTCGAGGAGGCGGTCGGCAATCCGCGCGCGCCGCCGACGCGGTCGCTCGCGGCGATCGATGACATCGTGAACATCCAGTCGGTCGCGGCGATCGAGATCTACGCGAGCGCGGCGGCGGTGCCGGTCGAGCTGCAGCGCGCCGCCGGCGCGCGGATGGCGCAGGGCTGCGGACTCATCGCGATCTGGACGGGCACGCGGCGCTGAACGCACGCGCGCCGGAAGCGACGAAGGCCCCGGGCGGATGCCCGGGGCCTTCGTCGTCCCGCGCGGCGTCAGCCGGACGTCACGGCGCCGCGCCGGTCGCGTTCAACGACAGGTAGAGCTGCGTGCCCGAGAGGAGCGTGACGCGCAGCTTGTTCGCGCCTGCACCGATCGTCCACGCGGCCGCAGCCTCGCCGCTCGCGTCGGTGACCGACCCCGGGGGCGTCACCGAACCCGCGCCCGCGGTCACCGCCCACGTGAGCCCGGCGCCCGGCACCGCATTGCCGACCCGGTCGTAGACGCGCACGCGCGCATTCACCACCGTGCCCGGGGGCGCCGTCACGAGGTCGCCGGCCAGGACCGTGATCTTGAACGGCGCTCCCGGCACGACCGTGAACGGATCCGTCGTCGAGTTCGCGATCGCCCACGACGAGACCGACGCCGACGCGGTGATCCGGTAGCCGGTCGCCGGCGTGGGGACGCCGACCGAGAAGTTCACGATGCCCTGCACTGCCTTGAGGTTCATCTCGGTCGCGTTGCTCGCGAACGTGTTCTGGTTCAGGCGCAGGAAGACGCGGTCGGTCGAGGCCCAGACGCGCTCACCGTTGCGGTCGACGATCGTGACCTGGAGCGGGAAGCCCGGATAGGCGGGCACGACCGGGGACGGCGGCACCGTGAAGGCGAGGCCCGCCGGCGGGTTGGCGATGGCGTTGAACACCACCTCGGCCTGCGAGAAGGTCACGCCCGCGACGGCGTCACCACCGAGGCTCGGCCGCGCGACGACGCGGTTCGCGCCGACCGAGCCCAGCGTCCAGCAGACGCCGGCGCCACCGTGCGGGCCGGTGAGCGTCGCCGCCGTCGCGGCGAGCGGACCGCAGGTGCCGGTGTTCGCGCCGACCGCGCCGCCGCCCTGCGTCACTTCCCAGCTCACCGGGACGCCGGTGAACGGCGTGCCGAGGCGCGTGTGGATCGTCACCGACGGACGGCATTCGTCGCGCAGCGGCGACCCCATCGCGCCCTCGATCGGCGACGCGCACGGGCCGGTCAGCTTCGTCGCGTTCGGCGCATCGCTGCGCAGCTCGGCGAAGGGGTTCACCCGGATGAACTCGGTCACGGTGCCGCCGACGCCGCCGCCGAACTCGAGTAGAGGATCCACGGGCGCGAGCGGCGAGAACTCCGTCACCGTGCCGCCGACGCCGCCGCCGGAGTAGCTCGCGGTGGCCGCCTGGAGCCTGCGCGGCAGGATGAGGTTCGCGACGCGCTCGAGCACGCTGCCCGGCTTCGCTTCCGCCACCTCGTTCGGGCAGACCAGGAAGTCCGCGCTCGCCGGGGGCGTGATCTCGAAGCCCGTGCTCGCGCCGTGGCCGAGCCGCAGGCGGTCGCGGACCTCCTGCGGGATGACGCCATCGGCGCAGACGCCGACGATCACCGGCTGCGTGAGCGGGCTGTCATTCTCGGAGAGCTTCACGATGTGGATGAAGCCCGGATACTGGTCGAGCTTGGTATCGAGCGGGCCGTCGCCGCCCTGCGGCGCCAGCTGGATCGCGATCAGCGTCGGCTCGGTCACGGCGCCCGGGGGCACGACGACGCCCGCGGTGCCCACGTCGTTCTTCAGCGTCTGGTCGCCGTCGGTCGGCAGCACGAGATGCGAGTCATCGGGCGCGTCGACGACGATGTCGATGCCGGCGAAGCAGAGCACCGTGTTCACGAAGGTGCGGACATCGTCCGGGGTGCCGTGCAGCGTGCCGGCGTGGCTCGAGCGGAGCGTCGTCTGCACCACCCACGTCGCGTGGCCCTCGGCTTCCGTCAGGCGGCCGCGCGAGACCGCGTGGTCGAGCTGGGCGAGCCGCCCCTTGATGGTGTTGACGTCGGGGGACGTGGTCTCGTGGTCGTACAGGATCCCCGCCAGCCGCGCCATCTCGTCGAGCGTCGAGCACTCGCCGGGGATCGCATGCGCGATCGCCCCCTTGGTGCGGACCGCCTCGGCTGCCGGCGCGCCCATCGGGGTATCGGTGCACGCCGCGACGACCACGACCGCGACAAGGGCAAGCGCGCTGCGAAGGGACTTCGTCATCCGTGACTCCGGGTGGGCGGCGCGCGGACCGGTCCGGGCCTTCTGGGCCCTCTGCCGTGGGAGTCCGCGCAGCCGAACGGAGAACTTTAGAGCGCAAAACAGGTGCCGCAAGCCAGTGTCGCAGCTCACGCCGATAATGGCGCGAATCGGGCCTTTTTCGGTGTAGTGGGGCACATCGCCCCGGTCTGGCGGCCTGTCTGGTGTGGCGACGGCCCTACGGTGCCCCCACCAGCTGTCGCCAGCGCGGCTCGCCCTGCAGCGGCGTGAACCACCAGGTCGGCTTGGTCCGGAGGTCCTCCTTCCGGACCGTCGGGTTCACGGCGACGTAGGCCGAGAGCCGCCGATAGATGTCGTCGCTGTCACCGAGGATCGTCGAGGCGAAGGCGGCGAACATCTTCAGCTCGCCGGTCGCGTCGATGGTCGCGTCGCCCTCGGCGCGGCGCAGCAGCGCACGGGCGCTGTCGGCGAGCGCCGGCGCCGCCCCCGGGAGCTTCGACGCGCGCGCGATCGTGGCCGCGGTGAAGATGTCGCCGACGCGGCCCTGCAGGTCCTTGTCCGCCGGCGCGGCGACGGCGACGAGCGAGTCGCGCAGCCGCCAGGCGCGCGCGACGTCGTAGCTCGGCAGGTTCGGGATCGACTGCAGGTAGAGCCGGCAGCGGATCGTGCGCAGGTCGCCCGGGTGGCGCCGCTCCATGTCGCCGCACGCGCGATCCGCCTTGTCGAACTGGCCGAGGTCGTAGGCCGCGTTCGTGAGGCGCGCACGCGTGAGGAGTCCCGTCGCCTGGAACTCGTCGGCGTCGAGCGAGAGTTCGGCGGCGATCATCGCGCGCTCGAGCCCCGACTTCGGGTCGGAGTAGTACGCCGCCGACAGCGACGTCCACGCGCCGGCCTGCTTCTTGTTGATGGTCGTCGCCTTGTCGAGGTCGGCGATCGCGCGCTGCAGCTCCGCCGGCGCGTCCTTCGAGTCGGGCACGTTCTGGAGGAACGAGAAGACGCGCGTGGTGCCGCGCGCCTCGAGCGCGTCGGGGTCGTTCGGGTCGATCGCGAGCGCGCGGTCGGCGTGCGCGATCGCGAGCTCGACCCACGGGCGGATGAGCGCGGGGTTGCGGCCGTACGTGCGCGAGCGGACGTACGCGAGCTGCGCGCGCCGCGTGATCGGCTCCACCCACCGCCTGTCGAGCGCCTCGGCGCCCGCGAACGCCGAGTCGGCGCGGTCGAAGAGCGCCGCGCCGGCCGCCGCGTCGGCGCGCACGATCGCGCTGCCGCGCCGCTGCAGTGCGATGCCATCCTGCACCGCGAGCCAGGCGGCGTTGTTCGACGTCGCCGCCTGCTGGGACTGCAGCGCGATCTGCTCGCCGAGCTGGCGCCGGATGAGGTCGGTCGCGAGCTGCGCGATCGAGTCCTGCACGAGCAGGAGGCTGTCCTTCGCGACCGAGAGGCGCCCGTCGCCCACCGAGGAGCCGTTGCGGTTCTCGAGCCGGTAGGAGACGGAGACGTGGTTCCCCTCGGGACGCAGCGCGCCGCGCACGAGGAAACCCGCCCGCAGCGCCTCGACGATGCTGTCCGTGCTCTGCATCCCGCGCACGCGCTCGGAGCCGTCGCGCGAGATCGTCGTGATCTGCGAGATGCGCGACAGCGAGCGGATGAGCCCCTCGGTGATGCCGTCGGCGGCGGGCCGCAGCGACGAGTCGGCGCTCTGGTCCTCGAAGTAGAGCACGGCGATGCGCCGCAGCGTCGGGTCCACCGCGCCCGCGCCCTTCGGCTGGTTGAGCGCGAGCCAGCCGGCCGTCCCGCCGAGGCCGAGGACGAGCGCCCCGACGAGGAGCGTCATCGGCCGCTTCCACCACGGCGCCTGCACGATCTCGATGAACTCGCCGGTCGCGTCGTCCACCGTGAAGAGCGGCTGCGATGTCGAGAGCGTGGGGCGCGGGACGGCGGCGGTGCCACGCCCCGGCGTCGGCTGCCGCACCGCGGTCGAGCCACGCACCACGCGTGACGGCCGCACCGCGCGCATCCCGGGCGCGGAGCCGCCGAGCATCTCGGCGAACGCGTGCGCCGACTTCGGACGGTCGACCGGCGTCTTGGCCAGCGCGGCGAAGATCGCCTCCTCCACCGCCTCCGGCACCGCGTTCCGCGTGACGCGCACGCTCGGCACCTGCTCCATCAGGTGCTTCGCCATGATCGCCATCGCGTTCGGACCGGTGAACGGCGGCTCGCCGGCGAGCATCTCATAGAGCATGCAGCCGAGCGAGTAGATGTCGGCCGACGGACCCACCGGGTCGCCGGTCGACTGCTCGGGCGCCATGTAGACCGGGGTGCCGACCGCCATGCCGGTCTGCGTCAGCTTCTGCCCGCCGGCGTCGTTCGCCGCGCGCGCGATGCCGAAGTCGGCCACCAGGGCGTGGTCGCCCGAGAGGAGGATGTTCTCCGGCTTGATGTCGCGGTGGACGATCCCCTGGTCGTGCGCGTACTGCAGCGCGTCGCTCACCGCGTGGATGATCCGCAGCGCATCATCGACCGGCAGCATCCCTTCGCGGTCGAGCTTGTCGCGCAGCGACTCGCCGCGCACGAACGGCATCACGTAGAACAGCAGCCCGTCGGCGGCGCCCGAGTCGTAGAGCGCGAGGATGTGCGGGTGCTGCAGCTTGGCGGCGAGGCGGATCTCGCGCTCGAAGCGGTCGGCGCCGATCGAGGCCGACAGGTCCGGATGCAGGACCTTGATCGCGACCTCGCGGTCGTGCTTGCTGTCGCGCGCGAGGAAGACGGTCGCCATCCCGCCGCGCCCGAGTTCCCGCTCGATCACGTAACGGTCGCCGATGGCGGTGCGCAGGCGGATGAGGATCTCGGAGGCTTCCTTCAGCTCCTCGATCTTCGTGCCCTTGAACTCCTCGGTGAAGTTCCGGCCGCACCGTGCGCAGAACGCGGCGCCGTCCTCGCGGGGCGCCCCACAATTCGGGCAGTTGCTGGACAGCGGTGGATCCCCCAGATGCGCCGCGCCGGCGCCCATTGCGCCAGCATCGCGACAAAGTTGCCGACGGCAGGGAAGGGCGGCAACTGGCGCGCGCGCGGGCGCGCCGGCATCAGCGGGTCGTCAGTACGCGATCGGGCGCAGGCGACCGGATGCCTCCACCCGGAAGCGCGGCCGCAGCGGCGGGGGTAGCCGGATCTCGGCCTCGGCCGGTCCCGCGTCGCCCTCCATCACGAGCAGCGCCATCAGCGCCGGGGGCGGCACGGTGTACGGCTCCGCGACCAGCAGGTTCACGCCGTAGCCGAGGTCGGCGAGCCCCTGCACCGTCATCTTCGACAGCGGGTTCGTCGCGCCGGCGTAGCCGGTCATGAGCTCGGTGCGGAAGGTGCTCTCCTTCCAGTGCGACAGACGCGTGCCGACGCCGCAGGACTGCGTGAGGTCGAGGCAGTTCTCGGCCGGCACGTAGTTCGGGCAGACCCCGCCGCCGGCGTGGTCGTTGACGCAGGCCGCCGTCGCGAGTGCGCCTACCACCTTCGGCGTCGTCGTCGCGCTGTCGGTCAGCAGGCCCTTGGTCGCCCAGAGCGTGCCCATGCCCACCACGTGCAGCATCTCGTGCGTGATCACGTCGAGCAGCCGCCCGCGCGCCGCGAGGTCGTCGAGGTCGGCGCTGTCGAAGCGCATGGTGCCGAGCGCGGTGAGGCCGCCCGTGCTCCGCGTGAGGCAGGGGCCGGCGGCGCCGAGCACCTGGCCGACGCCGTCGATCGGCACGACGCCGGCGTAGATCACCACGTCGTCGACGATCTCGTTGATGCTCCCCGTGACCGACGGGTTGCCGCAGTCGGCGAGGTTGAACGGCGAGTTCGCGGTGTTGCCGCGGATCTGCACGTTGAGCAGGTCGCCGACCACCATCGCCTCGACGCGCGCCTTCGCGTCGCTGAACGCCTGCTGCACGGCCGCGCTCGGCGGCGTGCCGGAGTAGCGCAGGTCGATGGTGAACGCGGTCTCGATCGTCGCGGCGAACTGCGCCGCGAGCGCCCCGGCGGTCGCGACGAGCTGCTGCGCGCCGCCGCGCTTGCCGAGCGTCCAGCCGGTGGCGTCGGCGTTGCCGTTGGCGTCGGTGTTCACCGTCGCCGCGCCGCCGAGGGTGCCGCCGCCGGTGGAGACGCTCCACGTCACCGGCTGGCCGCTGATGCCGTTCGCGAAGGCATCGGTGAGCTTGACCTTCGGGTTCACGGGCACGGGCGCGCCCGCCGGCACCGTCTGGTTGTTCCCCTGCAGGATCGTCAGCGACGCCGGCGCGCCCGGCGTCGACGTGACGACGAGCGCCTGCGCCGGCAGCCCGGGCGCCGTGATGGTCACCGTCTGCGTCCCGGCCGTGGTGCCGAGCGTCCAGTTGCCGATCGGCGTGACGCCGAGGGCGGTGACGGTCGGTGCGGCGCCGAGCGTGCCGTTGCCGGCCGTGATCGCGATCGTGACCGGGATCCCCTGCAGCGGCACGTTCCCCGCGTCACGCACGGTGAACGCCGGCTGCGGGTTGATCGCCGTCGCCACGGTCGCGCTCGCGGGCGCCGCGATCTCGACGACAAGGCTCGCCGGCGCGTTCTGCGCCGTCGCGGTGAAGCGCTGCGAGAGCGCGCCCATCGTCGCGACGACGGCCTGCTCGCCATTCGCGCTCGCGCCCAGCGTCCACGTGGGCGCGACGGCGATGCCGTCGGCGCCGGTCTGCGTGACGGGTGCCGCGCCGCCCGCGAGCGAGCCGCCGCCGGCGTCGACGTTCCACGTGACGGCCATCCCCGCGACCGGGTTGTTGAACTGGTCGCGCGCCCGCACGCGCAGCGGCGCGAAGGTCGCGGCGTTCTGCGTGCCGAACTGGTCGTCGCCGTCGACGATCGCGAACTGCGTCGCGGGGCCGGCGAGCGCGGTGATGTTGAAGACGAGCGGCGTGACGTCAGGGACGCTGACCGTCACCGACTGCGCGCCCGACGTGTTGCCAAGCGTCCAGTTCCCGATCGGCGTCGGGCCGGCGAGCGTGACGGTCGGGGCGCCGGTGAGCGACCCGCCGCCGGCGGTCACCGCGACGGTGACCAGCACGCCCGACATCGCGCGCCCCTTCTCGTCGTGCACCTCGAACGTCGGCGCGGTCGCGATCGCGGAGCCGACGGCGACGCTCGTCAGCGGGTTCGCGCTCGTCGCGACGATGCCGGTCGGCGACGGCGGTTCGACCCCCTTGCCGCCGCAGCCGGCGGCGACGGCGGAGAGGGTGACGGCGGCGAGGGAGCGGAGACGGTGCGAGGTGGGGCGCATCATCACGTCGGGTCGGGATCAGGGCTTCTTCTTCGTGGGGACGATCGGCGTGACCTTGCCGGTCGAGTCGACGGTGCCGATGGGACCGAACGCCGAGTCGCGCCCGATGATCCCGGGCGTCTTCTGCGTCGTCGGCGCCGCAACCTTCGCGCCGGACTTCGTCGCCGTCGCCGCGGAATCGGCGCGCGCCGTGTCGCGCGCGGCGCTGTCGGCGACGCCGCTCATCGCCGGGGCGGCCGTGGAATCGGCCGCCGGCTGGTCGTTCTGCTGCCCCTTCGCGCACGCGGAGGCGGCGACGCAAGCAGCGAGGACGACGATCGGCATCAGGCGCATCGGGCCACCTCGGTCGGGGACGTGGGGACGGGTCCTGCTCCCACACGAACTGTACCCCACAAAGTTACGCGCGACCGCGGGCGGAATCAGGGGACCCAGGTCACAACCGGCACGGTGCGCCGCGCACGCGCACCGGCGCCGTCAGAAGCCGATGATCGGGCCGGCGCGGAAGAGCCGGCGCGCGTCCACGCGCAGGGCCGGCGGCTCGGTGCCGGCGACGAACCACTCGAGGTAGCGCTTCTCGGCCGGCGTGCCGTCCTCGGCGAGGAGCCCGCTGTCGCGGTCGAGCTCCGCGCGCACGACGTTGCGGGGCGGCAGCCACTCCGCGGGCTCGAGCCCGCTCCAGCGCGAGAGCATCTGCCCGAAGATCGGCGCGGCGAGCGAGCCGCCGGCCGCGCCCGCCATGATCGTGCGCGGGCGGTCGAAGCCGAGCCAGACGCCGGCGACGATCTGCGGCGTCATGCCGACGAACCAGACGTCGGTGTTGTCGTCGGTGGTCCCGGTCTTCCCCGCCACAGGGACGGTCGCCGGGATGTAGCGGCGCACGGAGGTCGCGGTGCCGCTCTCGACGGCCTCGCGCATCATCTCGCGGGTCACGAACGCGACGCTCGAGTCCATCGCGACGACGCCGAAGCGGATCGCCTCGCCGTGCACGGTGCGCCCCGCGGCGTCGGTCACGCGCACGATGAAGCGCGGCTCGACCGGCACGCCGAGGTTCGCGAACGCGGTGAACGCGCTCACGAGGTCGATCGGCCGCACGACCGACGCGCCGATCGCGCTCGACGGGTACGGCGCGATCGGCGCCGAGAGCCCCATCCGGTGCGCGAGCGCGATGATCGAGTCGGCACCCGAGCGCATCCAGAGCTGCACCGCGACCGGGTTGCGCGATTTCGCGAGGGCCTGCCGCAGCGTGAGCGGCCCGAGGAACTCGCCGTCCGCGTTCTTCGGCCGGTAGACCTCGCGGTCGTAGGCGACCTCGACCGGCTCGTCGTTGACGATCGAGTTCGGCGCCATCGAGTCGATCAACGCCCGGGCATAGACGATCGGCTTGAAGGTCGAGCCCGGCTGCCGGACGCCGTTCGTCGCGCGGTTGAACTGCGACTCCTGGTAGTTCCGCCCGCCGACGAGCGCGCGCACGTCGCCGGTGACGGGGTCCATCGCGATCAGCGCGCCCTGCAGGTAGTCGGTGCTGCCGCGCGGCTTGTTCGCGAAGGTGGGGTGGCGGTAGCCGGGACGCGCCTCGACGGCCGCCGTGCCCTCGACGAGCGCGATCGTCGCCTGGCGCTGCAGCGCCGGGTCGAGCGTCGTGAGGATCGTGTAGCCGCCCTCGCCGACCGGGATCCCGGCGCGGTCGAGCCGCGCGCGCACCGCATCCACGTAGTAGGGCGCCGCGACCGACATCCCGAGATTCGGCGCCGTGCGCAGCGGCTCGGCCTTCGCGGCGGCCTCCTGCTCGGCCGTGATGAACCCCTGGTCCTTCATCAGGCCGAGGATGGCGTTGCGGCGGTTCCGGTTCCGGTCGGGGAAGCGGACGGGATCGTAGATGCCGGGGCCCTTCGGCATCGCCGCGAGCGACGCCGCCTCGGCGATGCTGAGGCGCGCCGCCGGCTTGGCGAAGAAGTGGCGCGCCGCCGCCTCGACGCCGAAGTAGCCGCGCCCGAAGCTGATCTGGTTGAGGTACGCCTCGAGGATCTGCGCCTTCGTGTAGTGCTTCTCCATCTCGCGGGCCGCCGCCTGCTCCTTGAGCTTGCGGCCCAGCGAGCGGTCGGTCCGGTCGATGATCGTCGGGTGCATGTTGCCGACGAGCTGCTGCGTGATGGTGCTCGCGCCGCGGCTGCCGCCGAGGAGGTTGTCCTTGATCGCCCCGGCGACGCCGATGAGGTCCACGCCGTCGTGCTCGTAGAAGCGGTGGTCCTCCACCGCGATGAACGCCTGCGCGACATAGCGCGGCAGCGAGCTGATCGGCACACTCGTCCGCCATTCCTTCCCGATCTCGCCGATGAGCGAGCCGTCGCGCGCGAGCACGAGCGAGCTCTGCGGCGGCCGGATGATCCGCCAGGCCTCCTCGGCCGGCGCGGCGGCGGGCGCGGCGGGCTGCTGCGCCGCCAGCGGCGCTGCCCGCGGCGCGGCCAGCGGCGCGGCGACGAGGAGGATCGGGAGGAGGCGGCGTGCCCGCATGGGTCCCGAATTCTACACGTGAGCCGCCCGCGGCGGCCGTTCGCCCGTACCCCTTTGGGCGCGGGGGGCGCACCTTTCGTGCATGCTGACGCTCGCCATCCCGCAGTTCCGTCCGCGCAAGGGCGACCTCGAGGGGAACCTCGACCGCATCGGCGCGCTGCTCGCGCAGGCGGCAGCGCTCGAACCGAGGCCGCAGGTGGTCGTCTTCGCCGAGACGATCCTGTCGGGCTACTTCCTCGAAGGCGGCGTGCGCGAGGTGGCCCTCTCGGCCGCCGACCTGCTCGCCGCGCTCGGCGCGCGCTTCGAGGAGTCGGTGCCGGCGGGCACGCGGCTCGACGTCATCATCGGGTTCTACGAGCGGCACGAGGGGATGCTGCACAACAGCGCGGCCTGCATCGCGCTGGGCGACGGCGCGCCGCGGCTGCTGCACCTCCATCGCAAGAACTTCCTGCCGACGTACTCGCTCTTCGACGAGGAGCGCTTCGTCGAGCGCGGCTACGGCATCCGCGCGTTCGACACCTCGTGGGGCCGCGCGGCGATGCTCGTCTGCGAGGACGCCTGGCACTCGCTGTCGGGGACGATCGCGGCGCTCGACGGCGCGCAGGTCGTCGTCGTGATCGCCGCCGCGCCGGCGCGCGGCGCGATGCCGCGCGGCGACGACGTGCCGGGACCGTCGAGCGTCGAGCGCTGGGAGCGCCTCATCCGCGACATCGCCGAGGAGCAGGGCGTCTACTGTGTCCTCGCGAACCTCGTCGGCAGCGAGGGCGGCCGGATGTTCCAGGGCGGCTCGATGGTCGCCGGCCCGCGCGGCGACGTGCGCGTGCGCGCGCCCGTCTTCGACGAGGCGCTGCTGACCGCCACGCTCGACCTCGGCGACGTGGCGCGCGTGCGCTCCGACCTGCCGATGCTCTCCGACCTCAAGGCCGCGCTGCCCTTCCTGCGCACCGAGCTCGACCGGGCGCTGCGCGCCCCCGACGCGGACGCAGTGACGGTCACCGAGGGCGAGGCGCGCCGCGGCGCGATGCGCGCCATCGAGGAGGCCGCACGCGCGGCCGGCGGCCGGCTGAAGGCCGCGGCGAACGCGCTGCGCCCCGCGCCGAGGCCGTCGGACCTCGCGCCGCTCGCGATCGTCTCGGGCGGCGCGCGGGCGCGCGGCACGCCGCCGTCACTCGAGATCGACGCGCCCCTCGTCGAGCGGTGGCTCACCGCGTTCATCCGCGACGAGTTCGAGCGGCGCGGCTTCACGAAGGCGATCCTCGGGCTCTCCGGCGGCGTCGACTCCGCGCTCGTCGCGACGCTCGCCGCCCGCGCGCTCGGACCCGCCAACGTCATCGCGGTGCGGATGCCCTACCGGACGTCGAGCCCCGACTCGCTCGCGCACGCGCAGCTCGTCATCGACCAGCTCGGGATCGAGGGCGCGACGCTCGAGATCACCGGCGCGGTGGACGGCTACCTCGCGCACGAGGGCGGCGCCGACGGTGCGCGGCGCGGCAACGTGATGGCGCGGATGCGCATGATCGCGCTCTTCGACCTCTCGGCGAAGCACCGCGCGCTCCCGCTCGGCACCGGCAACAAGAGCGAGCGCCTGCTCGGCTACTTCACCTGGCACGCCGACGACTCGCCGCCGGTGAACCCGATCGGCGACCTCTTCAAGTCGCAGGTCTGGGCACTCGCGCGACACCTCGGCGTGCCGCAGGCGATCGTCGACAAGCCCGCGAGCGCGGACCTGATCCAGGGCCAGACCGACGAGGGCGACTTCGGCGTCCGCTACGCCGTCGCCGACGAGATCCTCAACTGGGTGCTGCACGGCTGGAGCCCGGCCGAGCTCGCCGAGCGAGGAATGGACCGCGAGGCGATCCGTCTGGTGACCAGGCGGCTCGACTCGACGCACTGGAAGCGCAAGCTGCCGACCGTGGCGATGCTCTCCGGCGCCGCGATCGGCGAGTCGTACCTGCGGCCGGTGGACTACTGACCCGGCCACCGCAAGAATCGGATTGAGAGCGACGATGGGCTCCCCTACCCTGCGTGCACCCCGAGCGCAGGAGCGCGCATGACCCCCGAGCAGCTGACGACCGACTACGTGCGGATCGAGAAGGCGATCCGCTGGCTGGACCGCGAGCACCCGACGCCGCCGAGCCTCGGCGACGTGGCGGACTACGTGGGCCTGAGCGAGGCGCACTTCCAGCGCCTGTTCACGCGCTGGGCGGGCATCAGCCCGAAGCGGTTCCTGCAGCACCGCACCGCGCAGGTGGTGAAGCGGCTGCTGCGCGAGCGCCGGCCGCTGCTCGACGTCACGTACGAAGCGGGCCTCTCGGGCCCGGGCAGGCTGCACGACCTGCTCGTGAACGCGGAGGCCGTGACGCCGGGCGAGTACCAGCGCAGCGGCGAGGGGCTGCTCATCCGCTACGGCTTCCATCCGACGCCCTTCGGCGAGTGCCTCATCGCGACGACGTCGCGCGGCATCTGCCACCTCGCGTTCACGCACCCGATCTCGCGTGAAGCGGCGGTGGGGCGGCTCGAGCGCGAGTGGCCGGGCGCGAACCTCGTCGCGGACCAGGCGGGGACGCGCGCGGCGGCGGCGAAGGCCTTCCCGCCCCCGGGGAGCGCGCCGACGCCCGGACTCGCCCTGCACGTGAAGGGGACGAACTTCCAGCTGAAGGTGTGGCGGGCGCTGCTCGACATCCCCGCGGGGAGCGTGACGACCTACGGCGAGATCGCGGCGGCGATCGGCGAGCCGAACGCGGCGCGCGCGGTGGGCACGGCGGTCGGGAGCAACCACATCAGCTACCTGATCCCCTGCCATCGCGTGATCCGTTCCACCGGCGAGCTCGGCGGCTACGCGTGGGGCCCGGACCGGAAGCGCGTGATGCTCACGCTGGAGACGACGCTGCTGGAGACGAAGAAGGAGGACACCGTGGCGTCCTCCTTCGCTCGCACCGCCTGACCCGCTCCGCTGGTCGTGCTATGCCGCCTGGGCGAAAGCCAGGGAGACCGCCCGTCGTGCGCCGCGCTTCAGCTGCCGGTGCACGGCGCGGGCGAATCGCATGAAGTTCTGCCCGGCGACCGGATAGCGCGCGAAGAACTCCGTGGGGAGGAGCGCACCCTTCAGCTGGTTGCAGGGCTGGCAGGCCGAGACGAGGTTGCCCGGCAGGTGGCTACCGCCCCGCGAGAGCGGGATCACATGGTCCAGGGTGGCGTTCTCGAGACCCAGGCAGGTTCCGCAATAGACACATCGACGTCCACAATCCCGGAAGGTCGCGCGCTTGACCTGACGCTTGTGCTGCTGGTGCTCCAGTCGGCGAGCGTGACGGGATAGCCCCCTCGGGGCACGGGCGAGCGAGACATGGTGGACGACCCGACGTGACATCGAACCTCGCCGGAAATGACGACACCCCGCTGCGGGGCATCGTGCCCGAGCGGGGTGTGGTCGATGAGGAGGAGGCGCCAGACCGCGGTCGCCGGAAGCGGCCGAGGGAATCCGGTCTCAGTTGCCTGTCCGAACGTGTCGGTCACGGGCCTCCCGAGTGGGAAGCGCGTGGCTCAGCGCCCCCCGTTGCGGAAATGACGCGGCAATAGGTGCAACGTCACGTGAATGCGCGCAAGGCAATTCACGAAAGTCGCAATTTTGTGATGCGGCGAGGTTCAGCCGCGACGGCCCGTCCAGACCACGACGAGACCGCAGGCGTAGCTCGGCGCGTTGCGCTGCAGCTCGGCCGGCACCGAGGCCATGCTCGCATATATCTCGACCGCCACGACCGCGAGCGAGTTCACCAGGTCGTCGATCGATTGGCGCGCCATCAGGAACTCGCGCTCGGCCGCCTCGCGTCCGCCACGCACGCCGGAGGCCGCCTGCCTGCGCGCGATCCGCTGGATCTCGTCCTCTCCCTCGCGCGTGCTGATCTCCTCGACCATGCCGGTCATGCGCTGCC
>CAZIDS010000035.1:6115-15832 GCA_964537945.1 uncultured Gemmatimonas sp. | reverse complement strand
GGTCGGCAATCCCGGCCTGCACCTCCCGACGATGGTCGGCGGGCTGCCGGGGATGTCGGCGCTCGTCACGCACCAGATGGAGAAGCAGATCGCGAAGCTCGACATCCCGCCGGTGCCGGAGTTCATCACCCTGCTCGCCGACAGCGGCGCGAAGCTCTACGCCTGCAAGGCGAGCGTGGACATGTTCGGCCTCGACAAGGACGACTTCTGCGACGAGGTGGACAGCATCATCACGGTCGGCGACTTCTACGGCCTCGCGGCGGGCGGGCAGATCATCTTCACGTGACGTCGCCGCGTCGTCACCGCTTGATCGTGATCGCCTGCCGCACCCCGACCGACCAGATCTGCCCGCCGCCCGAGCCGTCCTCGCGCGTGTTCAAGTCGCGGTAGCGCACGTCGAACTCGGTGCGCCGCACCGGCACCACGAGCTGGAGGTACGCACCTTCGCCGACGCCGACGAGCGCCCGCGGCCGGTCGCGGCCGGCGGTGTAGCCGAGTCCGATGTAGCTGAGGTCGCCGGTGGACGAGAAGTAGCGCCTGTCCGCCAGCTGGTACTCGGTGTACCAGCGGCGGTCGTCGCCTTGCCGCGTCATCAGCGTCATCGTCGGTCCGCCGCTGCGCGCACCGTCGCGCGCGAGCGTGCCGCTCAGGAAGCTCCCCGCGATCACGTGCTGCGCGCCCTCGTACTCGATCGTCCCGCCGAACACACGGCTGTCCACGCGCGGCGCCGGCGTGACGTCCACCGGCCCGGAGTCCACCCGCTGCAGGAGGTCCCGGCCGGCGAGGTAGCGCACGCTGACGCTCAGCCGCGATCCGCTCGCGAATCGCTCCCGCACGCCGACCGACGCCTCCTCGACGTGCGTGTCGCGGTGCGCGAGCGTGGGCCACGAGCTCTGGCTGCCGTCGCAATCGGTGCCGTACTCGCGGCCGACCGTCTGGTCGTACAGGCCGCGGCGGATGAGCCCGGAGACCAGCAGTTCGCGCTTCGGCGGCAGGTCGGGCGCCTCCTGCATCATCAGCATCGCGCCGAACTGCGGCGCGAGCACGAACGGCGCCACGCGCACCAGGCGCACCAGGCGACGCGGCGTCACCGAGAGGACGACGGCGCCGAGGATGATCGCGGCGGTACCGAGCACCAGCAGGCGTTCCATCGGCTGGAGCCAGGGACCGACGCCGAAGGCGAGCGCGCCCAGCGCGACGAGCGCGATGATCGCAGCGAACGCCGGCGTGCCGGCGCGCTCCGGCGGCGCCGTGACCACAGGCGCGCGCAGGCGCCGCACGAGCAGCATCGCGACGACCACGGCGAGCGCGAGCAGTGACCACTGCACCGGATTCAGTCCGCCGTATGACGTGCGCCCCTCGCGCACGGACTCCGCGAGCACGCGCACGATCGCATAGCCCAGCGCGCCCGTGAGCATCCGCACGCCGTCGGCGCGCGGTACGGCGCGCGGTGCGGCGCGCCGCAGCAGCGCGATGAGCGCGAGGTCGGCACCCATCTCGTAGAGCTGCACCGGATGGACGTGCTCGCCCGTGCGCGGCGAGCGCACGGCCCACGGCAGCGCGCTCGCGGTGCCCGCGCAGCAGCCGGCGAGGAAGCACCCGATGCGCCCCACCGCCATCGCCGCGAGCGTCGGCAGCGTCAGCGCATCGAGTACGCGCCACGCACCCAACCGGAACCCGCGCGCGAGCAGCACCACGGTCGCGATGCCCGCGAGGAGCGCGCCGAGGATCGTCTTCTCGCCCGGTGCGATCGGCCGGTAGTCGAGGAAGATCAGCTTCGACCCCACGAGGCCAGCCGTGACGGCGAGGGCGAGCAGCGTCACCCACGGGAGCGGCGCGAAGGTGCGCGTCCTGCCCTCGCGCCAGGCGAGCGTGAAGGCCACGCCGACGGCAATGGCCAGGAACAGGTTGTACGGGCTGGCGAGGAGGACGAGCAGGGCGGTCATCTGGCACCTTGTCGCGCGAAGGGTGGGAATCACCTCGACGATGGGCCGGCCCCGGTTCGACGACCATACGCAGACCTACGTAGAGGGCGTCAGGTGCCGCCTGACCGTCGTGGCCCGGCCTCGGCCCTCCTCACAGTTCCCGCACAGCCGTCCGCGCCCGCGCGATTGACCGGCGGCACCACGGGCGCCAAGCTTGAGGCACAACTCAGCTGACCCGCGTCGCGCGTTGGGACCGTCCCTCGGACGGTGCATTCGCGGCGCGGCATGTGGCGGAGCCCTGGACGCCGGTGCGTCCTCGTGCCCGCCTTTTTCGTTTTTGGCACCTGGCGCATCGCAAACACCTGCGAGGAGCCATGAGAGACCGGAAGAACGCCCTGACCCTGTCCGCTGCGATCCTGCTCGCCGCGCTGCCCTGCTACTTCGGCATCGCCGAGGCACAGTCGCCGACCGGCCCCATCCCGTTCGACGCCGGCTGGCAGCTCCGCGGCGACTCGGCCCGCCTCGAGCGCTTCGATGGCCGCAGCACCTTCAGCGTGCAGAGCGGATTCGCCTTCCGGCGCGACGTGCGCCTGCTCGACGGCACCGTGGACTTCGACGTCTGGACGACAGAGCGACGTTCGTTCGTCTACCTGATGTTCCGGATGCAGGACGACAGCACGCACGAGGAGTTCTACCTCCGGCCGCACAAGTCGAACGCGCCCGATGCGCTGCAGTACGCGCCGGTGAACCAGGCGTCGAGCGCGTGGCAGCTCTATCACGGCGCGAACGGCACCACCGCGGTGGAGATCCCCGACGGCCGGTGGAACCACGTGCGCGTCGTGCTGCGCGGCCGACAAGCCGCCTTCTTCGTGAACGACACCGTTGCGCCGGCGCTCGTCGTCGAGCGGATGGGCCACGAACCGCGCGCGGGCTACATCGCGCTGCGCGGGTTCCTTCCCGCCGGCGTCGCCGGCTCGGGCCCGGTCGCGCGGTTCGCCAACGTCGTCGTGCGGCCCGACTTCATTCCATATGGATTCAAGGCGCCCGCCGTCGCCGCGGCCGCGCCGGGCGTCGTCCGGTCCTGGATGGTCGGCGAGGCCTTCGCCGCGCCCGATACCGCGCTCACGTCTCCGCCAGCCGGCTCCACCGCGCGGATGCGGCGCGTGGACGCGCTGCCGAGCGGGCTCGTCGAGCTGCACCGCCTCGTGCCCCTGCGCCCGGGGATGCGCAACGTCGGCGCCGTGGCGCGGCTCGTCGTCGAGGCCGATTCCGCCGGCACCTGGCAGATGGACCTCGGGTTCAGCGACGCCCTGACCTTGCTCGTGAACGACCGGCCGCTCTTCCGCCGCGACGATTCCTACGACTACGCGAATCGGCGGGACGGGCTGATCGCCTTCTCGCAGGCGAGCGTCTTCCTCCCGCTGCGGGCCGGTCGCAACACGCTCGATCTCGTTGTCACCGATGGATTCGGCGGTTGGGGACTGATGGGGCGACTTCGGTCGATGAACGGGCTGCGGATCGTGGAGCCGTAGGGGCCGCGAGGACTGCCGAAATGCGTGCGCGGGGCCACGCCAGCGGCCTCAGCGCTTGCCCGACGCAGCCGCGGCGAACCCCTTATGGCCCGCGCCCGTGCCCCGCCCTACCCTGAAGTCGGGATCCGCATCTCCGCGGTCCCGCGCACGGAGGGACATATGGCACGGGTCATCGATCGCGCTGCCAAGCGCGCTCGCCGCCTCGCCGAGGAGGCCGAGCTTCACATCCTGGCCGCCGAAGGGCGGAGGTCGATCGCGACCAAGATCGAGCGCGCGAAGCGCGTCACCAAGAAGGCGCTCAAGGCCGGCGCCATCGCCGGCGCCGTGGTCGCGCTCGCCGTCGTGCGGCGCGAGCGGAAGCGCCGCGCGAGACTCGAGGGCTGAACGCCGGGCGGGATCGCGCTCGGCGGCCGCGCGCACCGAGTAGCTTCCCGCCACCACCCGGAGGACTCGTGCGCCACACGGAGCGCCACCGCACCGTGCATATCGGCTGGCTCCGCGCCTCCGTGCTCGGCGCGAACGACGGGCTCATCTCCACCGCGAGTCTCGTGATCGGCGTCGCCGCGTCGGGCGCCGACCGCGCCGCCGTCCTCGTCGCCGGCGTCGCCGGTCTCGTCGCCGGGTCGATGTCGATGGCCGCGGGCGAGTATGTCTCGGTGAGCTCGCAGGCGGACACCGAGGCCGCCGACCTCGCGCGCGAACGCCACGAACTCGCCACGCAGCCCGAGGCCGAGCGGGCGGAGCTCGCGGGCATCTATGCAGAACGCGGCCTGACGCCCGAACTCGCACTGCAGGTCGCCGACCAGCTGATGGCGAAGGACGCCCTCGCCGCGCACGCGCGCGACGAGCTCGGCCTCTCCGAGATCACTGCGGCGCGACCCCTCCAGGCAGCGCTCGCGTCGGCCGGCTCCTTCGCGATCGGCGCTGCGCTTCCGGTCGTCGTGGCGGCGTTCGCGCCGAGCGCCCTGCTCGCGCGCCTCGTCACCGGCGGCACGCTCGTCCTGCTGCTCGTGCTCGGCGCGCTCGCCGCGCGCGTGGGCGGCGCGCCGCTGGTGCGCGGCGGACTCCGCGTGGCGTTCTGGGGAGCGCTCGCCATGGCCGCGTCGGCGGGGGTCGGGCGGTTGTTCGGGACCCAGGTCGGTTGAGGGTTGGACTCGCGGGCAGCATCCGGCGCGATGCAGCCTTGCCGCTGACTCCGGCCCGGACCACCGCTTGACCTTGCTCCGCGTGGGAGCCGGCCGGATCCACGGGAGCGGATCATCGTGCTGAGCGACTCGACCATCGATTCGCTCGCCGGGCGAACGCCGCCGTCGATGATCAACGGGAGGCGCGCGCGCGAGACGATCGACCTGCGCTTCACCCCCCAGCGGGCCGGGGACCTCGTGCTCGAGGTGACGTCGGTCTACGGCACGCCGATCGTCACCCTCGTGCCCGTGCGGGTGCGGCCCCGCGATAGGCGTTCGCCCTAGCGGATTCTCCTACAGGGTGCGCGGCGGCTCCTGACTGCGGCGGCGCCCGGGGCGCGGCATCGTAAGGGGCATTTCACTTGCACCTTTACCGCGGAGGTCCCGATGTCCCGGTCCCGTCTCCTAGCGCTCGGCGGCCTCGTGGCCGTCGTGGCGTCGTGCACCACATCCGAAGGCAGCGCCGCCTCGTCCGACGCCGCCGTGCCGGCGGGCGCTGGTCAGGAGGCCGTGAAGGACGACGCCTCGCAGCCCGACGTCGTGAAGGTCGCGGTGGGCTCGCCGGATCACACGACGCTGGTGACGGCCCTCAAGGCCGCGAACCTCGTGACGTCGATGTCGAACGCCGGCCCCTTCACCGTCTTCGCGCCGACGAACGCCGCGTTCGACAAGCTGCCGGCCGGCACGGTGGACAACCTGCTCAAGCCGGAGAACAAGTCGAAGCTCGCGGCGATCCTGCAGCATCACGTGATGACGAGTGCGCTCGACCTCTCGTTCTTCGAGGAGGGGCAGACGCTCGGGATGGTGGATGGGAACCAGGAGACGTTCCACATCCGCGATGGCGTGGCCTACATCGGCGAGGCGAGGATCCTGGCGTCGGTGCGGGCGTCCAACGGGTGGGTGCACGTCATCGATGGGGTGTTGGTGCCGAAGCAGTAGGTGATGCTCACCTGATCTCGCGGACACCACGACCGCCGAAGGGGCTCACGGCGCTGCGCCCGCGACGCGGCGCCGGAGCGCGTCGACCGAGCGACGCGCGAGCTCGGCGGAGTCGACCGACACGTCGCCGCTCCGCCACCGCCACTGGTCATCCGACGCCGCCTCCGCGAGGAACACCTCTTCGCGGACGAGCGTGGCACCTGCCCGCATCGCGTTCGCGGGCGCCGTCGACGACGGTGGCTGGCCCCCCACCGTGCCTTCCCACTCCATCACCATCAGGCGACCATCCTCCGCCGTGTCGCCCTTGCCCCTCACCCACGAGACGGTGAGTGCGAGCGCGCCCGCCTGCACGATGCAGCGTCCGGGGGCGCGCCGGATGTCCCATCCCGCCGACCCCGCCGGGCCGACCCGTTCTCCGAGCGTGGCGATGTCCGCGGTGATGCGCTCGAACTCCCTGCCGCATGTGATCCGCGCCCGCGGGCTCGTGATGTAAGGCTGTGGGCCATTGGCCCACCGGGACGGCGGCGGGCCTGCCTGGGACCTCTCGTCGGACATCGAGCCTCCTGCGCTCATCGTTTCGGACCCGATGTCGGACTTCCGACAAAAGAAAAGAGGACCGTGGGGGCGTGCCCCAGGTCCTCAGTGCTCACTGGTCCGGCTTCGCGCTGGCGAATCCGCGCTTCTGGTAACCTAACACCCCGCCCTGCGAATAGCGAGTCTCGGCTCCCGGTGCGCGGGCGAAAGGTGACGAGGGTCCGCACGCTCAACACCGGAGCCCGACGCAGCGTAGGCTGGCCGGACGCGCCCCTGCGGCGCACCTTGAGTCGTCCTCGTCGATCCCCACATGCCACACCGACTCTCCCTCCGCCTCGCGGGCCGACGCTTCGCCGCCGCGCTCTTCACCGCCGCCGCACTCGGCTGCGCCCCTCGCGGCACCGCGTCGTCCGCCTCGTCAGCGACCCGGGCGCCCGCACCCGCTCCGCACGACATGTCCGCGATGGCGGCCTCGTCCGGCGCGCACGCCGGCCACACCATGACCGGCCTCGATGCCCCGGTCACCATCCCCGCCGGCGCCCTCTATACCGAAGCCGACGTCCGCTTCATGCAGGGCATGATCGCCCACCACGCCCAGGCGATCTACATGTCCCGAATGGCCGCCGAGCACCGCGCCAATGCGCGACTCCAGCGCTTCGCCATCAAGATCGACCAGTCCCAGACCACCGAGATCAAGCAGATGCAGGGGTGGCTCCGCGCGAACGGCCAGTTCGTGCCCGACACCTCGTCGTATCACACCGTCATGATGCCGGGGATGCTCACGCCGGCCCAGATCGCCGAGCTCGACCGCGCGAACGGTCCGGGCTTCGATCGCGCCTTCCTCGTCCTGATGATCCAGCACCACGAGGGCGCGCTCAAGATGGTCGAGGACCTCTTCGCCACGCCGCGCGCAGGACAGGACGTCGACGTCTCGGTCTTCGCGAACGATGTCGTATCCGTGCAGACCGCGGAGATCGGTCTGATGCGCCAGATGCTCGACGAACTTCAGTAGCAGCGACCGCAACCCGCGACCGGAGCCCCACCCAGATGAACGAGCTTCGCAGGACGATCACCCGCACCGCCGCGGCCGCGCTCCTCGCCGCGACGGCCGCGAGCGCAGCCAGCGCGCAGACCTACCCCACCGGCACCGACCCGCGCGACGCGCTCGCGTCCGGGCGGCTCGACGCCGGCGTCGCAGCGAAGGGGATGACGCTCGTCTCCTTCTCCACCAAGCCCGCGATGTTCGACACCGCGCGCGGCCTCACCTTCGCCAACTCCGACCTCGCGTTCGGCGGCAACTACGTCTACCAGGGCAACTTCGCCGGCTTCACCATCTGGGACGTCAGCGATGCCACCAAGCCGAAGGTCGTCTCGACGGTCCGCTGCGCCACGTCGCAGGGCGATCCGTCGATCTACGGCACCCTGCTCTTCCTCTCGGCCGAGGGCAACGGCAACCGCAGCGACTGCGGCGCCCAGGGCGTGCAGGATCCGAAGGACCACATGGCCGGCGTCCGCATCTTCGACGTCTCCGACCCGGCGCACCCGCGCTTCGTGATGAACGTGCAGACCTGCAAGGGCTCGCACACGCACACGATCGTGCCGCACCCGAAGAAGAAGGACGTCATCTACATCTACGTCTCCGGCAGCCAGGCCGCGCGCCCGAACACGGAGCTCCCGGGCTGCGTGAACGGCACCGACCCGGCCGACGAGGCGAACTCGCTCTTCCGCCTCGACGTCATCCGCGTGCCGCTCGATCATCCCGAGCGTTCGCAGGTCGTGACCGGCGCGCGCATCTTCACCGGCCTCGCGCCGGCGCCTCGCGCTGCGGGCCGTCCCGCGCGCGGCGGCCCACCGGCCGCTGCCCCGGGCGCCCCGGGTGCCGCACCTGGCGCGGCGCCCGCGGGTCCGGCGCCCGCGCCCACCGGGCCGCGCAACTGCCACGACGTCACCGTCTATCCCGAGCGGCACCTGCTCGCCGGCGCCTGCGGCAGCTACGGTCTCCTCGTGGACATCAGCAACCCCGAGAAGCCCGTGCGCCTCTCCGCCGTGAGCGACACCAACTTCTCGCTCTGGCACACCGCGGTATTCAGCAACGACGGCTCGAAGGTCGTCTTCACCGACGAGTGGGGCGGCGGCACGAGCCCGATGTGCCAGAAGTCGAGCATGATGGAGATGGGCGGCAACACCACCGTCACCATCAGCAATGACCGCAAGTTCACGCAGCACGCCTACTTCAAGATCCCGTCGGCACAGACCGCGCAGGAGAACTGCGTCTCGCACAACGGCGGGCTCATCCCCGTCCCCGGTCGTGACCTGATGGCGCAGGGCTGGTACCAGGGCGGCGTGAACGTGATCGACTTCACCGACCCCGACCATCCGTTCGAGGTCGGCTACTTCGATCGCGGCTCGATCGACCCGTCGCCCGAGGGCGCGGACCAGCCCGTCCGCCCCGCGCCGGCGACGCCGCCGGCCGGCGGCCGCGCGCGCGGCACCATCGGCGGCTCGTGGGGCGCGTACTACTGGAACGGCTACATCTACAGCTCCGAGATCGACCGCGGCTTCGACGTGCTCGAGCTGCAGCCCTCCGAGCACCTCTCGGCCAACGAGATCGCGGCCGCGAAGCTCGTGCGGTTCGTCGACTACAACCCGCAGAGCCAGCCGCGACTCGAGTGGCCCGCCGCCTTCCCGGTGGTACGGTCCTACCTCGACCAGCTGGTGCGCAACCAGGGCCTCGCGTCGGCGCGCACGACAGCGATCGACCAGGCGCTCACCGCGGCCGAGGCGCAGAGCGGCCGCGACCGTCGTCGGTCGCTGAACACGCTCGCGGCCGAGGTGGACAAGGATGTCGCGGGCGCGAAGGACGCGGCCCGTGTGCGGGCGCTGGCGAAGGAGATCCGCCGGCTCGCGGCGGCGTCGCGGTAGGGCGCGCAGCCGCAGCGCAGCCGCAGGGTCACGAGGGGCCTGCACCGTCGGTGCAGGCCCCTCGTCGTTCCCGCTCACGCGACGCGGTGTTCCGCGACCAGCGCGTCGAGCCGTTCGTAGCTCGTCTCCATCCCGTCGGTCATGCCGGTGCTGACCGCCGCGTCGCGCGCGTCCTTCGACCCGTAGTCCATCACCGTCACCAGCGTGGTGATGCCGGCGTGCTCGAGGAAGGTCGTGCGGACGATCGTCGGGTGGTTCGTGGGCATCGCGCCGCCGAAACTGCCCGGATCGTAGTAGTCGGCCTGCACGATCAGCCCGGGCGCGTCCACCTCGCGGTACTCCCCGAAGAAGCCGAACTCCTTGCCGTCCGCGTCGGAACGCCAGCGCCACCGGTACGTGCCGCCCGGGCGGACATCCATCTCGCAGACCGGCATCGACCAGCCGGGATAGCCGCCGATCCAGCGCCGGAAGAGCGCGGGCTCGGTGTGCGCGCGCCAGACCAGCGCGCGGGGCGCCCGGAAGTCCCGGATGACGCGCACCTCGGTGTCGCTCGGGAGCGAGACCTGCGCCTTGTCGTTGATGATCGTGGTCACGGGGATCTCCTGGCGCGTTTGCGTGTGGACTTCAGTGGCTTGCCGTGCGGCTTGCCGTGCGGCTTGCCTTGCAGCTTGCCTTGCAGCT
>CAZIDS010000035.1:0-6015 GCA_964537945.1 uncultured Gemmatimonas sp. | reverse complement strand
GCTTGCCTTGCAGCTTGCCTTGCAGCTCGTCGAGCAGGGCGTCGAGGGCGGCGTAGCGGCGCTCCCAGAACTCGCGGTACTCCGCGAGCCAGGCCGTCGCTTCGCCGAGGCGCGCGCCGACGATCCGGCGCGGCCGGCGCTGCGCGTCCCGCGCCGTCGCGACCAGGCCGGCGCGCTCCAGCACCTTCAGGTGCTTCGAGATGGCCGGCTGGCTCATCGCGAACGGTTCCGCGAGCTCCGCGACCGAGGCGTCGCCCCGCGCGAGCCGCGCGAGGATCGCGCGGCGCGTCCCGTCCGCCAGCGCGGCGAAGGTGGCGTCGAGGCGCCGGGCGGCCGTCATCGGACGTTGTCCATAACCATGCGGCTATTATAACCTTTCGGTTATCTACGTCAAGACCCGCGGCGCGCGCCCCGCCCCGCGCGCCCGGACGCCCGGCACGCGCCCCCGCGGCGCCGTCTTGACTCGCCCCACACCGGAAGCGTTCTTCCCGCGATGCGATCAGGCTTCGGCTGGCTCGACCTCCTCGTCCTCGTCGCCTACCTCGGCGGCACCACCGCCCTCGGACTCTGGGTCGGCCGTCAGCAGAAGGACGGCAAGGACTACTTCGTCGGCGACGGCTCGATCCCCTGGTGGGCCGTGATGTTCTCGATCGTCGCGTCGGAGACGAGCGCGCTCACCTTCATCAGCTCGCCGGGCCTCTCCTATGGAAGCGCGCCCGGCGCGGGCGACCTCGGCTTCCTCCAGGTCGTCGCCGGCTACATCGTCGGACGGTTCGTCATCGCCTGGCTCCTGCTGCCGCGCTACTTCGGCGGCAAGCTCGTCACCGCCTACGCGCTGCTCGAGACGCGCTTCGGCACCGCGACGCGCCGCTTCACGAGCGTCGTCTTCATGGTCACCCGCGGCCTCGCCGATTCGGTGCGCGTCTTCGCCACCGCGATCCCCGTGGCACTGATCGTCGGCCCCGCCGTCGGCGACCCGAAGCTCGTGATGCCCGCGGCCATCCTCCTGCTCGGCCTCCTCACCGTCGTCTACACCTACAAGGGCGGGATGCGCGCGGTCGTCTGGACCGAGCTCATCCAGGCCGGCATCTACGTCACCGGCGGCTTCATCGCCGTCGTGCTCATCGGCAACGCGGTGGACGGCGGATGGAGCGGCATCTGGTCCTCCGCCTCCGCCGTGGGCAAGACGCGGATGGTGGACTTCTACACGGGCATCGACCGGCCGCACACGATCTTCGCCGGGCTGCTCGGCGGCGCCTTCATCGCCCTCGGCTCGCACGGCACCGACCAGACGATGGTCCAGCGGATGCTCGCGTCGCGCACCCTGCGCGACGCGCGGCGCGCGATCATCGGCTCGGGCTTCGTCGTCTTCCTGCAGTTCTTCCTCTTCCTCACCATCGGGCTCGGGCTCTGGGCGTTCTACCAGGGCCGCACCTTCGCCGCGACCGACGTCATCTTCCCGACCTTCATCATCGAGCAGATGCCCGCCGGCCTCCTCGGCCTCATCGTCGCCGCCATCGTCGCCGCGACGATGAGCACGCACTCCGGCGCGATCAACTCGCTCGCCGCGGCGACCACGCACGACATCTACCTCCCGCTCACGGGACGCAAGCCCGACGACCCGCGCGCGCTCGTGATGGGCAAGCGCTTCGCGCTCGTCTGGGGCGTCGGCCTCACGCTCGGCGCGCTGCTCTTCAAGGCGCAGGGGACGCCGGTGGTCGTCATCGCGCTGTCGATCGCCTCCTTCACGCAGGGCGGACTCGTCGGCGGATTCCTGCTCGGCATCCTCTGGAAGCGCGCCATCCAGCGCGACGCGATCCTCGGGATGTCGGTCGCGATCGGCACGATGGCGTTCATCGTCTTCTCCCGGCAGCTCGTCGCGGCCTATCCCGGCCTGCAGGGCGCGCTCGGCGGCGTCTCCCGGATCGCGTGGCCCTGGTACGTGCTCATCGGCACGTCGCTCACGATGCTCGTCGGGATCCTGTCATCGTACACGCACCCCGCGCCGGCCGAGGTCAGAGCGGCGCCGCCGGCCTGAGCGACGCCGCGCCGAAGTTCACCGCGAAGCGCCGGCAGAAGATCGACACCGCCCGATAGCGCATCAGGTCGGTGCCCGCGGGGATCTCGTAGTTCTGGTCGCCGAGATTCCCCTTCAGCGCGCCGAGGTCGATGAAGCCCGCGCGCTTCACGCCCTTCGCGTCCTCCACCACGCCCGCCGCGACGAGATAGACGCGGACGTCCGGCCCGTTCGACGTCGAGAAGCCGGTGAGGCGCAGCACCGAGCGGCCGTCGGCGGTGCGATGGATCGCCGCCGTGCCCGTCGTCTCGTGCGCGCCGGTGACGAACCGGCCTTCGGCGATCACGGACGGCGGCAGCGGCGCGGCGCTCATCGAGCGCAGGTCGGTGCGCATCCCGGACGCCGCCGGCGGCGCATCGTTCACGGTGCGATCGACGAAGAGCAGCTCGGGACGGAACAGGTACCAGCCAGCCGCGAGGGTGACGACACTCACGGCGATGAGGAGTGGGCGCTTGTTGGTCATGGGCGTCGGTATCGGCGAAGGCTCCCCGGAGTTCCGCAACCGTTCGCTGACATTCCGCCGGGAACGCTTTCGCCGGCTCCCCGATACCGAGCGCGTCACCGAACCAACCGACGACTTCACTTCAGGGGAGCACCACACATGTTCGCACGCGCACGGAACGTCGCCCTCGCCCTCGCCGCGCTCGCCGGCGCGGCCCAGGCGCAGCAGGCGATGGAGAGCAAGCCGATGATGGACCCGCAGCCGATGAACGGCCCGCACGCGATGATGAAGGACCCGGTCACGTACACCGTGATCCTCAAGGGCCGCTGGACCGCCGCCAACTTCCCGCTCGAGTATCCCGCGGGCGCGCACTTCTCGGGGCTGATCGGCGCCTCGCACGCCGCGGGCTACCATCTCTTCCAGGTCGGCGCCATGCCGTCGCCCGGCATCGAGCGCCTCTCCGAGATGGGCCGGCACCAGCCGCTCGACGCCGAGATCAATGCGGCGGTCGCGTCGCACAAGGCCGGCATGCTCTTCACCTCCGGCCCGCTCAAGGACTTCGGCGACTCGGTCGTCACCACGGTCACCGTGGACTCCGACCATCCGTTCGTCTCGCTCGTCGCGATGATCGCGCCGAGTCCCGACTGGTTCGCCGGCGTCGCCGACGTCGACCTGCGCGACATGGGGGCGATGGGCAGCTTCGCGGCGCGGAAGAGCGTCGAGCTCTGGGCCTATGACTCCGGCGGCGACGACGGCACCACGTACATGGCGCCAGACAAGGACACCGATCCCAAGCGCGCGACCACGCGCAACGCGGCACGCCACTTCGCGCCGAACGGTTCGGCGATGCCGGTCGCGACGGTGACGTTCATCCGCAAGTGACCTTCCGCGCGGGACTCGCCTACGGCTTCCAGGCCGGCCAGGCGAGTCCCCGCGCCCACGGCAGCGGCAGCAGCAGTCCGTCCGACAGCCGGACGAGCAGGGTGTTGCGGCCGCTGTCCGTGGGGAGGAAGTCGGTGTTCACCAGCGCCCACGCGCCGTCGGGCGAGAGTGAGATGTCGGGCTCCGAGCCCACGCTCATGTCGCGCGGCACGGCGATGCTCCGCTGCGTCACGCCCGCGGTGTCCGTCACGATCACCTGCGCGCCGACCAGCGCGACGAAGCCGTTGCCGTTCGGCAGCCAGCGCACCGCACCGGACGTGAAGGGCAGCTGCCGCTGCGTCCCGCTCGGGACGTGCATCACCTTCGTGAGCGTCGAGTCGATCCCCGAACGGAGGAAGACGATGCGCTGGCCGTCGGGCGACGCCGCGGGCGCAACGTCCCCCGAACCGACGAATCCCGGCGTCAGCTGCACCGGCTCGCTCCCATCGGCCTTCGCCCGCCAGATCCCCGGAGCCGAGTTCCGCCCTGAGAAGACGATCCACTGCCCGTCCGCGGACCAGCGCGGTGTGTGGTCCCACGTCTGGTACTCCACGAACGTCGAGAGCAGCGGGCGCGACGAGAGGTCGCCGGCGATCAGGAACGCGCGTCCCTCATAGAATCCCTCGTCCACCGCGATCAGCCGCCCGTCGCCGCTCGGGTGCCACTCGGGATGCGTCCAGAGGCCGGTCCGGATCACCGTCACGTCGGACCCGTCGAGCCCGACGCGGATCAGCTGCAGCGGCCGCGGATCGGCCGCCGGCCGCAGCGCGGCGAGCGTCGCCTGCGGCACGACGCTGATCCACATCGTGTCGGCCCACGTGCCCGATGCCACACGGATCCGTGCGCGCCCCACCGCTTGCGTCGTCACGGCGCCGGTGCCGGTGACGGTCGCAGCCGCCGAGTCGGCGGTGAAGGTGAGCGCGCCGGGGAGCGGATTCCCGCCACGATCGGTGACCGACGCGCGCAGCGGCAGGTTGCGCGCGACGTACATCACCGTGTCGGCCGGCGCGACCGCGACGGCGGCCGGGTTGCCCGCCGTGATCTGGAAACTGAGGGAATCCACCTGCCCGTAAGCCGAGACCCGGATCCAGGCGCGACCGGTTCGCGTCCCGAACCTCACGGTGAAGCGCACCACGCCCTCGTCGTTCACTCCCGTGAACAGTTCGTGATCGGAGAAGCGGTTCGCGTCGACGAACATCACGTCAGGCGCGCCGGCCGGGGCCGCCGACCCGAGGTTCACCTGGTCGCCCGTGATGGTCCGGCCAGCGGCGTCGCGGACGCGGAGGATGACGTCCACGCGCTCGGTGCCGATCGTGTCGCTGCCGACGCCGCGCGAGACGACCTCGAGGAAACCCGCGCCTTCGATCGGGTCGAGGAAGGCCTTGCACGACCCGGCGAGGATCGACACCGCGAGCAGCGCCACGGGGAGGAGCGCGCGCTGCGACGTGTGGGATGGGGCAGTCAGCATCCCGCAATTACCCCCGAGGTCCACACGGGTGCAACGGGCGCCGATGTCTGGTAACGCTCGCCATATGGTGCCATTTTCTCCGCGGGCCCTGGCCCCCTCCCCAACCGCCCCCCAAATGTCCTCCCGACTCGGCGTCGGCTTCATCGGTTCCGGCTTCAACACCCGCTTCCACATCCAGGCCTGGCAGGGCGTCCGTGACGCCGACGTGCTCGGCGTCTGGTCGCCCAACGCCAACAACGCCGCCAGCGCCGCCCAGCTCGCGCGCAAGCTCGATGTCGGGGCGGCGAAGGCGTACAAGAGCATCACCGAGATGGTGGCCGACCCCGCGATCGACGCGCTCTGGCTCTGCGGGCCCAACCAGGCGCGGATCGAGAACGTCGAGGAGATCGTCCACGCGATCAAGACCGGCAAGGGCACGCTGAAGGGGATCGCGTGCGAGAAGCCGCTCGCCCGCAATGTCGCCGAGGCGCGCGACGTCGCGAAGCTCGTGAAGTCGGTCGGGCTCAAGACCGGGTATCTCGAGAACCAGCTCTTCTCGCCGCACGTCGAGGCGGGCAAGAAGCTCATCTGGGCGCGCGGCGCCGCGACCACCGGCCGCCCCTACCTCGCCCGCGCCGGCGAGGAGCACTCCGGGCCGCACATGCCCTGGTTCTGGAACGGCTCGCTCCAGGGCGGCGGCGTGCTGAACGACATGATGTGCCACTCGGCCCTGCTCGTGCGCTACCTGCTCACGAAGCCCGGCGACTCGCTCAGCACCGTGAGGCCGGTCCGCATCACCGGCCACATCGCTTCATTGAAGTGGTCGCGGCCGGCTTACGTGAAGAAGCTGAAGAACATGATGGGCCCGTCGATCGACTACTCGAAGCGCCCGAGCGAGGACTTCGCGAGCGTGATGATCGAGTTCGAGACCGAGGACGGCCACAAGGTGATCGGCGAGGCGACGACGAGCTGGAGTTTCGTCGGCGCGGGACTCCGCCTCTCGGCCGAGCTGCTCGGCCCCGAGTATTCACTGAAGTGGAACTCGCTCGACTCCGGCCTCAACCTCTTCTTCTCGCGCGAGGTGACCGGCAAGACGGGCGAGGACCTCGTCGAGAAGCAGAACGCCGA
>CAZIDS010000034.1:0-16279 GCA_964537945.1 uncultured Gemmatimonas sp. | reverse complement strand
GCGCGCTACATCGCGTCGCTCGCCGAGCAGCGCGGCGGGGCGGCGGTCATCGTCGCGCCCGACGCGGTCACGCTCGTCCCCGAGGGCACGGTCGTCGACGTGATCGTCACCGGACCCGAGGTGCCGCGCGAGGCGATGCTCGCGCTGCGTGCGCGCACCGCTCCGCCCGAGGGCGGGCGCGTGCACGTCGTGCGGCTCTTCGGCGGCGCGAGCGTGCGTCCCGAGGTGCGCGGCGACGGCGGCGTCGTCATCGCGCCGCACGCGCGGCGCAGCGCGCTGCTGCGCGCGATCGCCATCGCCGCCGGCCGCGACGAGCCCGACCTGCCGACCGTCACCGCCGAGACGCGCGCGCAGCCCGTCCGCGAGGTCGCGACGGTCGCCGAGGCGATCGCCGAGCGCCGCCTGATCCTCGTCTGCGAGGACCACCCGATCGCGCAGCGCGTCATCGAGAAGCAGCTGCGCGTGCTCGGCTACACGGCCGAGCTGCACCTCAACGGCGTCTCCGGCCTCGCCGCCTGGCGCAGCGGGCGCTACGGCCTCGTCCTCACCGACCTCCACATGCCGGAGATGGACGGGCTCACGCTCGCGCGCCGCATCCGCGCCGAGGAGCAGCGCGACCAGTCGCTCGGCCGCACGCCGATCATCGCGCTCAGCGGCAATGCGTTCGACGAGCAGCGCGTCGTCTGCGTCGAGGCAGGGATGGACGACTTCCTCGCGAAGCCGGCCGCGCTCAAGGAACTCGATGCGACGCTGCGCTTCTGGCTGCCGCCGGCCGCGGTCGCGCCCGGCGACGACAAGACCTCGACGGTGACGAGCGCCCTGCCGGTCACGCTGCCGGCGCCGCTGAGCCACAAGGCGCTCAAGGAGGCGCTCGGGGACGATCCCGAGGTGCTGCGCGCGGCCCTCGGCGAGTTCCTCGCCGCCGACCAGGAGGACCTCACCGCCCTCACCGCCGCGGTCGAGTTCGACGACCGGCCGAAGGTCGTCGGGTCGGCGCACCGCATCGAGGGCGCCGCCCGCATGCTGGGTGCGATGCCGTACGCGCGCGCCGCGGAGCGCGTGAAGCGGCTCTTCGGGCTCGACCAGGACCCGGCGGAGCGCGCGGAGGCCGTGCAGTTGCTCGGGCAGGAGAGCGAGCGCCTGCGCACCTGGCTGCACACCACGCGCGACTGGTTCGAGCGGAACGCGGTGGGCGTCTCGGGCTGATCCGACGCGCTTCCGGCGCCCGCGTCAGGGAACGTCGGACGGCTCAAGTCGTGCACTGACTTGCCGATACCAGCGGTAGACGGCGCTCGCCCGGGACCCCTGTCCCGCCGCGCGGGCACCTCACGCACGAGAGCTGTTCCCTTCCACGAAAGCCCCGCAATGCTCGCGACGCTGCCGCTCCGTACCCGCATCCTGATGCTCCCCGCCGTGGCGGCGGTCGGCTTCGTCCTCACGCTCGCGGTCACGGTCGGGTTCGGCCGCGCGGCGGTGCACCAGCAGAAGCTCGTCGAATCCTCGTACGCGGCCTCGCTCGCGCTGAGCCAGCGCCTCGAGACGACGCTCGCGTCGTACCAGCGCGCCCTGCAGGACGCGGTGGGCGCGAGCGACACGGCGGCCGTGGGCGGCGCCGATACGCTCGTCGCGCGGTTCGACGCGGCGATCGACTCGCTGCGGCGCCTGGAAGTGAATGGCGCGGCGGGCGTCGACTCGATCGCCACGCCGTGGCGGGCCTACACGTCGCTCGCGCGTCGTGCGACGCTGGCGATGATCGGCGGCACCGCCGACATGGAGGCGCTCGGCGCGATGCGCGAAGGGGCCGCCGGCATGCAGGAGCGGATCAAGGCGCGGGTCGACGGGGAGCGCACGCGCATCAGCGCGGCGATCGCCAGCGCGGTCGCGGCGCAGGACCGCACGCTGTACACGACCACCGCCGTGCTGGTGTTCGCGCTCGCGCTGCTGGCGTGGCTCGCGGTGAGCACGGTGCGCAGCATCACCGGTGCGATGCGCGAGCTCTCCGCCGCCGCGCGCGGCATCGCCGAGGGCGAGCTCGACCAGCGGATCGCGCACGAGGGGACCGACGAGCTCGGGCAGCTGGCCGAGGCGTTCCGCGCGATGGTGGGCTACATCGGCGGGATCGCGCACGCGGCCGACCGGCTCGTGGCCGGCGACCTCGAGTCGCGCGTCTCGCCCCGCTCGGCGCACGACGTGCTCTCGCAGAACATGAACCGGGCCGCCGACACCCTGCGGGACATCGTCGGCGAGGCGGGCCGGCTGATCGCCGCCGGCCGGGCCGGCCGCCTGAGCGAGCGGGGCGAGGCCCAGCGATTCGCCGGCGCGTACCGCGAACTCATCGCCGGGACGAATGCGCTGCTCGACGCCGTCGTCGAGCCCGTGCACGCGGCCCGAGCCGTGCTCGAGAGCGTCGCCGCCCGCGACCTCACGGTGCGCGTCGAGGGCGAGTACGCCGGCGAGCACGCCGAGGTGACGCGGGCGCTCAACACGGCGCTCGACCAGATCGAGCAGGCCTTCGCCTCGCTCAACGCCTCGATCGGGCAGGTCACCACGGCCGGCGCCGAGATCGGCTCCGGGTCGACCGACCTCGCGATGTCGTCGTCGAACCAGGCGGCCGCGCTCGACGAGGTGGTGCAGAAGGTGCACGCCGTCGACGCGGCGACCAAGCAGAACGCCGCCGAGGCGGTCGCGGCGCGCGGCGCGATGGAGCGCACGCGCACCATCACCGAGGAGGGCGTGCAGCGGATGGAGACGCTCGCCCACGCGGTGGCCGAGATCAAGAAGTCGGCTGACGACACCGCGCGCATCGTGCGGTCGATCGACGAGATCGCGTTCCAGACGAACCTCCTCGCTTTGAACGCCGCGGTCGAGGCCGCGCGCGCCGGCGACGCCGGCCGCGGCTTCGCGGTGGTCGCCGACGAAGTGCGGAACCTCGCGATCCGCGCCGCCGAGGCGGCGAAGTCCACCGCGGCGCTCATCGAGCAGTCGGTCGCGAAGGCGGAGCAGGGCGTCACGCTCAACACGAGTGTCTCGCGACGCCTCGCCGAGATCCGCGACCAGGTCTCGCAGGCCGCCGGCACGATGGACCGCATCGCCGGCGCCGCCGAGGCGCAGACGAGCGACCTCGCCGAGATCACCGGCGCGATGACGCGCATCGGCGAGCTCACGCAGCGCACGGCCGCCAACGCCGAGGAGTTCGCGAGCGCCTCGCAGGAGCTGAGCGCGCAGGCGGGCGAGATGCAGTCGCTCGCGCAGCGCTTCCGCGTGCAGGGCGCGCACGGGCCGCGCGCGGAGCGCGCGGAGCGCGCGGAGCGCGCGAGCCGTCGCGAGGCCCCACGCGGTCGGAGCCTCACCCCGCCGCCGTCGCTCACCGGGCGCTCCTGAGCCCACGTAGTCGCCGCACCCCCCTCTTCCCGCAGTGCCACGCAGTCCCACCCGCACCACGCACACGACCCATGCGCATCCGCCCCATCCTCGCTGCCGCGCTCGTCGCGGCCATCGCGCCCCGCGCGGCGATGGCACAGGAGATCTTCGAGCGGCTCTCGATCCACTCGTCGGTCAACGTCGCCTACGGCAAGTCGGACAACCAGCAGGCCTTCGGCATCTCGAAGGACGGCACCACGGACTACCGCGCCATCGCGCTGCAGTTCGGCTACCAGATCGACGACAACGACCGCGTCGTCACGCAGTTCCTCAACCGCACGTTCGGCGGCTCGCCGCTGAACGAGGCCGCGCCGGCGTTCTATCCGGTGTGGGCCTTCTACGAGCACACCTTCGAGAGCGGCGTGAAGGTGAAGGCGGGGCGCGCCCCGCTGCCGCGCGGCCTCTTCAATGAAGTGCGCTTCGTCGGCACCCTGCTCCCGTTCTACCGCGTCGGGCGCACCGTCTACGGCGAGACGCTCGAGCAGATCGACGGCGTCGTCGTGAGCAAGCCGTGGGACCTCGGCGGCTTCCGCGTGGAGACGTACGGGTTCGCGGGCGGCTTCGACCTGCGGGCAGTGCTCGCCGGCGCCGGCGGCACGACCGTCTACCAGGTCCGCAACGAGAACACCGTCGGCACGCAGGTCTGGGTGAACACGCCGGTCGAGGGGCTCCGCTTCGGCGGCTTCGTCGCCCGCTACGACAACACCCCGAACCTCACGCTCCCCGACTCGATGCGCCCCGAGCCGACCACGACCGCGATGTTCTCGGCCGAGGCGGTCCGCTCGCGCGGCTTCGTCCGCGCCGAATACACGCGCTTCGACAACGACGGCACGAACACGTACAACGCCTGGTATGCGCAGGCGGGCGTGAAGCCCGTCGCGCCGCTGACGATCGCCGCCGAGTACCAGGAGGCGCGGATCCATGTCGGCCTCCCCGACCCGGTGCCGGACGTCAAGCTCCCGCTCTCGCAGGAACTGACCATCGGGTTCACCTGGGCGACGAGCGCGAACATCGCGTTCAAGCTCGAGGGGCACCACATCACCGGTTACGACTACGACACGAGCGTGCCGACGATCATCCCGCCGGCCGGTCCGCCGTTCGTCGCGACGATCGCCCCGCCGACCAAGACCAACTACCTGCTCGCGTCGATCGCGATCGCGTTCTGAGGTGACCACGATGCGCACACTCCGTATCGTCGCCGGCCTCGCGGCCGCGATCCTCGCGCTCGTCGCGAAGCCCGTCCAGGCGCAGGCGTTCAAGGTGATCGCCCACGAGGGCGTCGCCGAGAGCGAGCTGCCGAAGGACGTCATCGCCAAGCTCTTCCTCAAGCAGGCGCCGAAGTTCCCGAGCGGCACCGCGGCGAAGCCGGTCGACCTCGTGAAGACGAGCCCGGTCCGCGCCGAGTTCAGCACGGCGGTCCTCGGCCGGCCGGTGACGGCCGTCGAGACCTACTGGCAGCAGCAGATCTTCGCGGGCAAGGATGTCCCGCCGCCGGCGAAGGCGAGCGACGACGAGGTCATCGCGTTCGTCCGCAGCACACCCGGCGCCATCGGCTACGTGAGCGCCGGCGCCGCGGTCAGCGGCGTGAAGGTCATCACGGTCAAGTAGTCCACCCCCCGCGGTCCCCGGCCGGCCGGTGGAGCTCAGCGCTCCGCCGGCCGGTCGAGTGCTTCGCGCACCCGCCGGGCGAGGGTCATCACCGAGTACGGTTTCGCCAGGAAGTCGACCCCCGCCTCCATCACGCCGTGCCGCCCGATCACTTCCTCGGTGTAGCCCGAGACGAAGAGCACGCGCACGCCCGGCCGCATCCGCCGCAGTTCCTCGGCGAGCGCGCTGCCGTGCATCTCCGGCATGATCACGTCGGTCACGACGAGGTCGACGGGCTCGTCAGAGTCCTGGAGCAGAGCGATCGCCTCCGGTCCGGTGGCGCATGCGCGCACGCGGTAGCCCTGGCGGCCGAGCATGCGGGCGGCGAGCGTGCGGATCGCCGGTTCGTCCTCGACGACCAGCACGGCCTCGCTGCCCGCGGGCATCGACGACTCGTTCGGCGACGGGCGCGCGCTCGGCGCCTCGCCCACCGCCGGCAGCAGCACGTGGAACGCCGTGCCGCGGTCGGGCGCGGATTCGACCGCGACGTACCCGTCGTTCTGCGACACCGCGCCGTAGACCATCGCCAGGCCGAGCCCGGTGCCATGTCCCGGGGGCTTCGTGGTGAAGAACGGCTCGAAGATCTGCGCCTGCACCTCGGGCGACATCCCGTGCCCCGTGTCGCGCACGACGAGGTGGACGAAGTCGCCCGGCGGCACGGCCGGGAAGGGGTGGGGGGGATCGCGTTCGACGCGCAGGTTCGAGGTCACGAGTTCGAGCCGGCCGCCCGACGGCATCGCGTCGCGCGCGTTCACCGCGAGGTTCATCAGCACCTGTTCCATCTGGTTCGGGTCGAACCGCACGCGGTCGAGCCCCGGCGCCGACGTGACGGACAGCTCGATGTCCTCGCCGATCACCCGCTCGAGCATCGCGCGCAGGTGCGCGACCGACGCGTCGAGGTCGAGGACCTGCGGCGCGACGGGCTGCCGGCGCGAGAAGGCGAGCAGGCGCTGCGTCAGCATCGCCGCCGAGTTCGCGGCGCGCTCGACCTCGGCGAGGTCCGCGTCGAGCGGAGAGTCCGGCGCGAGCTGTTCGCGCACGAGGCCGAGGTAGCCCTTCATGACCGTCAGCAGGTTGTTGAAGTCGTGCGCGACGCCGCCCGCGAGGCGGCCGACGGTCTGCATCTTCTGCGACTGGCGGAGCTGCAGCTCCATCCGCTTCGCGTCCGTGATGTCGGCCACCGAGGCCATGAGGTACCGGACCTGCCCGTCGTCGCCGCGGACCACGTTCGCCGAGACGCGGATGTCGAACGGCGTGCCGTCCTGCCGGTTCGCGACGAGCTCGCCCTCCCAGGCGCCCTCGCGCGCGAGGGTCTCGAGCACGCGCGCGGTCGTGACCGGATCGGCGAAGGAGAGGGCGTGCTTCCCCTCGACCTCCGAGACGTCGGCGTACCCCCACATCGACACGAACGCGGGATTCACGAAGATGAGCCGGCCCTCGGTGTCGGCGATGACCAGCGCGTTGCGCGCGGTCATGAGCGCCTGGTCGCGCACCTTCAGCGCGTGCGCGGTCGCTTCTGCGTCTGTGATGTCCATGAGGGACGCGATCAGGCCGAGCGGCCTGCCGAGCGGGCCGGGGATGGCGTTGGTGCGGACCTGGATCCTCCGCTCACCGCCGTCGGCGTGCCGCGCCGTCAGGACGCCCGCGCCCGACCCCTCGCGGCGCACCTGCTCCACGAGCGACCCGAAGTCGGCATTGGAGACCCAGAAGTCGCTCAGCGGGCGGCCAAGCGCCTGGGAGGCGTCGGACAGGCCCCAGGTCTCGAGCGCCGCGCGGTTCACGTAGTCGATCGTCCCATCCGCGCCCGTCGTCGCGAATCCCGTGAGCGAGTTGTCGATCCCCGCGCGGATGCGGGCCAGCTCCTGGCCTTCGCGCCGCTGCGTCGTGACGTCCTCGATGTAGCCGTGCCAGAGGGTCGAGCCGTCCGGCAGGCGTTCCGGGCGCGCACGGCCGCTCAGCCAGCGCAGCCCCCGCTGCGGGAGGAGCACGCGATAGGTCCACCTCCACTCGCCCAGCGTGCGGACCGATTCCCTGATGCTCTCCTCCTTGGCGAGGAGGTCGTCCGGATGCACCCGCGCGAACACGGCCGCGGCGTCGTCGCGCGCGTCCTCGGGCGCGACCTCGTAGATCTCCCGCATCGACTCGCTCGCATACGGGAAGCAATCACGGCCGTCGGGATACCGACGGAACTGGAAGATCATCCCCGGCACCTGACGGGCCAGGTCCTGCAGGAGGGACTCGGACGTCCTGGGCGACATCGCGCCCACTATAGGGCGAGGTACGGCACCCCGCCATAGCGCTACGCCGTGGTGCGCTCCAGGCCGGCCGGCCGTCGCTCGAGCGCCGCCTGCACCGACTCCGGCGTCAGCGGCTTCGGGACGGCGTCATCCATCCCGGCCGCGAGGTAGCGGTCCTTCTCCTCGGGCGACGCCGAGGTCCCCATCGCGATGATGTGCGGGCCGTTGAACGGCGGGGGCAGCCGTCGGATCAGGGTCGTCGCCGCGAGCCCGTCGAGGTGCGGCATCTGGATGTCCATCAGGATCACGTCGAACTCGTTCCGGCTGGCGACCTTCACCGCCTCGGCGCCGTCGCGCACGACCTCGACGCGGCACCCGAGCCGTTGCAGCAGGTTCGTCGCGACGATCTGGTTCACGCGGTTGTCCTCGGCGAGCAGCACGTGCAGACGCGAGTCGGCGACCGGCTCTGGCGCGACACGGCGGGGCGCCGACGGCTCCTCGACGACGTTGATGTGGCCGTCCACCGGCTCCACGCCGCGGCGCGATGCCACCGAGGCGGCGTCGGTCGTGACGAGCGTGCCGTTGCCGCGCGCGGCGCGCGGGCGCTGCACCACGGCGGAGAGCGAGCGGGCGAGCCCGGCCGCGCCGAGCGGACGCGGCACGACGGCGTCGCAGCCCGCCGCCGCGAGACGCTCGGCCTCGCCGCTCACCGGCGCGCTCGTCGCGATCAGCAGGCCCGTGCCGGCGATCGCGGGCTCGGCGCGGAGGCGGCGCGCGAAGCCGTCGGCCTGCTCGCCGAGCGTCTGCCGGTCCACGAGCGCGACCTCCACCGGGTCCCCCTCGGCCGCGGCGCGGCGCAGGTGGCCCATCGCCTCCTCGGCCGTGGTGGTCGTCTCGACGCGCATGCCCCAGCTGCGCAGCCACTCGCGCGTGACGACCCCTTCGGCCTCCGAGGCATCCACGACGAGCGCGCGCGTGCCGGCGAGCCGGGCCGTCTCGCCCGACGCGTTGGTCGCGCCGTGCGCCGCGCGCAGCGTGACGGTGAACTGGAAGGTGGTGCCCTCGCCCTGCAGCGACTTCACCTCGATGCGACCGCCCATCAGCTCGACGAGGTGCTTCACCATCGACAGGCCGAGACCTCCGCCGGCGAGCTTGCTCACGGTGGTCGGGTCCTTCGCGAAGAGGCGGCGCACCTGCTCCGCGTCCATGCCGGGGCCGGTGTCGGCGACCTTCACGTGGACCTTCACCACCGTGCCGGTGGGCTCGCCGTCGACCTTCACGCTCACGCGGCCGTTCGCGGCGAAGCGGATCCCGTTGCCGACGAGGGTGATGAGCACCTGCCGGAAGCGGCCGGCGTCGCCCATCACCCACTGCGGCGTGCGCTCGGTGACGCGCGACTCGACGCGCACCTGGTTCGTGGTCGCGGCCTGCGCGGTGAGCGTGCCCACCTCGTCCATCGCCGCGCGCACCTCGAACGGCGCCTCGACGAGCTGCAGCGTCCCCTGCTCGATCTTCGCGAGGTCGAGCACGTCGGTGACGAACGTCATCATCGTCTGCGCCGAGCGCATCAGCGAGTCGACGTACCCCTGCTGGACGGGGGAGAGCGTCGAGTCGTTGAGCAGGTGCGCCATGCCCATCACGCGGCTCATCGGCGTGCGGATCTCCTGGTGCATCGCCTGCACCAGCTCCTGCTGGCGCGTGCGGGCGCGGGCGACATCGTCGCGCGCGTCCCGCGCGGCGCGCACCGCGCCCTGCAGCTCGGCGCGGTCGAGCAGGACGACGACGAAGAGCGCCGCGCCCGCGAACTCGCCCTGGCCCACGCGCACCTCGACGTCGGCCTCGCGGCCGTCGGCCCGCTTGGCGACGCCCTCGCGCGCGGCCGTCTCGAGCCACGGGGCGATGCGGTCCTTCACGAGCGGCGCGGCCGACTTGAGCCACCGGTCGAGCGGCGTGCCGACCAGCGAGAGGACCGACGCGTCGAACAGCATCGCGGCCTTCGTGTTCGCGCGCGTGACGCGGCCGCGCGCGTCGGCCACGAGCACCGCGTGCGGCGCCGAGTCGACGACGGCGAGCACCTCGGCCTCCTGCGCGCCGCTCTGCCGTACCGCGGTCGTGGCCGAGCGGGCGACGAAGGCGATGCCCAGGGCGGCGAGCACGAGCGCGGCGGCGAGCGCATCCGCGCGCGCGCCGGCGCCGGCGATCGCGCTGGCGTCGACCTCATACACGACGCTCGCCGCGAGCGGCGCCGCGGGGGTCCAGGCCCCCACCGCCTTGCGGCCGAGCGCGCCGGTGTACGGCCGCACGCGCAGGCCCTGCGCCGACTGCGAGACCGCGGCCGGCGCGACGACGCGGTCGACCCCCGCGCTGCCGACCGGCCCCGCGATCGGCGCCTCGACGCCGCCGACAGTCGTCAGGCGCTCGCCGTCCTCGCTCACGAGGTAGGCCTCGAGCATCGGGTCCTGGCGCAGCAGCTGCCGCGCTGCGCGCAGCGGCGCGTTGACGTCGTGGAAGACGGCGAGCACGCCGCTGACGCTGCCGTCGGCGCCGCGCACCGGTGCGGCGGAGATGAAGAGCCACTCGCCGCTGCCGGGCGCGCGCGCGCGCGTCGGCCAGACCGGGCCGGCGACGGAGGCCGTGCCGCCGGTGGCGCGCTGCACCGCGGCGATTCGCTGGCCGAGGGTCGGGTCGATGAGCAGGGTCGGCGCGCTGGACGCGATGATGCGGCCGTCGGGCGAGAGCAGTGCGACCGCGCGCACGCCCTCGGCGGCGCCGGCGCGCGCGGCGGCGAGCACCGAGGCCGGGAGCTCGACGACCGCCGAGCCCACCGCGGGATCGTCCGCCCAGTCGCGCGTGCGGGCGAGCTGCGCCTGCTCCCAGTTGCGCACGGCGGCGGTGAGTCGCTGCACGCCGCTCTCCATCCGGCGCGCGGTCGCTCTCGCCTCCGACTGTTCGGTGCGCACGATGTGCACGGCGGCGCCGAGCGCGACGATCGCCGCGAAGACCGCGAACGGCGGCACACGGCGGCGCGGCGCGGCGGCCGGCTCGGCGGCGGGGGAGGCGACGGCGATCATGACTGGAGCATCGGCTCGGGACGGCAGGGCACGAGCGCGGCCTTCGTGGCCTCGAGCAGCGCGCTGAGATCGAACGGCTTGTGGAGGATGCCGGAGACGCGGACGCCCGCGCATTGCGACGCGACCATCCGCTCGCTGTGCCCCGACATCACGACCACCGGAACCGTGGGATCGACCGTGCGCATCCGGCGCACCGTCTCGTTGGCCTCGATCCCCGGCATCGTGAGATCGAGCAGCACGCAGCGGACGCGGCCGGCCGCCTCGGCGAGGCGTGCGATGCCGGCCTCGCCGTCGGCGGCCTCGAGCACCTCGAAGCCGTTCCGCGAGAGGAGGCGGCGCGTCACGTCGCGCACCGCGCTGTCGTCGTCGACGACGAGGATCGCGCCGCTGCCGTCGATCGAGACGCGCTGCGGGCGCGGCGCCGTCGGCACCGGCCGGTCGGTGGACTTGAGGATCACGCGGAACGCGGTCCCCGCGCCGGGCGCGGTCTCCACCTCGAGTCCCGCCTCGTGCGCACGGATGGTGCCGATCGTCGCCGCGAGGCCGAGGCCGCGGCCCTTCTTCTTCGTGGTGAAGAAGGGATCGAAGATGCGCGCCAGCGTCGCCGCGCTCATCCCGCAGCCGGTGTCGCGGATCTCGAGCACGACGTGCTCGCCGGTCGGCAGGCCGCCGTCCACGTGCAGCGCCGCCTTGCGCGCCGCGTCGACGGACTCGACGCTCGTCCGCACCGCGATCTCGCCGCCGCCCTCGCCGAGCGCGTCCACTGCGTTCGAGATGAGGTTCATCACCACCTGGCGCAGGCGGGTCGCGTCGCCGGCGACCGGGGGCGCGTGCAGGTCGAGCGAGAGCTTCACCTGCGCGCGGGAGGGCAGCGTGGTGCGGAGCAGCGTCAGGGACTCCTCCACGACGCCGCCGATGTCGGCGGCACCTTCGGCACGGCGCCCGCGCCCGGCATAGGCGAGCAGCTGCGCGGTCAGTTCCGTCGCGCGCTCGGCGGCGAGCACGAGGTCGGAGAGAGCCTGCGCGGCCTCGCTCCCCTCGGGGACGTCCATCTGCGCGATCGTCGCGTTGCCGACGATGCCCATCAGCATGTTGTTGAAGTCGTGCGCGATGCCGCCGGCGAGGAGCCCGAGGCTCTCGAGCCGCTGCGTCCGCTCGAGCCGCTGCTCGAGCGCGCGCGCCGCCTGCTCCTGCGCGCGGAGCTTCGTGATGTCCTCGATCGCGCCCGCGAGGCCAGTGACCTCGCCGGCCGGGCTGCGCGTCGGCGACGACCAGACGCGGATCCACGCCTCCTCGCCGTCGGGACGCGCGAGCCGGTAGTCGTTCCCGTTCTCATCCCCCTGCAGCAGGCGTTCGGCGACGCGCTCGATCGCCCGGGCGCGGTCGTCCGGATGGAGGTAGGCGAGGAACCCGCTGCCGAGCAGGTCGCGCTCGCTCGCCCCGAGGATCGCGCAGGCGCGCGGGTTGGCGAAGACCACCTCGCCGTCCGCATCCATCAGGAAGAGGCCGGACGGAGACGCCATGGTCGCGAGGCGGTGCCGCTCGTCGGCCTGCGGTGGCGCGATCACTTCTCCTCCCGCCAGGGATAGTGCTGGCGGAGCCACCACTGCTCCTTGAGGATCTGGCCGAACGGGATCCGCTGGCGGTCGAAGCGCAGCACGAGCGTCTTGCCGTCCCAGCGCACCACCGAGCCCGCCGCCTCCACCTCGTCCCCCCGGTGGAATCGGATCGAGACGCCCATGCGGTCGGCGACCTTGATCTCGACGTCCTTCGGCAGGTGCTCGATCGTGACGCGGGCCCCAGTCTCGGAGCAATCCTCGACCAGCCCGCGGACCGCCCCGGCCCAGAAGGCGGGTCGGTCGGTCACCGGGTACTGCACCCGGTAGAAGTTCCGGCGATTGACGGAATCGGTGATGGGTTCGCGATCCTGGGCCATCGGAGGCGCGGAGGGGAGGGGACACTCGTCATCGATGAGTATCGGCGCCGGACTGAACCCCTTGAGCGGCCAACCGGGGCGTCTTGCCGCACCGGAGGGGGGCAGCCGCCGGATGCCCCATCGGGGGCCGGCCGAGGGCGTAGATTCCCGCCCGATGCCGCAGCAGAGCTGGGACCCGTCGGTCGCCGCAACGCTCGTCGCCGAGGCGCCGGACATGATCGTGACGCTGGACCGCGAGGGGCGGATCCGGCAGGCCAATCCGGCCACGGTCCGGGAGTCCGGATTCTCCCTCGATGAGCTTCGGTCGCTCCCGATCGAGACCTTCATGCCGGGGATGGACCCCAAGCGCGTGCTCGCGGCCCGGGAGCGGGCAGCCGACGGGGCGGCCACCCCGGTGACCGTCCGTTACCACACCAAGGACGGCACCCTCCGCTGGCTCTCGGTCCGTTTCGTCCCGCTCCCGGCGGGCAGCGAGGAGGCCGCGACGCTCGTCTTCGCGCGCGACGTCACCGACGAGATCGTCCGCACGCAGGCCCTCCGAGAGAGCAACGAGCGCTTCCGCACCCTCGTCTCGGCCTTCGACCGCGCCTTCTTCGTCGTGGACGGCGACCTGCGGATGGCCGGCTTGTTCGGCCGCTGGGTGCGGACGGAGGGGCTCGACCCGCAACGGTGGATCGGACGGACGCCCGAGGAGCTCTTTCCGCGGACGCAGGGCGCGCCGCACGTCGGCGCGCTGCGCCGGGCGCTCGCCGGCGAGGACGTGACGTACGAGTGCGACGTGGACGCCCGCATTCCCGCGGGCGTGCGCCGGCTCCGCATCAACCTCTCGCCGATGCGCGACGCCGACGGCACGGTGATCGGGATCGCGGGGGTCGCCGCCGACATCACGCGGCGCGTGTCGGCCGAGGCCGAGGCGGCGGCGCTGCGGGCGCGCGTGGCCGAGTCGGCGCGCGCGGAGGCGCTCGCCAAGCTCGTGAGCGGTGTCGCCCACGAACTGAACAACCCGCTCGCGGCGATGCTGAACTTCACCGAGGACCTCCTGCTCACCGAGGAGGACGGCGACCGCCGGGCGGCGCTCGAGGTGGTGCGGGCGCAGGCCCTGCGCTCGCGCGTGATCGTGCGCGACCTGCTCACCTTCGCGCGCCGCGGCGGCCACCGCCCGCCGCGCCCGCAGGCGCCAGGCCCCATCCTCGAGTCCGTGGTGCGCGTGCTGCGGCCGGCGTTCGGCCGCGGCGTGCGCCTCGAGTGCGACGTGCGCGACGGCGAGACGCCGCTCGAGCTCGACCGCACGGGCCTCGAGCAGGTCGTGACGAACCTCCTCACGAACGCGGCGCAGGCGGCGGCGCGCGATGGGCTCGTGCGCCTCGACGCGCGCCGCGAAGGCGACCGCTACGTCATCGTCGTCACCGACGACGGCGACGGGATCCAGCCCGACGTGCTGCCGCGGATCTTCGAGCCCTTCTTCTCCACCAAGCCCACCGGCGAAGGCACCGGGCTCGGCCTCCCCGTGTCGCTGGGCATCGTGCAGGAGCACCGCGGGACGCTCGAGGCGGCGAATGGCGCGCGCGGGGCGCGCTTCACCGTGTCCCTGCCGGTGACGCTGCGCCGGCCGGCGCCGCCCACGCCGCCCCTCGGGGTCGCGGTGGTCACGGGCGGCGTCACCGAGGGGCACGCGGTCCCGGCGCTGCTGATCGTGGATGACGAGGAACCCATCCGGCTCGCCCTCAGGCGATACTTCGAGCGCAGCGGGTGGCAGGTGGACGAGGCGGCTGACGGGAAGCAGGCGATCGCGCACCTTTCGCTGCCCGGTGCGGCGGCGAAGTACGACCTCGTGCTCTGCGATGTGCGGATGCCGGGGCTCGACGGCGTGGCGGTCCATGCGTGGGTGCGGGAGAAGCTGCCGGCGTTGCTGCCGCGGCTCGTGATGGCGACGGGAGACGTGAGCAGCGACGGCGCGGCGAACTTCCTCGCCGGCCTCACGACCCCGGTGCTCGAGAAGCCGTTCGAGCTCGCCGAGGTGGCGGCATTGGTGGACCGGTTGCGCGCCGAGGCGGCGCGCGGCCGACTGACCTGAATCGGGGAGTCGAGCGCGTGAATCTCTGGGTACGACGGCTGCTGATCGCGAACGTGGTGGTGTTCGCCTTCACTGAGTTCCTGGCGCCGCAGATCAGGCCGTATCTCGCGTTCTATCCCCGGTTCGCGCTCACGATGCCGTGGGGCTGGGTCACCCACATGTTCGTGCACGGAGGCTTCGGGCACATCTTCTGGAACATGCTCGGCCTCTGGATGTTCGGCAGCCGCGTCGAGTCACGGCTCACGAGCAGGCACTTCATCCGGATGTACCTCGTCGCGGGCCTCACCGGCGCGCTCTTCTCGCTGGTGCTCTCACCGGAGGCGAGCATCGTCGGCGCCTCGGGCGCGCTCTACGGCGTCATGATCTGCTACGCCGCATTCTGGCCGCGCGAGCGGATCTACATCTACGGCATCCTCCCGGTCGAGGCGTGGCTGCTCGTGGTCCTGTTCACGATGTTCGACCTCTTCTCCGGCGTCGGGCAGTTGCAGGACGGCATCGCGCACTTCGCCCACCTCGGCGGCTTCGCCGGCGGGTACATCTACCTGACGCTGCTCGAGCGCAACTCGCCGTCCCGCCGCTTCCGCGACAAGGTGGACAAGGTCGCGCCGTCCACGAACAAGGCGCTCAAGGACGGCTGGAAGAACGTGAACCTCGACAACGTCCACCAGCTCTCGCGCGACGAGGTCAACCGGATCCTCGACAAGATCTCCCTCACCGGCTACGGCAGCCTCACCGAGCAGGAGAAGCTCTTCCTCTCGAACTTCGTCCCGCCCGACGACCGGAAGAACTGGACTCAGTAGTTCTCGCCGGGGTGGGGGAGCACGCCCCACGCCTGCAGCAGCACCCAGAGCCCCATCAGGCACGCGAGCGCGAGCGAGTGCCAGAAGACGCGGCGGAGGATCGTCCCCTCCGTCCCGCGCGCGTCGGTCGCCGCGCCCGCGACCACGATGCTCTGGGCGTCGATCATCTTCCCCATCACGCCGCCGGAGCTGTTCGCTGCGGCCATCAGCATCGGCGGCACGCCGGTCTGCTGCGCCGACACCACTTGCAGCCCGCCGAAGAGCACGTTCGATGACGTGTCGCTGCCGGTGAGCGCGACGCCGAGCCAGCCCAGCAGCGCGCCGAAGAACGGATAGAAGATCCCCGTCTTCGCGAACGCGAGACCGAGGATCGTGTCGGTGCCGGAATACCGCGTCACGAAGCCGAGGGCCATCATCCCCGAGATCGTGAGCAACGACGGCACGAGCTTGCGCGCGGTGCGAGCGTACGTGAGTGCCATCGTGCGCAGGTCGCAGCCCATCGCGAACCCGCCGAGCAGCGCCGCCAGCGCGATGCCGCTGCCGGTCGCGCTGAGCCAGTTGAACGTGAAGACCGCCGCCTCCGCCTTCGGTTCGGCCACCGCCGGCGCGACGCGCGTGACCATCTCGTGCAGGCCGGGCACCGGGAACGCGGGCGCCGACAGCCCGTTCAGGAACGCCTTCACCTGCGGCGTCCCCCAGGCGAACACGACGAGCGTCAGGATGATCCACGGCGTCCAGGCGCGCCGGAGCGCGCCCGCGTCGTGCGGTGACTGCATCGCCGAAGGACGCCAGAACCGGAGGAACAGCGTCAGCGCCGCCATCGAGCAGACCGACGCGACCACGTCCACCAGCCACGGGCCGTGCAGCGTCGCCATCAGGAACTGCGGGATGGCGAACGAGACGCCGGCGACGAGCAGGGCCGGCCACGTCTCGCGTACGCCTTTCCGTCCGGCGTACGCGGCGACGAGCCAGAACGGGATGAGCACCGCGAACGGCGGCAGCTGGAATCCGACATGCGCCGAGAGCCCGTTCAAGGGAAGGCCGGTCACGCCCTGCAGTGCGAGGAGCGGCGTGCCGAGCGCGCCGAAGGCGAC